>DVED01000006.1 GCA_015295945.1 Oscillatoriales cyanobacterium M59_W2019_021 | reverse complement strand
TCTAATTTAATTAGACGCGATTTCGATGCACTAATCCGGATTGAATCACAAAAAGCCGTCCTAGAAGGACGGGGCTTGAAACCCAAAATTTTCGGTCATAAGTCATTGGTCATTGGTCATGGGAAGCAATCTGCTTCCCCTGCCTCCCCTGCTCAAGAAAGCCTCCCCGGCTTTCCCTGCTCTCTTGTGTAGGTGCAGCCAGTGCGAAGCACTTACTCCTGAATTCTTACAACTCTTGTATCATAGACAAAAGCCCTAACCGACGATCCTCTCGCCGAAGACTTTGGATGGAGTAGACCGAGGGGAGTTCTAGTTCTCAGGAGGTTCCGATGAGCTACTGTTTTCACCCGCACTGCCAGAGTCCCCACAACGATCGATCGGCAGATCGGTGTCAAAGTTGCGGAGCGAACTTACTCCTGAAATCGCGCTATCGCATCGTGCGACCGCTGAGTCGGGGCAGCCAGCATCAAACGTTTTTGGCAGTTGACCAACACCGACCTTCTCAGCCTTACTGTACGATTCAACAATTTTCGGCAGCCACTCGAGGGGAAATTGAAGGGGCGATCAATCTCATTGAAGCGGCGTGCGATCTTCCCCAACTTCCAGATTTCTCCGCATTTTTTGAAGATGGGAATTACGGATACTTAGTTGCAGATTACATCGAAGGGCAAAACCTGGCTGAAGAACTGGAGACCGAAGGTCGATGGAGCGAACGCCAAATTCGAGAACTGCTGAAGGAAATTTTACCCGTTTTGCAGGGAATGCACGATCGCCAATTGATTCACGGCGATCTCAAACCCGAAAATTTGATTCGTCGGGAAGCCGATGGCAAACTGATGTTAGTTGATTTGGGTTCGGTGCGATACTCCTACAGCGTGGCTACGTCCACCCGACGGACTACGACAACGCAACCGACGGTGGGAGAGCGCAACGCCATGCCGGGTCGAATTTCCGGATCTGCCGAATATGCTGCTCCCGAACAGTTGAAAGGGCGAGCGGTTCCCGCGAGCGATTTATATAGTTTGGGAGCCATCTGCATTCGTTTGCTGACGGATATGACGCCGTTTTACCTTTTCGATCCTCACACTAATGGGTGGACGTGGCGATCGCACCTAAAAACTCGAGTCAGTCCCGCCCTCGGACGTCTCCTCGATCGCCTGCTCGAAACGTCCCTGCGCAACCGCTATCGCTCGGCAGCCGACGTGTTAGCCGATTTGGAACGGAAAGAGCGGTTGCCCCAAGCCATCCGGAAATGGGCGCGGTGGGATCTGGCGGCAACCGTGGGTGCGGGGGTGGCACTGGCACTGGTGACCTTGATGCCGAGATCTCCCGATCCCCTTCCCCAACCCGCGTTCCAACCCGCCCCCGAACCCGTCCCCGAACCCAAACTCTACCACTTACCCCTGCGTCCTTACAGCCCCCGAACGCACACCCTCAGTTCGGGTTGGGGGTCGGTGTGGTCGATCGCCGTCAGTCCTGACGGTCGGACGCTGGTGAGTGGGGGCGAAGATGGAACGCTGCAAATTCGGCAGTTAGATTCAACATGCTTCCATACATCTGGGTGCGATCCCGATCGCGTTCTCGTCGGGCATACCGGAGCCGTGTGGGCAGTTGCCATCAGTCCCGACGGTCGCTTCATTGCCAGTGCGGGCAAAGATCGATCGGTCAAATTGTGGAATTTACAAACGGGAACTCTCCTCGAAGCCCTGCTCGGACACCAGGGAGAGGTCTTTGACGTGGCGTTCAGTCCCGACAGTCGCACCCTTGCCAGCGTGGGGGAGGATGGCAAGGTAAGGTTGTGGGCGACGACAAAAGTCAGTCGCCGCTATGCAACTATTTCCTCGCGTCAAATCCTCCGAGGTCACACCGACGAGGTAAAATCTGTTGTCTTTTTGCCCCAAGGCGATCGATTGGTGACCGGAAGTGCCGACGGGACGATCGCCCTGTGGGATCTGCAGGCGGGTCGAGCGATCGCTCGCATTTCCCAATCGTCGCCGGTTTGGTCGGTTGCCATGAGTCCCGACGGTCGTACCCTCGCCAGCAGTACGGCGGATGGGACGATCTCCCTGTGGGATGTCGAAACTGGGCAATCGCTCCATACTCTGGTTCGCCAACAATACCCCAGTCAATCTCTCGCCTTCAGTCCGGACGGTCGCACCCTCGCCAGTGGGGACGTTCATGGGACGATCGAGCGGTGGGATGCGACTACTGGAGAGCGTTTGGGCGTTCTCAAGCAACACTCCGGTTGGGTGGATTTGGCATTCGATCCCAAAAGCCAAATGCTGTTTAGCGGCAGCTACGACGATTCGATCGCCTTTTGGCAAATGCCCCGGTAAGTCCATGTCAGTGGGTGATTGGTAATTGGTAATGCTGCGTTTCGTGCCTCAACACACCCTACCCGCTTATGACTGATTACTTAGGCTGATGGAGTGAGATTCTATCCGGCTGACAATTTGCCGAACGAGACGATCGCTCACACCCAGGGGTTCGGCTAAGGACAATTGCGTGTGAGGAAATTGGGAGGCAAGTCGATCGACCGTTTGGGCGATCGCGTCAGTAATGCCTCCAGCAAATAAAAAGTAGGGGAGAATGCCGATGCGATCGTATCCCGATTCAACCAATGCTCGAACTTGGGTTTCCAAACTGGGAGGAACCGACCAGTAAGCGGGGAGGACGGATTTTCGGGCTTGCTGCTGCAACCGCACGGCAATCTCCGCGATCGGTCGATTTCCACCGGGATAGCGACTGCCATGGGCGAGGAGAACCCAAGCTGTTTCCTCTCGAGCATGAAGAGTCTCGGTGAGAGACTCTGCTATGTCGGGATTGCTACCTAGATGGGGATGAATGCAAATATGCGGGCGATACTCCCTATGGGAGTCGCTGACGCGATTGCCGATTTCTCGTCGTGCTAACTCGACTTCTGCTGGAATATCCTCGCAAACGTGAACGCCAGGGAGCAAAAACAGCGGTATGACGTGCAGGCGATCGATTTGGGCAGCGATGGGGTGAAGAAATTGGCAGATTTGCTGGTGTAGCGGTTGCGGTTGCAACTCCAATGCCGCCCAACCCACGAGATCGGCAGCCCCCGTACCGAGGAGATCGGCAACTTGTCGGACGAGGGTCTCGATCGCCTGTTGGGGTCGGGGATCGCGACTGCCGTGAACGACGAGTAAATATGCTGAAGAGGTGGGATTTGACGCAAAGTCCATCGAATCTTGCCAAGCTGAAAGATTTGGAACCGAACACTCTTTATTATGGGGTGAAAGTTCCACAAACAATTTCGCGCTGGAATCGGTCGATTCCAGCGCGGCATGCGGAGAGCTTCAAGATTCGATATAGTGCTTGCCTTTTCGGATTCGGGACACTAGCTAGCCGAGGCTTGGCTGCGATCGTAAGTTACCGTACTGTTGTGCGAGGGTTTACCTTGGATGTGCGTCCAGTTATGGGCAGTTTCTTCGGGCATTCCGACTTCCGTCGCCGTCCGCGAAAGCAGAGACTGCTGGCGATTCCGAATGAGGTGGTGATGGCTGTGCATCAAAGCCCGCGCGCGATCGTCTACAGACATAGTCGGTTCCTCCAGGATGTTGGCTAAATTTGGGGTGAGATAAATTTTTCTTCTATAAGTAATATAGCATTATTCTGTATCAAATTTTACCAAAATTCCTAATTCTGACGAATTGTAATAAAAGTTAATACTAGGCGATCGAGCGGTAGGGGAACCTGAAGAGGCTGAATGCTATAAGATATCTTTCGTATCGTACTGAAATTGGGTCTATCACCTTGGCTGTAGACGTACGCCGCTTCATTTTTCCCTTTGTCGATCTTTCCGTTTCCAAATGGGCGTGGGAAGCCCGAGTTCTCCGATGGTTGACCCTGTTGTGGTTGGTTCTCGGCTTGCTGGTGTTGTATTCCGCCTCCTATTCGATCGCGATCGTCGAACATGGAGATGGCTTGTACTACTTCAAGCGGCAAGCACTGTGGGCGATCGTCGGTTTGGTAGGATTTAACTGCGCCATCCACACCCCCTTGCGATCGTGGCTGAAAATCGCCCCGTGGATGGTCTTCGGAATTTTAGGACTGTTGGTATTAGTCTTAGTTCCGGGACTGGGAACGACGGTGAACGGGGCGACACGATGGATTTCCATCGGCATCGTCCCCATCCAACCCTCGGAATTGATCAAACCCTTTTTAATCTTGCAGGCTGCCAGCCTTTTCGGTCGGTGGAACCACGTCAGTCTCAAGGTTCGCCTGACGTGGATCGGCATTTGGGGTGTCATCCTCGTGGGCATCTTGTTACAGCCCAACTTGAGTACGACGGCACTGTGCGGCATGATGCTGTGGTTGATGGCGTTGGCTGCCGGACTGTCTTACCAACTGTTAGGAGGTACTGCCGCAGGCGGATTGATTCTGGCAACCCTCAGCGTTAGCATTAACGAATACCAGCGACGGCGGATTTTGTCCTTCCTCAATCCTTGGGCGAGTCCCGATGGCGACGGCTATCAGTTGATTCAAAGTTTGCTAGCTGTGGCGTCAGGCGGTCCGTGGGGAACGGGTTTCGGACTCTCGCAGCAAAAGATCTTTTATTTGCCGATTCAATACAGCGATTTTATTTTCTCGGTTTTTGCCGAAGAGTTTGGATTTATCGGCAGTTTGGTCTTGCTGCTCTTGTTGGGAAGCTATGCCACCTTATCCTTACTCGTCGCCTTCAAAGCCAAAAACCTCGTCTATCAATTGGTGGCGATCGGCGTGATGGTGATTATGGTGGGACAATCTTTAGTGAATATCGGGGTGGCAACGGGGGTTTTACCGACGACGGGTTTGCCGTTTCCCCTGTTCAGCTATGGCGGTAGTTCGTCGATCGCCACGTTACTGGCTGCGGGTTTGTTAATTCGCGTCGCCCGAGAAAGTGGTAAGGCTAAAGTGATCGAGATGAGCCGAGCGAGATCGGGACAACCCAAACCGGGCGATCTTTAACCGTCCGATCCCGTACGCCCGTTCGCACCTACATTGGGATCGCCACCCGAATTGGGCTACCCAACCCGCCTTAAAGGAGCTTGGATTTTGAAGTGGGTAATTTCTGAGTTGATTTCCGAAAAAAAGAGGCATTATTTACGAAATAACTTTAGCACCCTCTATAGCAACCGTCACGTGCGGTGGCAGCACTTCGTGGGAATTCCCAAAACTGACTGACGAATCCAACTGGGACTTAGCCATTTTCGGGCGTTCTCGCGGATGGCTGAGAGCCGATCGCGAAGCGACTCCACGGGAGAAATGCGGACTGTCGATCGCTATATGGGGTGGGTCTACACTTGAGTGCGCTCTCCACATCAGGCTGATTTTCCCGCTTCTACTTGGCGGGACGCCTTCGAGACCCCTGTTCCAATCTGGAACAGGGGTCTCGAGTATTCGGGGTGGGTTGCTTTAGCCCAACCAGGGACTGACATCGATTTTCAGGCGATCGGCTAAACTCAACAGGTGGAAGATGGCGGGGGGATTCCCGGAGCGTTCGCTGGGGGGGGTTTCGCGCAGGTGGAAATCGGCTAAGCACCAGCGCCCCACTTGACCTTGCAACCAGGCAAAGTAGAGTTCCCGAACGCGATCGAGGGAGACCTGCAATTGCAACTGTTCGATGGCAGAGATCGCCCGATCGAACACCTGAGCTCGAGCGGTACAGGCAGCGGCATCATCTTCGTGGAGCAACTGCCAGAGTGATCGCCAGAGCAATTGTTCCCAAAGAGTCTTGGCTTCGGGCACGTTCAACTGACAGTGCAAGTGGCGAGCTTCGGCGGCGATCGCTTCTAGCTCTAATAAATAGGCTTCGCCCCCAGCGCGCTCGTCGATGGTGTCGGTCATCGCTTGCTCCAAACCGCGTGCGGCTTCCAGACATCGCTGGGAAAGGGCAATTTCGGCAGCCACTTGCAACTCTTGGGGAACGGGCAATTCCTCGTGGTGCAGTGCCGCCAACACGCCGTAATTTTCCCGGTACACCTGGGCGTACAGCCGATCCAAGCGTCCCAGCGTTTCTTGGTTGAGCAGTTGCAGGATGCGATGGCGTTCTTCGGCAAACAGATCTGGCAACCCGAAAGATTTGCCGTCGAAGTGCTGGTTCATTGCCAAGACGACGCGGGCAGCACTGGCTTCTTGCAGAGCGGTAAAGAGGGCGGTTTTCAGTTGGGTATACGCCAAGCGATTGTCGAAGGGGTGAATGCAGCAGTGGAAGTCCAAACCGCCGAGGTGCAGGACGCCGAACGCCAGATGAGTCGTTTCTCGAGTGACGATCGAAGTCAGTTGCAGTTGACCGACGGCTAGGGTCAGCGATCCCAGCCGTTGCAGTTGGTAGTCGAACTGCTGGGCGTCGTAGCAGTAGATTTGGGACTGAGCGGGGTAGGGGGAAAAGAGGGAACTGATGGCGTAGTGGGCGGCAACTTGTTCGAGGTGAATTTGAGCGGTTTTGACCAGCTTTTGATAGATAGCGGCGCCGTCGCCGAAGGCTTCGACGTTGCTGGGTGCTAGGGCAATCCGCCCGATAAATTCCGGTTCGAGATCGATCCCGGTGACTTCGCCTGCCAGTTCGATCGCCCGTGCCGCATAGCGGAGAATTTGCACCCCTTCCGGACGGGAAAGTTCTTCAAAAAACCAGCCGCAACTGGTGAACATCAGCAAGCTGTGGCGCTGCATTTCCAGCAAGCGGAGGACATCTACTTTTTCTTCCTCGGAAAGAGGATGGGTTTGGTGGGACGCGAGAAAGCGATCGACATTTTCCGGGGAGCGATCTAAGATAACGTGGATGTACTCATCTCGCGCTAGCCAGGGATCGCGCAGCCACCGGGGCGCTTCGGCTTCATACACCTCGATGAGGCGATCGCGCAGCCAGTTGAGGGTATCGCGCAGGGGACGCCGCCATAACTGCTTCCACTCGCCGCCGCCGCCGCACCCGCAGTCCTCCTGCCAGCGATCAACGCCGTGACAGCAACTCCAGGCGGTGACGGGTTTGAGTTCGCATTCCCAAGTGGGAGACTCGAGGCTGAGGTAGTGGGCGAAATTCGTCACCGTCCAGCCGCGTTGGGGAAATCCTTCGATGAAGGCGTGAGCTAAGCAGCGTTCTTTGAAGTGTTTGTGGTGTCCGAAGGTTTCGCCGTCGGTGGCGACGGAAATGAGTTGGGAAGGGCGGTTATCGCCGCGTACGGCTAACCCCAGTCTGCCGATGAAGGTGTGGGTGCTTTGGAGAACGTCGTTAAAGCCCATATCCCGAGAGATCGGACCGTCGTAGAAGAAGATATCGATGTAGGGTCGATCGTTCGTCCCTGTGTCCTCGGAGTTCGGTAAGTAGCAGCGATAGGGACGGGTGGGATCGATTTGTCCGCCACCGACTTCGTGCCATTCGGGATCGGGATTGTCGGCAGTGGGGAGGGGACGACAGCGATCGACTTGAGACGGTGCCAGGATGATGAATTGGATGCCTTCAGCAATCAGTGCTTCTAAGGTGGGGTAGTCTACGGCAGCTTCTGCCAGCCACATGCCCTCGGGATCGCGTCCGAAGCGCGATCGAAAGTCGGCTTTGCCCCAGCGAATTTGGGTGGCTTTATCCCGATCGTTGGCGAGGGGGAGGATGATATGATTGTAAACTTGGGCGATGGCGTTGCCGTGTCCGTTGAGGCGCCCGCAACTGAGGCGATCGGCTTCCAGGATTTTTTGGTAAACTTCCGTATCGTTGGCTGCGAGCCAACTCATCAGCGTCGGACCGATGTTGAAGCTCAAGTATTCGTAGTTGTTGACGATTTGGACGATTTCGCCGCGATCGTTGTAGATGCGGGCGAAGGCGTTGGGACGGTAGCATTCGGCGTGAATGCGTTCGTTCCAGTCGTGGAAGGGAGCAGCACCGGGTTGACGTTCGATGGCGTCGAGGTAGGGATTTTCTCGCGGTGGTTGGTAGAAGTGACCGTGAACGGCGACGTAAACGCCGGATGCGGTTTTCAGGGGATCGCGTTCTGCGGTGAATTCAGGCGCGATCTTGACTTGGATCTGGGTAGGCTCGGAAGTAAAGGTCATAAGCGTTTGGCAGAAATGATTAAAGAACAGTTGAGAGCGACCCAAAGGCGAGTGGTTCCGTGCCAGAGTGATGCCAGGCGGGTGGCTCGTTCGTTAGCTGAGGTCGGCAGTCGATCTTTCAAGTTGGGAGAATACTGGTCTGTCGCTTGTTAGGCGGTGATGGGAAGCGATTGTTGGTTTCGAGAGTTGTGGGTGTTGCTGACAAGTTTCGATCGCGCAGAGGCTTCCAATCGTGGATTATAGCATTGGGTTTTGGGGCGCAAGGGGGCGCCTGGCTTAATTGTTATAGATTTTTGACAACGAGAATTCGGGGGTTCGATTTCTCGATCGTCCTTATTTTATGAAGATTTTAGGGCGATCGATTGTCGGGAAACGTTCGCTGGGGATCGCTCAAAGGGCGCTTATATTAAAATATCGTGACATTGTGTTGGCGTCAGCGGATTTAGCCTAAATTCTCATGGGGGATATAGGCGTTTGGCTTAACCCATTTCAATAGTAATTGAATTAGCAAATTAACTGACTTTTGCGATCCCACAAACCTTCTTTAAACCACTTCGTATGCAAAGTTCAACGTTGCCCAATTGCGTACGTCCAGTGCGAACATCTCTTTCGCCAGTTCCAAATCTTGGGTAGCGGGGAGACTGGCTTGATGCAGGTCTTCGACGATCGCGCTGGCAATTTCCAGGGGGTTGGCTACTACCTCGGGATCGTTAGATTTGGGGACTTTCGCGGTTTCTAAAGCCGCTAAGGTAGCGCTAAACGGACGAGTGCTGCCAACGATCTGGGTCGTCACCAATCCGGGGGTGCGCGGCAGCAGCCAACCTTCTGACTGCGAAGGGACGGGGACGATCGCCATTTCGCCCGGTGGAATGGGGCGCTGTTGCCGTTGAGCGTCCGGTGTCAAGGGATAGTAGATTGGCGTGCGTCCGTCGGGATCGAAACTGAAGATTGTAAAGTAAAGAGGGCGATCGCTGAGATTTTTCACCCGATAGCGAATGCGACTGAGGGCGGGTAAGGTTAAGATCCCGTTGGTTTCCCGGAAGGTGAGAGTCGGTTTTTCTAGATTCCCCACTCCCCGCGCGGTTTGTTTTTCGATCGAGATCCGATCTTCGGGACCGACCACGACTAAGCTCGCTTTCATCCCCAATTGCGACGATCCTTCATTGGCGATCGATCGTAATAACTTCAAGGCTCGTAACTTTTCGAGTTGGGGACTCAACCGCCCAACAGCCGTTTTCACCGCTTCTTCCGTATCGGTGAGACTGCCGGGAATCGGCTCTCCCGCAGGAGATAGCAACCCGTAGGTCCCGCGAGATGACTGGGGCGATCCCTCTTCCAAGACGATCGATTGGGGTTGGCGCACCCGCCCGAACAAGCAATCGGCAGGCTGTTCGCCCACCGTCACCGGAGAAACGCGGCGCAAAGTCGCAAACGCGCTCGTGGCATCTACCCGTTCGATCCGCTCCAGCGTTCCATCGAGCGCCACGGTGAGGCTCGGATGGCGGGGAAGTACCCGCACGGATTCCCAGACTGGCTGTCCGGTTTGTAAGGTGGCACTCCCGGAGGATTCCATCGCCTGGGCTTTAACGGTGAGTCCTTCCCGCACCCGAACTTGCAGCCGGGTTGCCGGAGGCGCATCGCTATTGGGGGTCGGTACCGTGGTTAACACCGCATTCGCTCCGTAGGACTCGACGATCTCCGGAGGCAAACCCGCCAACCAGATCCGCGCCGTACCGCCTTCGTCGATCGCCAGAACCGCTCCATCGGCCTCCCCAACTGCGGGAGCGAGCAATCCCGGCGAGATCCCAGGGGGATTTCCCTGCTCCTTCTGCGGACAGGGCAGTTCCATCCCCCGACACAGTTGGGGGTGTTGGGCGTTTCCCGTCCATTGTTTCACCCGACCCGCAGCGGATTGTCCGACGATCGGGATCGAGGTTTTGTCGGTCATTTGCCACAATTGCTGGGTGAGGGCATAGGTTAGCAGTCCCGCGCTGAATCCTTGCCATTGTGCCTCTAGCGCCCATCCCTCGGGGCTAGCAGCCCCGAGAACCACGCCGGGAATTTTGCGGAGATCGACGAAACGACCGAGCAAACCGGAATCTCGTCGCCATCGATCTTGAAACTCCCGTGCCGACGACCCTAAGATTCTGGGGGCGGACTGGGGCAGAGAACGGATGCGGAAATTGCCTTGCAGCGATCGATCCGGATAGAAATAACTGGTATCGAGAACGGTGAGAACCCGATCGGTGGGCAGCGATCGCAACAGCAGCCATAAAGTTTCTAAGGGCAAATCGTTAACGGTTCCCGCCTCGCCCTCGGACGCTCCCCCATCCACGGGAATCAGCGTATTTTGCCACGAGTCGGCACTGTCGGATAACTTCGCTCGACTGCCGTAGCCGCTAAAGTGAAAAACCACCACGTCGTCGGCTTTCGCCCGATTTTGGAGATGCTCTACCCATGCCGTTTCAATTTGCGATCGCGTTGCCCGATCGTCGGTTAACGTCAAAATATCGTCCGGTTGAAAGCCAAATCGATGGACGAGTACTTCTCGCAGCAATCGAACGTCGGTAGCACATCCAGTCAGGGGAAGATTGCCACTACCGTAAATCGTTTCCGGATACTGATCGATACCCACTAGTAAAGCTAATTTGCGCCCGGCGGGTTGGGCGAGGGCGCTGCGCGCGCCCTCGGCTAGCCACCACAACCCAGTTTCGCTCAGACCGAGTGCTGCCAGCAGGGAGCCAGCCCGTTGTAAAAATCCCCGTCGTTTCATTGTCGTTCCTGTCTGCCTTCAATCATGCTATAGCTGTTAGCCATTAGCTTTTTTAGCCGTCTGGTCGCTCCAAGACCTTTGAGGTATGAGACCCGAGGGTTTTAGGAGATTCGACAACATTCTGCCACCTGACTGACCGTAGCTGTATCTGCAATTTCCCAGATCGGTGGGACTTGATCGCATCTAGACATCGAACTCTCACGAACTCTCTTTGCAATATACCCGACTTGCGAGTCGCGAGTCGCGAGTTGCCAGCAATCTCGCGCGGAAAAATGGAAAGCAGGCGATCGCCCTGCAACGTCGATCGCCTGCCCCTAATGCCCGAGCAATCACCCAAAGGGTTCCCTACTGGTGCATGACTCGCGCTAACTCAGCGGCAACAAGGGGGCGAGAAAACTCCGGCGGGGGCAGTTCTCCCCGACGCAGCATTTCCCGAACCTTCGTCCCCGACAGGTGAATCCGCTCTTCCGGCTTACTCGGACTGGTCTTCGTCGTTGCCATCGACTGGGTGCGGGTGCAGTAGAAAGCATGCTCGAACTTCATCGGCACGATGCCCAATTCTTCTGGCTTGAACTCGTCGAAGATGTGCTGGGCGTCGTAGGTGCCGTAGTAGTCGCCGACACCTGCGTGGTCGCGTCCGACGATAAAGTGGGTGCAACCGTAGTTCTTGCGGACGATCGCGTGGAAAATCGCTTCCCGAGGTCCGGCATAGCGCATGGCCGCCGGGTTGATCGCCAAAATCACCCGATCCTGCGGGTAATAGTTTTCCAGCAAGATTTCATAGCAGCGCATCCGCACGTCTGCCGGAATATCGTCGCTTTTGGTCGCACCCACCAGGGGATGCAAGAACAACCCATCGACCGTTTCCATGGCGCACTTTTGGATGTACTCGTGAGCGCGGTGAACGGGGTTGCGGGTTTGGAAACCGACCACCGTCTTCCAACCTTTCTCGAGGAACATCTTCCGGGATTCGATCGGATCGATTTGATACTTGGGAAAGAGAGGATGGGGGTCGCGTTGCAGCAACCAAACGGGACCGGCTAAATTCATCGAACCTTGGTCGTAGACGACGGCAACGCCGGGATGCTTGGCATCGTCGGTGCGGTAAACATTCGTGACCTCGTGGGTTTTGTTGTAGCGATATTTTTGCGTGAGCTCCAATATGCCGACAAACCGACCTTCGGGGTCGTCGAGACGCACCCAGCTTCCTTCCTTAAGGGGCTCGGCAACCTCTTCGGTGACGGAAAGCGTAATGGGAATCGACCAAGGCAGACCGTTCGCCAGACGCATATCCGTGACGACCGTTTCGTAGTCTTCTTGTTCCATGAATCCCGTCAGCGGGCTGAATCCGCCGATAGCAATCAGTACCAAGTCAGAAAACGCGCGATCGTCGAGTTGGACTCGGGGTAAGGCGTCGGCTTTTTCTTTGAATTCTTGAGTCTCGGCAGGGGTGGCAATTCGGTTGATTAAATGACCACCGTGGGGGGCAATAGTCTCTGGATTCAAGGCAATCTCTCTTTAAACTGACTGCAATGGACTGTGAAAGAACGCTGTGGCTTCGGTTTTTTATTTTACCTCGCTCCGGGAGTTCGCACCGCCGCGAATCGATCGCGAACCAGACCGATCTCGACGGGATGGCCATTGGGGTCTCAACCTTGCTGTCGATTTCCCACGGAGATCCTGCCTGTATCGAGGGCTGACTCGACCGGAAAGCCAAAACAGCGATGGTCGGATGGGCAGTGGCACCGAAATCGGCAGCCATCCCCACTCGAACACATCGATCGCGCTACTTCCTTCTATCTTTATACTGGATGGCCCGGACGCGATCGGGATAGTCTGTTCAAAAAGGAGTTCGGGAGTTACAGGAGGGTAAGAGAGCGGTCTTGAGCTTGCTTGAGTTGGGGGAGAAGATGTTTGCCAATGACAAATGACTAATGACCAGCGACCCCGATCGAACATTATCATTCTGAACTCCTGAACTTCTGTAGGCGCAGCCAGTGCGAAGCACTTACTCCTGTATTCTTCTTACTCTTCCATTAATACGAAGCGGCGGATCGCCGTGATGCCGCGACGGCTAGGGCAATCGCCCGTGCGTGCCAGAGCGATCGCCAGTTTCCAAGCGGGTAAATAAAAGAGAACGGGAGCGGCAATTTTAAATGCGGCGATCGGTTTGCCGCGTACGATTGCCGTCCATCCCCACCGCAATTTCAAATACCCTTTCACGGCCTCCAAATTCGGGCATTGAGAGCGGTATTTACGATCAACGAGACTGTAAATTTTGTGGGCTAAATAGAGGTTAGCTGTCATCTGATCGGTCAGCCGATGGGCGTCGATCTTCAATTCCGTTGGCTCGTTGGGATCGTGGGCAGATGGCGTCTCTAAGGGTTGATGGTGGCGGAAAACGATCGCCCGCACCAAAAGCGTCCAACCGCGCACCGAAAACAAAGCGGGAAACAGCAGGTTCGAGCCGATGAGAACTTTCCCTTGCTTGAGGGCAACCAATCCCCAGTGAATTTGCAAGTAATCTCGAACCTCCTCTAACGTAGGAATGGTTTCCCGATACTTGGGATCGACGAGGGGGTAAATTTTCTGTTTCATTAACAGATTGGTATCCAGTCGGGTTTTCACCGAAAATTTTTGATTGTAAGCTCCCGACCAAATGGTGCGATAGGCAAGGCAGCGATTGAGAAACACCGCATCGCCGAACTGGGCGATGCGAATCCAGGAGTCGATATCGTCGCAGTTGCCGTCAAATTCGGAGTCCCATCCCCCCGACTTCCAAAAGGCTTCCCGACAAAAAGCGACCTGTGCTGGGGTTCCAAAGGGAACCATTTCCAGGAGCATTCCGTAGTGAATATCTTCTTGGGGAATGTAAAAGGCTTTTCCCGGTCCGGTAATGGGCGTGCGTTCGATCTCGACTTCGCTGTTATCGACTTGAGCCGCCTGACAGGAACAGAGGACGGCTTGGGGACGCAGGGCGATCGCCCGTTGCATTTCTTCGATACAATTGGCGGCAAGATAATCGTCGTCGTCTAGGGGTTTGATCCAATCGCCCGTTGCCGCTTTCACTCCGGCGTTTAACGTCGCCGCATGACCCAGATTGGTGGCATTGCGATGGTAGACTAAGCGCAAATCTCCCATTGAGTGCAACTCGTCGCACAGGCGGCACACGTATTCCTGGGTGCCATCGGTCGAACAATCGTCGGCAACCACGACTTCGCACGCTACCGTTTGCGATAGAGCCGACTGAATTGCCCGTTTCAGTAACGCTAAGCGATTGTAGGTGGTGATAACGATGCTGAAGTCCATGCATCTGAAAAACGCTTTAAAGACACCCCTAAGACTGCGCCTTAGATGGTCGCACCCTAGCAGAAAATGTCCCTCTACCCCGTCATAGATAGGACACTTTGGTAACTGACCGATGGAGCGAGAATCTTTCTCCTCTCGATCAAAGCCTCGAGATCGAACTCATTCGACCCTCAATGTTTCCAACCTAAGTGGGATTTCACGATTATTCTATCGGAAGAGCTTAAAATCTTGACAAGTTGTCGCCAACCGAGACTCGAGAACCGATCGCGAAGCGACTCCAAAGGAGTATCGCCCCTTGCCTTGTCCTTCAAACGGCTCCAATTCGATCTCCGGGCCAAAAGCGCATCCACGCGCGACCGATAATGTTTTGTTGGGGCAAAAATCCCCAAATATGAGAGTCGTTGCTATTGTTGCGGTTGTCGCCCATCACGAAGACCATGCCCTCGGGGACGGTTTGCGGTTCTAGGGTATAGTTGGGGGGTTCGGCGATGTAGTCCTCTTGCAGGGGTTGACCGTCCACGAACACCTTGCCATCGCGCACTTCGACGGTTTGACCGGGTAGAGCGATCGTCCGTTTGATGAAGGCTTGATGGGGTTGAAATCCCAGCTGCTGGAGTTGAGGTGGGGGATTGAAAACGATGATGTCGCCGGGATGGGGGGGATGGAAGTGATAGGAGACTTTTTCGACCACCAGGCGATCGCCTACTTCGAGATTCGGTAACATCGAATCGGACGGGATATACCGGGGTTCGGCAATAAAGATCCGAATCAGCAACGCCAAACCTAACGCGATCGCCAGGATTTGCAGGTTTTCCCGGATTTGTTGCCCCACCGACTGCGTTTTCGGAGCCTTGGGAACATCGGTTCGTTCGTCTATCATAAATGCTTCGGGCGATCGCGTCTGAAGCATTTATGATATCGCACTCTGAGGGCGCGTTTCGGGATCGTTACCCATCGACCCGCTCTTACCGAAAAATCTTCGATCCCGTACCGACGTTACTGAGGCTGACATTTACCGGATCGAATCAAACCGACACGACGGGCGATCGCTTCTTCGATCGATTCAAAAGGTCCCCAACGTGCCGCAATTTCTGCTTCGTCTACACTCGTCAGGCGATCGTCCGACAGAATTTCGCACGTCCCTTCTTTGCCTTTCACGATATACCAAGTTTGAGTCATAGCATTTGTTAGTAGTTAGTGGTTAGTTGCTTATCCCCTCATTCCCTCCCTTCTTGCCTTCCTTCTGCCTTAAAAAAACTCCCGAACTCCTTCAAATAATAAACCCCCGATCGAAATCGGGGGATATAAAGCGAAGATGATTTATGGGTCGAACTCAGGAATTAAGCAAACCACTCTAAGACGGCTTCTTCCTTCGTATTGGTGTGTCGAGACGGGGTTTCGCGCTCGAAGTTCATGTGGATCGATCGGGTTTGTTCGCCGTCTGCCGCCACCGCAACGATCGGATAATCGATTACGCCGTCTTGGAAGGACATCTGGAAGCGGAACGTACCGTCGGGATTCAGTTTGATGGGACGACCGCCAACCGTGACCGTGGCGTCGGGTTCGGTGGCGCCGTACACGATCAGTTCGGCATCGGCAACCAACCAGAACTTGCGAGGACGAATCGGCGGTGCGGAAGCTCCGAAGCCAACTCCCGACATTCCCACGCCGGACATGGTCATGCCCATACCGGAAGTGGTGGGAACTGCCCACATCCCCACACCCGAGGGGAAGATGTAAGAACTGATGGCTTGTTCGGGAACTTGGTGCATGGAACCGAACAGCGAACCCGCGACCCGCATCGCTTCGGCGGATTCTGCCATGCCGAAGATTTGGTCGTAGATGGGGTTGCCGGCTGCATCGACTGCCATACCCCGCTTGCTGGGAGGAACCAATTCCACAAAGGTTTTGCCCCGCAAGTCTTCTTCCCAGGTGATGGTCATGAATTTGTCTTCGATCCAGTCCGAGGGATAGACGGGGGGAATGCGAACGGTGGCAGAACGGGCGAGAACCAACCAGCGACCGTCAGCGCAGCGATAGCCGATTTCGGCAACGTAGTCGCGATCGCTCACCGGAATCGGCAAGTACCATTCCCGCGCCAGTTCGTCGCAGGGATACTCTTGAACGCTGTGGGGTCTTTGGAATTCGATGTTGATATCGGTAACGTCGTAAATCCGCAGGGCGAGTTGTTGTCCGCCTTGGCGACGCAGGTCTTCTTTACGATCGTTGGGGATGTCCCAGTAGCAGTACGCCCATTGGGGATCGCGAGGTAACAGGACGATGCGGCTGGCGCCGTAGCCTTCGGGGAGTTCGGCTAATCCTACATCGACCGAAGCCAGTTCGCCACCGGTGAGATCGTCTTGACCGAGTTCAAATTTTGCGGCTTCCACTTCTTCTTGTGCCTCCAGGGTGCGAGATGGACTAATCGATGGGTTGGCGGGCTGAACGTTTTGGATCGCAGCCAAGAGTTGCGATTTCCGCATCCGGCTGTAGCGAGAGATTCCGTATTTGCTGGCAACTCGGCGGAGTTGCCGCAATGTCATCTCTTCTAGATATGAATTGTCTTCTGCCATGATTTTGGCCTCCAGTAACGATGACTTGGGCGGTTCCCTATCATGGTTTTTGTTAAAGCTATGCTTAAAACCTGATTTTTTTGGGATCGATGGGGATCGCGTCACTAGGTATATCTTGCATGAAAGCCTTAAGGGGATCAAGGGGGCTACAAGGCTGATTTTACGGGGATTGACGATTTTTCAAGGAAAATGGGGATCTTAATGTCATAAATCGATGACATTAAGATCTGCCCATCTATCTGGGTCTAGAGTCTTTATGTCATGGCTTTATGACATCATACTTTCTCTTCGGCAGTTGCTCGCGGCAACAAGTAAATCATCCCTGACACGAGGGTGATAGCAACGGCGACCCAGAAAGCGATGAGAGACGGAAAACGCCACTGGGCAGAGAAAGGAGAGATTAAGAGGGCGATCACCCCGATTTGCGTTACGGTTTTCAATTTGCCCCAGATGTTCGCACCGGAGATGGTGGTTTGACTGACGCGCCATCCGGCGATCGTCAATTCCCGTGCCAAAATCAAAAATACTCCCCAGGCGGGGACTTGCTGCAATTCGATCAGTGCCAGAAAGGCCCCTAACACCAGCAATTTATCGACGAGGGGATCGAGGAATTTGCCCAAATCGGTCACTTGGTCGAACCGTCGGGCGATATAGCCATCCAACCAGTCGGTACTGGCGACGACGAGGAAAATGGCTAAACTCACCCATCGATGCGTTGGGGTGGGATCGTGCAGGAAATAGAGTAGGAAGGGAATGCCTAACAGGCGGGAGAAGGTAATCCACGTGGCAAGGGTCATTTTAGTTATTTGGGGTTTGGGGTTTGGGGTTTATCCCTGTTTTGTGTTATCTTATTTTTTCAAAATTGTAGGGTACGTTGAGAAACGAAACACATCATTATCGCGATCGCCTGATGGGTGAAGATAAACGTTCATTTCGTTCTTTAGGATAAATCTCAATATGCCCACTGTATTCCCAGATGTCTATGCAAGTTTGCTCGAACAGCATAAAGATTCCTGTGGGCTGCACCAGAACTTTTGAGTATTATGCGGAGCTATCTCAGCCTATGTGAGTCTGGTGAGTACGACCGTTATGTAATATGAATGGGACGAAGCAAAGCGTCTTGATAATCTTCGTAAGCACGGAATAGTTTGACCGATGTGCCAGCCGTGTTTGATAGTGATATTATAGTGATGTCTAAGTCCCACTCATTACATCAGAATTTGTGCGGAAATTTCAGGTAATAATTGTTGCCATTGATCGATAGATAGAGGTTTTAATAAAGTGATTTCCGGTTCGGCATCGCCGGGATCGGGATCGGTTTCGGTGAGTAAGTACATCAGAACGCTGGAAATGGCTAAATCGGCGGTTTCTGGATCGGTATTGCTGGTGTCGATTAACAGGCAGAGGCGATCGCGATCGGGATGGGTTAAAATTTGCGTTAACAGTTCGATTAAACTGGCTTCGAGTTGGTCTTCGGGTTGGTTCCAATCGGGAAAAGCGATGAGGTTAATCTCGCGTAATCGATACTCTTCTTTGATGTCGATCTGAGGAGTTTGCGGTTGAGGATTGATCGCTTCTAATAATTCTTCGGCGGGGAGTAAATCGGGAACGAGTTTTAAGATCGATCGAACGAGTTTTTGAGTTTCGGCAATGCGACCTTGTTTGTAGGAAATTTGGGCAATTCCATATAAATTTCTCCAATAATTGCAGTCGGGAATGGCGGGATCGGATTTACGGAACCAAACCCCGGTATTGTCGATTCTTCGAAGGGGAAATGCAGCGTGAAGGCGGCGATCGATCTCGCGAATGGCTTGCCGACAACCTTCCCAATGACCGTAATCGTCAATTTGAATAAATCCTTCGGCTACGACAGAATCGTATAAATTGTTGAAAATATCCATCGTGGATTCGTACCAATCTCCGTCGGCGTGGAGTAAGGCAATAGCGCCAATTTTTGCTTTGTTTTCCGATAGAGTATCGGCAAACAATCCCGGTACCGCAACAACAAAATTACGCACATCTAAGGCGTTGCAAACTACCGCTAAATACTCGTCGATCGGCGCTTTCAAAGTGCCTTCTCCCCAGTCAGTATCGTTGGCGGGAATCCCTTGATGGCGATCGAACTCCGTCGGTTCTGGCATTCCTTCAAAAGTATCGAAAGCATAAACTTTTCGAGGACGCAAGCTGTAACGACGGACAACGGATGCTAGCATTGCTGCCGTTCCGCCGCGATAGGTTCCGCATTCCACAAAATTACCGGGGATATCGTCGATGCAGATTTGCTTCGCTAAAGCATATAAGGAAAATAACCGTTCTCGACTTAGCAAGGTATAAGGTCGAACGGCAGCGAGAAGAGACTGGAATTCTTCGCTTTGGGAATCTTCAATCCAAGTTGGTGCAGCGTTGGCGAGGAAATGATGGTAAAGACTTTTAGGCATATTATGATGTTGCCAGTAGGCGACGCTGAGGTAGCTATGGGCGATCGCCGATGCAGGATTTAACTCGATAATTTGGGTATAAATTTCCAGAACTCGTTCCCAATTTTCTTGGATATACGCGGTTTTTCCTTGGGGGTGCAATTGGGAAAGTAAGTTGTAATTTTCTCCAATTTTGGGTAGAATCTCAGGAAGAGAAAGACATTCGATCGCCGCTAATAATTCCTCTAAACTTGTATCGCCAGAGGGTTGTGAAATCCCACTCACTTCGTAACCTTTTAAATGCTCGGGAAGTTGCCAAGAAATAGAGGGGTCGGGTTGATGAACGATCGGTTGGACGTTGCCGCGCCATGCAATTCCCATAATTTGCATAGTTTGATAGATTAAAGTATTCCAACCCTGTTGTTTTAAATAATCCAAACCTTCGGCAACCTCGGGAGAGGCGAGATCGTGGAAGAGGATGGCAGCATCGGCGGCGGCGTAGGGTTCACAAGCGATCGCATCTTCTAATGGACCTGGCGATTCGTGGTTGCCGTCTATGAAAATTAACGACCAAATCCGGCATTCTTGTTGTGCTAATTCTTTCACCCGTTGCGGACTGTATCCGGGAACCAAGTTAACGCGATCGATAACTCCTGCCGCTTCTAAAGATTGACTAACGCTTTGATAAAATTGCGATCGTTCCAACAGGGGATCGACCACATCTAATTCGACCCCTGCCAACGCCAGATGACACGCCGACCATCCCATCCAACACCCAATTTCTAAAGCTCGCTTGCCTTTAAATTGTAAAGCGGTATTGTAGAGAATGTGCGCTTCATCCCGACTGAGAAAACCAACGATCGAGTTGCGAGAATCGACGTACCAATTGTGGGGAATTTCCCGCCGCAAATATTGCCAAGGACAAGTTTGAGGATCTCCCAAAATCATGTTAGGAAAAGCGGTATCGGGACGGACGATTTCCAATCCGGGGGAAACATAATCGCCATCGGGAAGTAAAGCGCGATCGACAATTCCCAAGGTTTCTGATACCATTCTCTCCTCCCGAAACATCATTTGCGCCCGTTTTTGACCCGCTTCTCCCAAGGTTTGCCGCAGTTGGGAATTTGCCATCCAAGTGGCGATCGTTTTAGCTAATTCGTCGATCGTTCCTTGGGGATTCTCGTTAGGATCGGGCAGTAAATATCCCGTTGCTCCCAACTCTTCAGGAATGCCACTGACTGCTGACGCGATAACCGGATTTCCCTTCGCCATTGCTTCCATAATCGCCAACGGCATTCCTTCTAACTCCGACGGCAACACGAAAATATCCGCCGCATCCTGCCAGTCAGCAACATCCCATCGCTGTCCCAACAGTTTAACCCGATCGCCGAATTCTCGAATTCTTGCCTCAATTTCCGCCTTTAAAATCCCTTCACCAATCCAGACGAAATAGAGGTTTTCCCACATCGGAGATTGTTGTAATTGGCGCAAAGCTTCCAGTTGGTATTGATAGCCTTTGATGGCTTCTAAACGGGCAACGGTGAGACAAACTACGGCATCTTTGGGGATATCTAATTCAGTTCGCAGGCGATCGCGCACGTCCGGGTTTCGCGGGATAAAATAGTGTTCCGGTCGTCCGTAGTGAATGACTTGACCGCGATCGCTCTTCAGTCCATACAATTGACACATTAAATGTAGATTGTCTTGAGAAACCGCAATTATTGTTTTAGCGGCATTGTAAGCGCGAGATAAGGCATTGAGATACGGCGTCGCATCGACATCTTTCCCAAAATGGTGGGAAAGATTACCAGAAACGAACCCGATCGTGGCAATATAGGGAATTCCCAATTTTGTTGCAACCTGTTTCGCGCCTAAGTTGGAAAAGGGGCAAGCATCGCTGAAGAAAATCAGATGGGGCTGCGTTTTGTTCAAAATTGCCGTTGCTGTCTCCGTGTCCGATACTACCCGGTTGAACTCCCGCACAGTATCGAAATCCAGCCATTCGTGGCAGATGCCGAAGTTTTTTTGGGCGTCGATGAGGGGATTTTCCGCTTTCCCCTGCACCGAAACCACCCGATATCCCCGTGCCAACAAACCCATGAGAATGGCATGATTGTATTGGGCAACGCCGCCAACTCCTGGATCGTCAGTGTACAGTAGAACCGTTGTTGTTGGGGTGTTTGGAGGGGAAAGTTGGGAAAAAGGCATTGGGAAGCGGAGTCAGCGTCGATTCTTTCAATTATAAACTCGGATCGACGATCGATCTTCCCAAATTTTTTCCCGTCCCGATTCCCAATTTTCTGTTTTGATTTTAACCGACTATTCTAATTCTCAAAGTTAATCGTTTGATCGTTATCTATGTTCGGGTTTTATTTAGTTCTAAAAAACTACAAAAATTGGTTGAAAACTCGCTTAAACCGCCGCCAAGAGCGAGCGGTCGTCGCGCTAATAGCTTTTGTATTCGGACTCTTTCTTTATAAAGTTATTATCGAGTTAACCGTCGAAGAAGTGACAATTTTCGGGTTTCACGATATCGTCGATTTGGAGAAACCGAGCGATCGCCCGCCCCAACGTCCCGTTCTCGATGGCGACTACACCAAACAAGATTTACAACTCGTTCTCGAATCTCTCATCCAGCAAAACTATTGGTTTTTAACCACTCAAGAACTCTACGATTATTTTGTTAAACCCGATCGCTTACCCATTCCTCCAGAACATCGCGGACAAAAACGGGTCATGATTTCTACCGACGACGGCTATACCAGCGCTCATTTTAGTTTAATGGAGATCGCCGAAAACCTAGAACAAAAATACGGCAAAAAAATTAAAATTGTCTGGTTTGTCAATCCTCCCTTTATGGGAAAAGAAGGCTTACAGTTACCCCATGCCACTTGCGAAGAGTTGCGCGATGGATTTCAAAAAGGCTACTACGATCTACAATCTCACGGTTCTAACCACACTAATTTTAGCGAATTAAGCGACGATAAACTAGAAATCGATCTGTCAAAAGCTCAACAAATTTTACGAGACTGTACGGGAAATTTAGATCCTGATCGCACCGTTGCTCGCCACGTTGCCTATCCCTTTGGCGATGCTGACGATCGTGTCGAAAAAATCGTGGCAAAATATCATTTATCTGGGTATATTTATAACAACCAAATGCTCAAACTCGATCGCCTCAAAAGTCCCTATCACATTCCCCGAGTCAGTATTCACAATCGCATTCCCCCCAAGAAACTGATTTGGTTAGCTAAAGGGGGATTGTTGTAAGGTTAACCACCGTAGCAACGGATACAGACGATCGAGGAAGTATTACCGATATTGTGGCTGTCGGTGACCCTAGGAACGGCTGTAACAGCTAAATTTAGTTAAATATACGGAAATAGCCAGTCCTCTTTACAGAATCTTTACCCAATTACCGACTGTCTTCACACAATCTTGAAGATCCGTTTGTTAACTTAGGACAGTCAAATCTCGAACCCAACAACTAATTTGGGTAAGCATAGGTCAAACATATGGCAGATCCGGGAAATCGAATGAGCGCGGCACTAGATATTGGCGCTCTTATCGGTCGAGTTTCATTTGCCGATTCAGTTAATACTGAAGATCGGTTCGATTTTTATCGAGTGACCCTCGATCGCAGTAGTCGCCTCAATGCTGCCGCGATTGTCACGGGTGATTCTGTAGATTTAAACATCATCCGCGATTTCAATAACAATGATGTTATTGACTCTGATGAAACGTTAGCCACGGATTTTATCGTTCCCACCATCTCGAGCGATGGGGCGATCAATGTTGACTTGCCCGCTGGAACTTACTTTATTCAAGTTGATGGTCGTGCTGGAGTTAGACGCAGTTCTGGCTATTCTCTCACTTTGACGAATACCCCAGTTGGCACGTTAGCCGTCGATCCGGGTAATGTGATGAGTCAAGCTACCGATCTGGGTATTCTCAATGGGAGCCGGACGTTCTCGGATTTTGTGGGAATCCCTCGCCTCGATGCAACCGATTACTATCGTTTCTCCCTCGATCGACCCGCTGATGTCAGCGTAACCTTGACTGGAACGAGAGCGCAGACAGTCGTCCGTCTGATTCAGGATCTCAACGGTAACAATGCTGTCGAAGACAATGAAGTTCTCGCCAGGACTAACTCGGGAACGCTGGCTAGCACTCAGAGTCAGCCAGCTTCCATCGATCGAACTCTACAACCCGGAACGTACTTTGTAGATCTCGATGTTTTGAATGGTCGAGACAGCAACTACACCCTCAACTTCTTCACTCCCGGAGCCACGCCTTTTCCCTTCGGTCCCGACGGTCTTTTTTTCAACCTCTCTACTGATGCCGATACGATCGTTCTCGATGCCGCTCAAGTTGGAAACCTGGTTGTTCGAGCTTTAGATGGCGACGATATTATCCAAGGTTCTGCAAGTAACGATACTGTTGTCGGGAATATCGGTAACGATCGCATTCTTGGCAATCTCGGCGACGATTTTCTTCTGGGGGGTCGCGACAACGATCGTATCGAAGGCGGCGACGGTAACGATTTAGTTTACGGGAATGCCGGAAACGACATCGTACGCGGCGGACAGGATAACGATTCCCTATTTGGTGGAGAGGGAGACGACCAATTATCCGGCGACTTCGGCACGGATGTTCTCACGGGTGAAGCCGGGAACGATTTATTTATTCTGCGATCGGCAACTGCTGCCCCCAGCGTCGCGGCTGCTGATATTATCGCTGACTTTACCGCCGGACAAGATGCGATCGCCCTGACCAACGGACTCACCTTTGCCGGAATTGCCTTAGATGCGTCGGGGAGCAATACCGCCATTCGCGAAGTCGCAACCGGGCAAATTCTCGGCGTCGTTGCCGGAATTCAACCGGGTGCTTTAAGTGCGGGTAACTTTGCCACCTTACCTGGAGATTTTTAAGCCCGTTTTTCTGAAATTAAATTGTATTCAATAGAGTAGGAGTGAAGCATGAGGGCAATAACTTCACGGTCAAAACGAAAAATTATTTACCCAAATGTTCTCCCCCACAAACCCCAAATCCCAAATCACCTCACGGCAAAGGGATCTGTTTCTTCCGAGAAATTGAAACTTTGAGTTCCGCAATCGCAGACGACACTATTGAGTAAATCCTTGATAATGGCGATGGGAACGGCAAGGCTGCGTCCGGTTTTTTCGATAAACTCAGCCGCTTCCGATGCCACATCCAGAAGTAGCGCCCCATCGACATAAAGATCTGAGTTGGGATAGTTCTCGAAAAACTCTAATAAGGTAAGATTGCTATCTTCGCTTGCCGAGAGCGTAAATGCCGATCGCAAAGCTTGAATGCTGGCAACTTTGCCCCGATTGTGAAAGATTTGACCCATTTGAAATAGGGCAAATTCACCAGGTAAAGAGTAGAGGACATCATCCACAAACCGG
The DNA here is from genome assembly GCA_015295945.1 of Oscillatoriales cyanobacterium M59_W2019_021. Classification (GTDB taxonomy): domain Bacteria; phylum Cyanobacteriota; class Cyanobacteriia; order Cyanobacteriales; family Geitlerinemataceae; genus DVED01. Next base: position 18,075 of record DVED01000006.1, on the reverse strand, counting down.
ACGCTGACCTGAACATCTTGCCGGAGAGCGATCGCTGCCGCCTCGGGCGTAATATTCATCAAATCGAACAAGAAATCCAGAGTTGGCGTCGTTTCCCCAGTTTCTACCAGGGTTCTCAACGACTCGACCGAGATAGTTTCGTTAAAAATACCGTAGGTCAAAATAATATTATCGGCAGCAACGGCGCGAGACCCCGGCAAGAAAACGCCTGCCGCAATTGCCACAGCGCCACCCGCACCGACGAGTTGGGCGGCACGTCGGGCGCACCACCGAGAAAAAGATTTAATTGTAAAAGACATAGCTCACCTGAAGATCGGACATCGCACAAACAGTTTCGCGATTAAGAAAATATAAGGGGGAAACCGGATCGAGTTCGGATAGTTCCCAGAGTTTCCCGATCGCCATCGCAGATCGGAGTTCGACATTTAGCCGTTAGCCGCGTGCTGTCAGACGGACTGAACTGGATAGTCGGTCAGTCGTTCTGGCATCTCCAGAGGTTCCCAATTGGGAGAGCCGATGGAAGAGCGACTGTTAAGGGCTAAATGCTGGCGTTTCGATTATCGGGTCACTTCGGTATCCGCTGCCATCTCGGGCAATGTTTCTTCGGAAACAATTGCCAAATTATCCGCAGTTTCAGTGGGGTCTGCGCCTTGGGCAACGTTGTGAGATTCGTTACACTGGGCGGCTTGGGCGTCTGGGGGCAAACTGCTGGTATCTCCCGAGGGGCAATCGCAAATGAGATCTTGCAGGACATCGCGCAGGGTTTGCAGCACCGGTTCGATTTCTTCGACAAATGCCGCCACGTCGTTCACCGTTCCCGTCAATCCGGAAGCATCGACCCGCACGGTATCCTGGGGATAGCGACGCACCAGTTCCAAAACGGAGATAAAGCCGTCGTCTTCAATAGAAGCTTCGACGGAAGATTGTAAGTCGGCGAGACTGTCTTGGGTGCTAGCCGAGGTGCTGTTAATCACGCGATCGAGTTGGGTCAGCAAAAACTCGCCCGTGGAACTGTCGAGAAAATTGGTGATATTTTCTTGCATGCGCGGGCTGATCCGAATATCCTCAACCAAGGCATCGCGCAGGAGTTGGACGATATCGCTGGCGATATCCTGAGTTTCTTGAACTCGACCTTCGAGGAGTTGGCGGATCGTTTCGATTTCCGCCCCGCCAGCAAAACTTTCGAGTTCTTCTAAGGTAACGGTCACTTCTTCTGTGTTGTACCGAAGAATAATCGTTTCGATGGCGCTAGCACTGGAGCCGAAGCCAAATACACTCGCTCCGATTCCCAGAAGGAGAGAGCGACCGAAGAGCTTAGAGGTTAAAGCACCCTGGGTCAATGACCGTAAAATTTGCGGTAGTTGTACAGACATGATTCGTTCACTCTTTGTAGAAGCGGTTCCCATCGGACACCCTTGCCTTGAGTGTGCGAGGGTGAAATATTGTTTGGTTTGGGTAGTACAATACCACTTTTAGTGAATTGAACTCACCCTTCCCCGTGCGGGTTTTCAAGTGGCACATTTGGCGATGGGGACGCAGGGGGTAGGGATTTTGTTTCTAGGGATTCCGCGTCTGAGGTGGCAGCGTTGTCGGATGGGGGAGAGTCTTCGGAACGAAGTTGGGGGAGTTTTTCTTGGAGGCGATCGCTCAGTTCTTGGGAGCCTTGCTGGAGTTGGGCTAAATGTTGGCGGGTTTTAACATAGTCTTCTTTGAGGAATTCGGCAGCGCGATCAAGCAGGTTGGTCGCGCCGGGTTCGTCTTGGGGCGCGTCCAGCACGGCGGATTCTCGGGCGATAATCCGCTTGCTGCCGACGCTGACGACGGCGGAAACGGGCAGTCGGTAGGTTCCCTCGGTCAGTCGCCCTCCTCCTTCCGGGGTAAATAGATACTCGAGGACGTTTCCGGTGGCGATCTCGAAGCGGTAATCGACGATCGTTCCGGCGCGATTGCCACCATCAGTCCACAGTTGGTGTCCCACCAGGGTTTCCCACGACTCGAGTTTTTCCAAGGGGGCGCCTTCAGGAGCGTTGACGATGAGGCTATCTTCGCCGATGGCGTGAATTTGTCCCCAGGCAAAGGTGTGTTTTTGGCGACCCAACCATCCCGACTTACAGGTCATCCCCGCCACTTGGTGGGAGTTGAGATCCAGCCACAGTCGATCGACTTTGCCCACCGTTTCGGCAGTGGTGCGATCGAGAACGAGTTTGTCGATGAGTTGGCGGCGATCGATATAGGTTAACGGTGTTTCGCTCATTGCCCAATTCCCCCAAGGAGTGCCACTCGAGATGTTTTGATATTACCATTTAGACATCTGAAGGAAAATTTTAAAGACCGAGTATAGTTTCGATCGCCAAAATCAGAATTTCTACGATCGAAATAGAGAGGTTCAAAAATTTCTCCATAGAATCGAGGTAGAAGATGGGTAAAAAATATAGATTGCCCGAAAGGTTGTCGGGTGTGTCGTCAGCTTAACGTACGGCTTGTCAGGCGATTGAGGTGTCTGGCTACCTAATTACAAGGTGACGATCGGAAACTTTATCGATCCCGAATCGAAAATGAGGGAGATCGTGCATCGAATGGTTTTCCGAACTGCACCATCGAGATTCAACACTGAAGAAGATAGTAAAGATATGATCTTCCCGAACACTTCCTTGCGCTTGATCGGTCTGCTGTGTTCTCCACTGGTATGCTCGATCGCCCTCGGTGCGCTGTCCGCCTCCACCGTCCTCGCTCAATCGATCGTCCCTGCCAACGACGGGACTCAAACCCAAGTCGTCCCCACCGGAAACCGCTTCGACATCACCGGCGGTCAACAGTCGAGCGATGGCGCGAACCTATTCCATAGCTTCCAAGAATTCGGTCTGGACTCCGGAGAAATCGCCAACTTTTTGAGTGCACCGCAAACTCAAAATATTTTCGGTCGCGTCGTCGGTGGCAATGCGTCTTGGATTAACGGCACGCTCTCGGTGACGGGAAGTTCGGCAAATCTCTACCTGCTCAACCCCGCCGGGATTTTCTTCGGTGCCGATGCCAGCTTGAACGTTCCCGCCGACTTTACCGCGACCACCGCTACGGGTATCGGGTTTGAGGGGGGCTCGATGTCGGCAACGGACAATAATTCCTGGGGGACACTTCTCGGCAATCCCAATGCGTTGCGCTTCGACGGAGAAACCGGAGCGATCGTCAACGAAGGAAATTTAAGCGTCGGTGAGGGGAGGCATCTCGGCTTAGTTGGGGGGGTGGTCGTCAATACCGGAGACTTGTCCGCAGAAGGCGGATCGCTGACTTTGACGGCAGTTCCGGGGGACAATTTAGTGCGACTGAGTGCCGCCGGACACGTCCTCAGTTTGGAGGCGAGCGTACCGCAAGGAACTGGAATCGCCCCGCTGTCGCTGCCCGAATTGCTCGCAGGAGGCGGCGATCGCGGACAAGACAGCCAGTTAGTCGTGCATACCGACGGGACGGTGAGTTTAGTGGGTTCGGGATTGCAGGTGGAACCCACCACGGGAACCTTGCTGGTAAGCGGCACCATCGAGACGGCCGATCGAGGTGCGGGTGGGACGCCTCAGATTCAACTGCTGGGCGATCGCATTGCCCTGTTAGGGGCGCGGGTGGATGCTTCTGGAGTGACGGGAGGCGGCAATATTTGGATCGGCGGGGAATACCAAGGCGGGGGAACGCTTCCCCAAGCACAACGGACGATCGTCGATCGCCAAACCCAGATTGTTGCCGATGCTCTCGATCGCGGCAATGGCGGTAGAATTATCGTTTGGGCGACGGATACGACGGGGTTTTTCGGCACGATCGGCGCTCGAGGCGGTTTGGCTCCAGGTATTGGGGGGCAAAATGGCGGATTTGTCGAAGTTTCGGGGAAGCAGAATTTAATCTTTGACGGTTGGGTGGATGTGGGGGCAACCCAAGGCGCGGCGGGAACGCTACTACTCGATCCGGAGAATATTACCATCTCTGACGGCGCTAGCGATCCCGTTGGGGTGGAAACCTTCCTCCCGGAGGTGATGAGCGAGGATTTTGCCGGAGACGACATTACGATTAATGCTGGCATCCTCGAGTCCCAAACGGGAAACGTGATTCTGACTGCCAATAATGATATTCAAATTGCAGACGGCGTTTCTTTGAATTTTTTACCCGGTGGGGGGTCGATCCGGTTTACCGCCGATGTAGATGGTGATGGAGAAGGGGATTTTTCCATGGACCCGACCCAATCGATCGTGGCGCCGGGTCGAGATCTCGAGATTTGGGGATTTAACCTGACGGTGGGCAACATCGATACGCGATCGCTGGTTCTCAATAGCAACCTGGACGCGGGTGCGATTAGCTTGATGGCAACGGGGGGAACGATTGACAGCGGTCAGTTATTAGCCGATACGCAGAATGGGAATTTACCGGGGGCGATCGACGTTCGAGCGGCAGGCAATATTAACATTACTGGAGAGGTTCTCTCCTCTAGTTCCACACCCAGCGGTTTAGCCGACGATGGCGGGTCGATCGACATCGAATCTACCAATGGCAATATCTTTGTCGGCGATCGATTAGATGTTTCCTCCGCAGGCGGTCAAGTGGCCGGGGATGCCGGAACGCTGTCTCTGCGCGCCCTCAACGGCAGCATTACGACAGGGGACTTGCTGGCGGAATCTCGCGCGATTGCCAATGCAGGGAATGGTGGAACCCTTGAGGTGATTGCGGGCGATCACATTGCTACGGGCAGGATCACGACGTTTACCGACGGGAACTCCAACGATCCCTCGGCTGCTGGAGATGTTACCCTCCGCGCCCCCAATGGCATTATCTTACCGTTGATTAATGCTGAAGGAATTACCGCTGGAGGCAATGTCACCTTGGACAGTGCCAGTGGAAATATTCGCCTGACAGGAACGTTCTTGGCAAACAATGGGGTACTGGCGAGTCTTGCCACGGGAGGCGGCAATAGCAGCGGCACGATCGACCTCTCCCACGGTGGGTTATTTCCGTTTACCATTGGCGATGCCTCTGCGAACGGAACGCTAGGGGCAATTACCGATGGGACGATCGCCGGGACGATCGAACCGACGACGGTTATTTACAACGTGCCGGACGCGACCTTCGAGCAAGGACAGATCGGCATCATGCCGGGAGCGGCAGACCCGACGCCGGAACCGACGCCGGAACCGACGCCGGAACCGACTCCGGAACCCACGCCGAATCCGACGCCGAATCCGACGCCGTCACCGACCCCGTCACCCACGCCGAATCCGACGCCGAATCCGACCCCGTCACCGACCCCGTCACCCACGCCCGAACCCACGCCAAATCCGACGCCCGAACCCACACCTGAACCCACGCCGAATCCGACCCCGTCACCCACGCCGAATCCGACCCCGTCACCCACGCCGTCACCCACGCCGGAACCGACCCCGTCACCCACGCCGAATCCGACCCCGTCACCCACGCCGAATCCGACGCCGTCACCCACGCCGGAACCGACGCCGTCACCCACGCCCGAGCTTCAAAGAAGTTTGACCTCAAGGAGCGCGATACTCCTTTGGAGTCGCGGAGCGATCGACTGGCAAAATAATCCCATTCGCACGGAGTCAAACCCAGAGTCCGAAGGGGAGAGATCGGTATTATCGGACGACCCGATTTTAAACGTATCGATGCTTGAGGAAAAACCTGAAGAGAATTCTGTCGATCGCCCGTCGGATAATTCGCCTGTCTCTGTCTCCGATGTCGATCGCGAAGCCCTGCAAGAGGTGAGGCTCGGGGAAGTCTCGCTCCCAGCAATCCGCGTGGAGGTAGAAGACTACCTAGATGCGGGGGATGTGGATACGGCGATCGAACTGCTCGATGGTTTGCATTCTCTCGAATTGGGGGCTTATATCGGGCAAGATTTTCGGGCAAACCTATCTTCGACCTCGCAATTACAAAAACAACTGCAAGCTCTCGAAGCCCGAACCGGTCAAACTTCCGTTGCCATTTACGTCTTCTTCCGTCGCGATCGTCTCGATTTGATTGCCCTTCCTCCCACCGGGACTCCGATTTACCACAGCGTCACCGAAGTCACCCCCGATCGCTTCGTTCCGGTGCTGCGGAACTTGAGGCTCAATGTCACCAGTCCCCGCAAGCGAGATAGTGACGATTACCTCGCCGACGCCCAACAGCTTTACCAATGGTTAATCGCGCCGATCGAGGCGGATTTAGAGCGTATAGGCGCCAAGACGTTGCTGTTCTCCCTCGATGCCGGATTGCGAGCGATGCCGATGGCTGCCCTGCACGACGGGAAGCAATTTTTGGTCGAAAAATACCGCTTCGCCTTGGTTCCCAGCCTCAACCTCACCGATACCGACTCTCAACCCCTCGATCGGGCGCGGGTGCTGGCAATGGGAATCGCCGAATTTCCTGATCGATCGCCCTTACCCGCCGTTCCCCTGGAACTCGGAGCGATCGTGGGCACTGCGAGCAAGTCGAACGAACAACCCATGCCGGGAACTTGGCCTGGTACGGTGTTTCTCAACTCTGCCTTTACCCTCGAGACCCTCAAAGCCGCGCGGGACGAGTATCCTTATAGCATTATCCACTTGGCAACCCACGCCGAATTTCTACCGGGAGCCCCTAGTAATTCCTACATCCAACTGTGGAACGGGAAGCTCGGACTCGATCGGCTGCGGGAGCTCAACTGGCGCGAACCCCCCGTCGAATTACTGGTCTTGAGTGCCTGTCGCACGGCAGTGGGCGACGACACTGCCGAGTTGGGTTTTGCCGGACTCGCCGTTCAAGCTGGGGTGAGAACTGCACTGGCGAGTTTGTGGGACGTCAGCGATCGCGGCACTCTGGGATTGATGAGCGAATTTTACCAACAACTCTACCAACACGCTAGCTTGGGCAAAGCCGAAGCCCTCCGCCAAGCCCAGATCTCGATGTTATCCGGACGAGTTCGCCTGCACGACGGTCAACTGATCGGCACCCAAGAGACGATCAACCTCCCCTTGGAATTAGCCGATGTCCCCGACACGGATTTATCCCATCCCTACTACTGGTCGGCTTTTACGCTCGTTGGCAGTCCGTGGTGAGTGGAAGATGCAGGGGGAGATGGGGGAGCTTTCTTGAGCAGGGGAGGCAGGGGGAGAGAACAACTAACCATCATGGTGCGTTTCGTCCCTCAACACACCCTACCTACTCACAAACCCCAAACCCCAAACAACTAATGACACAATAAGTTAGGAGTGCATCATCGCTTAACGTTCGACTGAATCGAGATTATAGAAAAACGCGGAGGTTTCTCGTGACATTTTCCAGTGTAATTCCGGCAGCCGACTACGATTTCGGGCTGATGACCCCGGCTGACGATTTCTTGAACTCTGCCAATCTGCCCGCAGACCAAGCGTTGATTTTGAGCAATTCGCCGGGAGTTGATGCGATCGCGCTGCTAGCAGGGAACGATACGGCTAACGATGACGGGGGTAGCCGCATCTACTTCGGCAATGCCGGAAACGATACGATTTCCGGAAATGGCGGCGACGATACCCTTGCTGGAGGTCAAGACCAAGACGTTCTCCGAGGAGGGGACGGCAACGACGCGATCTTCGGGAATAAGGGACAAGATTTGCTTTACGGCGATGCAGGCAACGATCTGATGTTCGGGGGTCAGGAAACGGATCTCCTAGTTGGGGGAGAAGGAAGCGATACCCTCATTGGCGATCTGGCATCCGATCTGCTGGCAGGCAATGCCGGGGGTGATTTGTTCGTTCTGAATACGTCGCATTTAGGGACGGCGGAAGCGGATGCGATTTTGGATTTCGATCGCGCAGGGGGCGATCGTATCGGGTTGACGGGAACAATTACCGAAGCCGATCTGATTTTGACCGCACAAAACGTCTCCCTCCAAGAACTGATTGCTAATAACAGTGGCTTAGTTCCCCCGGAATTTGCCTCTCTATTAACTCCGGCACTGGTGCGACAACTTTTGCAGCAAGCGACGGGAGTCGATGTCGATCCCAATGGCGATGGCATCGTCACGGGGACGCTGATTTCGGTGAATACGCCCGGTGTCGGTCCTCAAGAACTCGGTGCGGTGTTTAATGCTACTCCAGCGGATTTGAGTGGGGCGTTTGTGGCGTTTTAAGGGATCGCGATCGGCTGTCAGCTATTAGACATCTGGAGGAAAAGATTCAGTCCTAGGGTGTGTTTTCAAACTGTCGGAGGGCGAAGCATTTCTCGATCGAGATGGTCGAGCAAATGCTTTGCCCCTACAAAACTGTCCTAATGCGCTTAGCACTAGACCTGTGTCCTAAGATAGCATTTATAAAGTCTTTATTAAGAACGCTTTACCTCCCGAAAACGCGGTGGGCAAGGGCGGATTGACGATCTTGCCTGGGGGATATCCTCATGAGAGCGCCGCCCCTGCCCACCTACACGAGCTGCTATCGCTTAGTTGTTATATATAAATCTCTTGACGATCGGGGGCAATCGATGGGTTTCCGGTGCGGTCGATCGCGCCCATGCCGGATAAGGCTTTGCTGGATTGGGAAGGGACGATGTCTGTTAAGGAACGATCGTAAAGTGATCGAGACCCGCTACCACAAAGCCATCAGATCTGGTTAAGATCGGCAACATTACTTTAAACAGTGCGAGCTGACCACTATCAATTAACCCGACAGAGATTCGGGTGGCACGAGGAGGACAACACCCTAATGAATTGCAGTCATATTCGCTTTTGCGTACACGACACTGCCTTACCGGACGATCGTCAACCCCAAATTGACTTATATCAAATTCAATCGCTGTTTCAAGTCGGTGCATTTTGGGCGCGAGACCGTCAAATTGAGGATTGGGCGATCGCCATTGCCAACAGCAACCCGATTATTACCGTTTGGGATGGTTCCCGTTTAATTGGCTTCGCGCGGGCAACCTCCGACTGCATCTATCGCGCCACCATCTGGGATGTGGTCATCCATCCGGACTATCAAGGCTGCGGTTTGGGGCGCAAACTGGTGGAAACTCTCGTCAGCCATCCCCGTTTGAACCGCGTCGAACGGATTTATTTGATGACGACGCGCCAACAGCGCTTCTACGAACGCATCGGTTTCGAGGAAAATACCAGCACGACGATGGTATTGTACAACAACGAATTGCTGGTTACGCAGGAGATCGATCGCCAGTTGCCCTTGGTAGCGAGCATTGAATCCGAGTGAGGTGAGCCGGATCGCCATCGGCGGGGGGCGCTAAGATTTCCAAGCGTCCTCCCATTTTTTCGAGTAAGAGTTGGTTCATGAGAAAGCTCAAACCAGGAGAGAGTTGCACGGCGTTGCCTTCTGCGGGTTTTGGTTCTTCTTCGAGTAAGCCGATCGGATCGTTCCAGGCATCCGGCGGACAGGGGGAATCCAGCCAAATCCGCACCTGTGTTTCTTCTGGGAAGGCAGAGAAATTGAGGGTTCCGGCTTCCATGCCATCGATCGCGCTTTGAATGAGATTGACTAAGATTTGCCGCAACATTTTAAAGTCGGCTTCGATTTGGATACTTTCGTCGGGAAATTCGACATTGAAGGGATAGTTGCGATCGGTCGCTTGCAAATAGGTCAAACAATAAACTTCTTCAAACACCGTTTCTAGGGACAGCCGTTCTATTTTCAGCGGCAATTTTCCCCGCTCGATTTTTGCTACTTTCATGATTTCATCGAGCAATTCCACCATTTTCAACGCTGCCACATTAGCTTGCTCGAGAAATTCCCGTTCCTCTTCGGGATCGTTACACAAATCGGCGAGAATGATTTGGTGGGTGCTGATAATTTTGCTGAGAGGCGATCGAATTTCGTGGGAGACTCGGGCGAGGAATCCCGCTTTAAATGCCATCATATCAGCGATCGCTCCCGCATCGAGTTGGAGTTGCGCTAATTTTGCCTCTAGTTCTGCGGTGTTGGCAGCCGGAGGCGGTGCGGGTTCCGTTTCTCGGGGTGCGGGGGGTTGGCTGGGTTTGGGGAGTTTACTGGCTATTGTCCCCAACCCCAATCCAACACCGAGAGCGATCCAGTGACTCCAATCCATCTTTGCTACCCCGATCGATGACAGGTTCAATCTAGATCTTAGCGGTTTGCTACGCCAAATTCCGTATACTGACGCAGGTAAGGGGCTTGAAAGCCGAGAACAATTCTTCTTTGGAAATTCCTCTGCGGACGAGTTCGCGTCCGATTGCCAGTTCGGTATTATTTTGTTACATCCAAATTTGCAGAGGTGTTGATTTTTAATAAATCTACATGAAACTGTGCCTCCGATTTGATAAACTGAAGGCATGAGAATTATATAAAACTAAACTCAATCCTATCAAACTTTCCCAAGATTGTCAAAGAAGTTTTAGGAGACCTCCCTCCTAGGGACTACCCAGCACTAGGTACATTTCGTTGGGTTTCCTGTTGGCTAACTTTCACCCTCGATCCCAGCTTGATGAGTATGAGAGATTGATTTTGTCGCCTCAAATACCAAGGGACAAAGTTACATATATCTACATTCTCTAAAGCCAATCAAACGAGAGATCCGGAAATTTTCAAAAAACTCTTTAAGAAACTGGCTAAAAAGTATTACTTATTAAGCGCCCGTCGCACCAACTGCGCCGATCGTTCGGCACTGTCGGGAACTGCCAAACTGGCTGTTTTTTGCTTCATCTGTTGCAGTTTTTCTGGAGATTCAAGCAAGGACAGAACCTCACTATTCAGCTTTTCTGCGGTGAGTTCTTCCTGTCGAAACAGCAGCGCCGCCCCCGCCTCGGCAAATACCGACGCATTGTAAAATTGGTGGTCGTCGGCGGCGAAGGGATAGGGAATCAGGATTGCCGGAGTTTGCGTCACTGCCAGTTCCGTCAGGGTTCCCGCTCCAGCACGACTGACGGCGAGATCTGCCCGTTGCAACAATCCCGCCATGTTGTCGTAAAAGGGCAAAGCCAAATATTGAGGATGCTCCAGGGATAGGGCGTCGGCATCGCTTTCTCCCGTGAGGTGAACCACCCACGCTCCTGCCTCGAACCATGCGGGGGCGCATTCGCGCACCAATCGATTGACGGCAACCGCCCCCTGAGATCCGCCGACGACGACGATCAGGGGAACCTCTGCGGGGATGGGTAAGTCGCAGGGTGCGGGGGAAAGGAAGTTCGATCTCACGGGAGTTCCCACCCGCACGGTGTTGGCTTTGGGGAGATACTGCGCCGCTTTGTCGAAACCGATAGCAACGGTCGTACACCAGGGACTCAACCAGCGCGTAACTTTCCCCGGCATGGCGTTGGATTCGTGGAGGATGACGGGCAACGAGAGCGATCTCGCAGCGAGTAAAATGGGGGCGGCGATGTATCCTCCGGTGGTAAATACGCCTTGGAATTTGCCTTGTTGCAATAACTTGCGGCAGGTTAGCACCGAACCCAACAACCGGGCGAAAATTTTCAGCGTTCCCAACCCGAAGCGTTGCTGAAATCCTTCGACGGCGATCGTATGTAAAGGATATTCGGCGGGAACTAATTTAGTTTCCAAGCGATCAGGAACCCCCAACCATTCGATATGATAGTCCCGAAGTTCTCTGGCAGTGGCGATCGCCGGAAACAAATGACCCCCCGTCCCGCTCGCCGCAATCAGCAATCGTTGGGGTGCGCCTGTCGATGGGGTGTTCTCTGCCACGCTCTCATTGACTCCGTTATGATAGAACATCGAGATAGATCGAGATCTGCTCTGGCGACGATCGCCTGTTCCGTTCAAATACGTAGGATATCACTAATGCGTAACCGCGCTGCTTTCCCCCCGACCCTTTTTCGTGCCATCGTCCGTCCGGTTCCCCAAATCGCGATCGTTTTGGGGTTAACCCTCGGCACCCTCGGCAGTCTCGGTTTCCTGGAAGCACGGGCAGATACTCCGGAAACCGCCCCCCCCCAACTGACGCAATTGCTCTCCGACATCGACGCCGCTGCCAATCGCCAGGACATTAAAGGTGTGATGGACTTTTACAGTTCCGATTTTACCCACAGCGACGGGTGGACGCGTAAGACCCTGACCGAGGCGTTACAAGCGGCGTGGGAACGTTATTCTCAACTGAACTACCGCACCGAATTGGTGTCTTGGGAAACCCAAGGGGACGAAATCGTCGCCGAAACCACCACCCACATTACCGGAACTGAGGTTTGGGAAAATCGAGAATTTGCCCTGAATGCCACCTTGCGATCGCGCCAACACTACCGCAACGGTCAAATCGTCCGCCAAGAAATCCTCGGCGAAGAATCGCAACTCACCTCCGGCGAAAATCCCCCCGAACTTACCGTTCGCTTACCCGAAACCGTCGCCCCCGAATCGCAATACTACTTCGATGCGATCGTCTCCGAACCCCTGGATAAAGACTTTCTCTTGGGTACGGCATTAGAAGAACCCGCCAACTTCGAGAGTTACCTCGATCCTGGCGAACTCGAACTGGAAGGATTGCCCGCCGGAGGGATTTTTAAAGTGGGGAAAGCCTCGGAGGAAACCGGGGATTACTGGGTTTCTGCCATTATTGTCCGAGAAGGAGGCATTGCGGCAATCAGTCGCCGCTTGCACGTTGCCGAGTAGAGGGGTTTTAAGAATAAGTTTGTAGCTTTTGTAGGGTGGGTAAGGGCTGCGTTCTCATGAGTATATCCCCTAGGCGAGATCGTCAATCCGCCTCGGTGAAATTCTCGGCAACCTTACCGATGACTCCTTCCACAAACTTTTTGTCGGGTTCTGAATTGGCGACGGCTTTCGCGGTGCTAAACGCCAGGGCAACCACGGTTAATGGCTCAACCATCTCGCAATCTCTCCAGTCTGTCGGTCTTCGCTCCGGTAGTTTGAAAACATAGGCGAGTTGTTGCTAGTACGAGATGCGATCGAAAAGATAAAATCTTAGTCTTCGATCTCATTGATTATGATCGAGCCAATGTTACCTTATACAAGCGGGATAGGTTACGAACGATTTGCGATCGACGAAAAAAATCACATTTCTCTCCCCCTGCTCCCCCAGCTTTCTTCCCTATGCCCCAACTCGTTCCCCACTCCGGCTATCACTGGAACGGTCTTTCCCGCCGCTTTTTTGAAGGGTGGTACTTCCGCTTGACCCTACCTGAAGAACGGGAAACCTTCGCCTTCATGTACTCCATCGAAGATCCCGTCGGCGGCACTCCCTATAGCGGCGGTGCAGCACAAATCCTGGCGGCGGAAACGGGATATCTCTGCCGCACTTTTCCCGACGTTAACGGGTTTTGGGCGGATTCTCGGCGGTTGGCGTTGGGACATTGGGGCAAAACTGAGTTATCCTCGCCGCCGGGGTATTTGGAACCGTCCATTTTCGATCGCCACATCCCGGAGGGCTATCAAGTTACCGATACCTGGCATCAGGGAACGCTATTCGATCCCGGAACCGGACAACGCTGTCGGTGGCAATACGAAGTCGAACCTGTTGACGGTTGGGGGAATCGGGGGATGCCACAGCAAGCGACGGCGGGTTGGCTGTCGTTCCTGCCGATTTTTGAACCGGGATGGCAGATTTTAATGGCACAGGGTTGGGCGACGGGTTGGCTGGAATGGGGGAATCGTCGCTACGAGTTTACCCGCGTTCCCACCTACGCGGAAAAGAATTGGGGCGGTGCATTTCCGCAAAAGTGGTTCTGGATTCAGTGCAATAGTTTCGACGGCGAACCGGAGTTATCCCTGACTGCTGGGGGAGGCAGGCGGCAAGTGCTGACTTGGATGGAATCGGTGGCGATGGTGGGGATTCACTACCGGGGTCAATTTTACGAGTTCGTGCCGTGGAATGCCCAGGTGGAGTGGGAAATCGCCCCTTGGGGGCTGTGGAAAATGCGGGCAAAACGCGATCGCTTTGTTGTGGAACTCACCGGAACCACCGATCGATCGGGACTTCCCATCCGTGCCCCCATGCCCCACGGTTTAGACTATGCCTGCCGCGATACGGTTTCCGGCGAACTCAGCCTCCATTTGCAAGAATTCGACGGACATTCCTCCAAAACCATCCTGAAAGCGATGACTTCCCTCTGTGGATTAGAAGTAGGCGGCAGCCCTTGGAACGAAACCTGGCGGAGTGTGGCGTGAGGTTCGATCGATGGCGGACTGGGCGATCTCTTGTCTAGCTGTTATCATAACTCTAGACCCGGGGCTGTGGCTCAGATGGATAGAGCAAGCGCCTCCTAAGCGCTAGGTCGGCGGTTCAAGTCCGCCCAGTCCCGTTTTTTATCCCTATCATGACAATTTCTGTTCCCCTCCAGACTTCTCGACTGGTCATTCGGCGATTTATCCCGCCAGATTTACCCGCTTATCTCGACTTTATGCTCGATCCCGAATCAACTCGCTACTTGGCGTTTTCCGAGGAGCAAAAAACCGAAAAAGGAGCAACCGATCTCTTTGATTTTGTGATTTCGGCATACGATTCTGAAAATATTATTCCTGCCTATGTGATCGCCCTTGCCGACTCTAACGAATACATCGGATCGTGCGGTTTTTCTCCCTACGAACCCCAGGTTGTCGAATGCTATTACAGTATTAATTCTCCCTATCGACGTCGAGGTTATGCCCTAGAAGCGATGACTGCCCTGTTTGACGCATTGCGATCGTCCGGAGAGATTGACGAAATTCGAGCCTACTGTCACGAAGATAATATTGCCAGTTTGAATCTAGCGAAAAAGTTGGGAATGGACGATCGCGGTATTGCGACCCACGCCCATTCTGGATTAACAGGAAGGGTCTATATCGCCAGCCTAAATTCGTTGTAGCATCAGCATTTAGCCGTCAGCTTATATTTCGTAGGTGGGTTAAGCACCCAGATGATTTGTCGGAAAAAACAGTCCGTTTGAATCCGTGCCGTAACCCACCACCCGACATCTCTACAGATTCTCCGGATAATGACATCAGATGGCGACGGGGAAATCTTTCTCAATTCCCGAAATTGTTTAATGTACGATAAGTAGTCAAAGCTTCGCCCCAGATTTAGATTAGCACATCCGAAAAGCCCCGTCAATCCGTTGATTAATTGACTCTATTCTCAATAAATAAGGCAAAAAATGGGGTGTATTTCGCGAAGTCCGAGTTGGGAGAACCAATTTTTCCCGACGGCAACTTCCCAATTTAAATTCCGGCTTCGATTAAAGCCCGATCGAAATCCCTCTGAATTTCCAATCTTTTTGCCCATCGTGCTAAATACTCATAATCCAACGCTTCGAGCTGAACTTTCAAAATCCCCAGAATATCGTTCCATTGCTTTTGAGAACCCGACTGTTTTCGCCATAATAGCTTGGCTAAAATCACATCTTCAGGAGAAGCCAGCCAAAACCGTTCGATTCCCGCTTCATCCAAAGCTTCCCAGCGTCGCCGTGCCATTTTTGCCCGATCAAACTCGCTATGACCATTTACCACAATATCGGCATTGAGAATTTGCGTCATATGGGTGACGCTTAAGGTTTTTCCCCGTCCCGTTAGAATCTCATCAACCGCACCGGGAGGACAGTAGAACTCATCGTGTTGCAGCTTTTCGACCAATGGCAAAATCTTGTTTCGATCGAGTTCGATCACCACATCTAAATCTCGCGTCGTTCTCGGTTCTCCGTAAACAATTGCCGCCACCCCTCCGGTAATGTAATAAGAAATCTCCAGTTCGGTTAAAATAGCGTGTAGTAATTTGGCAATTGCACTGGGATCTTGAATCCACATAGAAGGATCGCTCGTGGGGGTCAAACAAGGCAACCATTTGTCGCCTAAAATCGATCGGGCAAATCGTTCGGAAAATGTCGTTTCGTTAGCTTTTCGCATTCCCCTCAACGAAACAGTTTTCGCCCAACGAGTCAGTTTTGCCCCCATTTGCCAGCGTTGTGCGTTCGTCAGTTGTCTGAGTAAATCGAAATCGGCAGCATCTGCTTCAGGCGTTTTATCTTCCGATTGAGGGCGGTATCCTGGAGCGATCAAGCGTTGGGGAAAAGAATATTTTGAAAGCATCAATTTAGCGATATCCCATCAACTCACGACTAGGATTTCCAACGGTTAGAAAGGGCGAAGCATTGGGAGGATAGAGCCTGAATTTTGCCTGAGATCGACTGCCCAAATGCCCCTACACCCAATGGTGCGTTTCGTGCCTCAACACACCCTACCGACTTGATCGAACATCGTACCCAAACTTATTGGGATCGACGGCGGTTAAATCCACATCGTCTAACCCATATTCCGCCCACCGCCGATCGACCATTGCCGCCACATCCGCATCAGATTCCAACACTTCGCCCCATTCGTGTTCCGTTTCCGGGGGGATTTTCGTCGTGGCGTCGATACCCATGCGTCCGCCGAGTCCGATTTTTTCGCTGGCAAAATCTAAGGTATCGAAGGGGGTATTTGGGAGAATAAAAACATCGCGAGAGGGGTCAACTTTAGAGGAAATTGCCCATACCACCTGACGGGGATCGCGAATGTTGATTTCCTTATCTACCACAATGACGAATTTGGTGTAGGTAAATTGGGGCAGGGCACTCCAAAACGCTAATGCCGCCCGTCTGGCTTGTCCGGGATAGGCTTTGTCGATCGAAATAATCGCTGCCTTATAACTGAGGGCTTCCATCGGTAGGAAAAAGTCTACAATTTCCGAGACTTGCTGTCGCAAAATCGGGGTATAAATGCGGTTGAGAGCGATCGCCATCATCGCTTCTTCTTTGGGGGGACGACCGCTAAATGTGGTTAAATAAATCGGATCTTTGCGATGGGTCATGCAGTGGAAGCGAATGAGGGGAGAATCCTCCACGCCGCCGTAATATCCCATATGATCCCCAAACGGTCCGTCGGGTAGCATTTCGCCGGGGGTAATCGTTCCTTCCAACACGAATTCCGAATCGGCAGGCACTTCCAAATCCACGGTTTTGCACTTCGCCAGGGGAACCCCAGAACCGCCGTAGAGTCCGGCAAATAGCCATTCTGAGAGATCTACGGGAATGGGGGTGGCTGCTGCCATAATAATGAGAGGATCGACACCGAGGGCGATCGCAATTTCCAGTTTTTGTCCCCGTTCCGCCGCTTTCCGCAGGTGTCTCGCTCCCCCACGAACCGACAGCCAATGTACCGTCATCGTGTTTTTCGACCGCAACTGCAACCGATAGACCCCCACATTCGGCGTCCCCGTTTCGCAGTCTTTGGTAATGACTAAACCCAGGGTAATAATTTTACCCGCATCGCCGGGATAGGGGCGAATCATGGGAATTTGGGTTAAATCGAGATCGTCGCCTTCGAGAACCACTTGCTGGCAGGGGGGGAAGAAATTGCGTCCCGGTTTGGCTTTAACCACATCGAAAAGAACCTTGCCAAATTCGATCGCCTGGGATATTTTTTTCGGCGGTTTGGGTTGTTGCAACATCCCCAATTTTTTACCCAGTTCTTCCAATTCCTGGGGTCGCTGCATATTCATCGCCCAGCAAACCCGTTCCTCCGTCCCCAACAGGTTCACTGCCACCGGATACTTTGCTCCCTTGACATTCTCGAACAACAGACCCGGACCGCCCGCTTGCAGCATCCGGTTAGAAATCTCGGCAATCTCCAAATCCGGATCGACCAATGCCGAAATCCGCCGCAGTTGTCCCCGGTCTTCCAGGAGTTTCAGAAATCCCCGCAAATCTCTCGCCATGGTGCCATTCGATCGAACCTACGGGATTTAACTTAACACAATTTAACGAGCCATTCTTTTCTGGAGGAGGAAACCCCCCAATGCCAAACCCGATGCCAATAGGGAAGTGGGTTCGGGAACGTTGTGGGAATTGGGATTTTTCCAAGGTTCGATCGTGAAATAGTGAATGGGTAGAGCGGAGCGAGAGATCGATACGTTCAAACAGGTTTCCTCCGCACAAATACCTCCCTCCGCACTCAGGGAAGCAAAGGGAGAGTTCGCATCGATCGTAAAGATTTCCTCAGCATACGAACTGCGTCCCGCTTTGATGCCATTCCAAACATAGTTTTGAATGCCCACTAAAACTCCCTTCTCAAACACAAATTTAGACTCTCCAAAAAAGTCAGGTTCCTCAAAATTATCAATTCGATCGACTAAACCAGAAGCGTTAGAACCGAT
>DVED01000046.1 GCA_015295945.1 Oscillatoriales cyanobacterium M59_W2019_021 | reverse complement strand
CCCCCGCTCCCCCCGCTCGTCTCCCCCTCTCCCTAGCCGCGATCGCCCTCTCCCTCGGCATCACCGGGTGTTTTTCCCAAGTGTTTGGGGAACCGACGCCCAAAGCGTCCGATCGATCGGATTATGTCAGCGCGACAACGCCCACCCCACCGCCATCGTTACCCCCTTCGACGATTCCGCCCAATGTGTTGAGTGAGAGTTGGGCGGCGTACCAGCAGCGATTTATCCAAGGGGACGGGCGGGTGATCGATCGCGAGGCGGAGGATCGATCGATCTCGGAAGGACAAGCTTACGCCCTGTTACGCGCTGTCCTCACCGACGATGCCGCCACTTTTGCCAAAACTCTGGAATGGAGCGAAAACAACTTAGTTCGGAAAACCTTGGGACTGGGACGCGATCGCCTTTGGGCGTGGAAGTGGGGGAAAAAGCCCGATAACCAATGGGGCATCCTGGATGCCAATTTTGCCAGCGATGCCGATATCGATGCCGCCGTTGCCCTCATTTTAGCCGCTCGTCGCTGGAACCAACCGGAATACCTGACCCTGGGTAAGACCAAGCTCCAGGATTTGTGGGAATTTTCGACGATCGTTCCCAAGGGGAGTAACCAGCGCTACTTGCTGCCCGGTCCGAAGGAAGCCTTTGCCGCCCAGCCCACCACCGTTTACCTCAACCCCTCTTACTTAGCACCCTACGCTTTTCGCTTATTCGCCCAAGTCGATCCCGATCGGGATTGGTTGAGTTTGGTCGATAGCAGTTACGAAGTTCTGGAAGAATCGGCGAAGTTGTCGGCGAAGGGATTGCCCAGCGATTGGGTGGCACTGGATGTGGGTTCCGGCAATTTTACCCCCGTTAGCAATCGCAGTTTGAGCAATCTGAAAACCCAGTACGGCTTCGATGCCTATCGGGTGTGGTGGCGCGTTGCTTTGGATGCGGGGTGGTTCGGATCGAATCGGGCGATCGATTTTCTCCAAAACCATCTACAATATCCGATCGAACTGTGGCAGTCTCAACAAAAAATTCTCGCCGAAATCGACCTCCAAGGCAACCCCTTGGTAGACTACGAAGCGACATCGCAATACGCCATGCTGTATTCGGGGTTGGTTTTCGTCAATCCTACGGTGGCGCAGGAAATTTGGGAGCGCAAAATTCAGTCCCAATACCGACAAGGATTTTGGGATAACGACACGGCGTATTACACGCAAAATTTGGTGTGGTTTGGCATCTTTCCCGCCACGGGTATCGAACCCCACCTTTTGAAACCGCAGTGAAGTCATAAGTAATTAGTAATCAGTACATCAACTAACCGAGTTTTAAGTTTATGAAGCGATCGCGCAACCCTCGTTTTTTCTCCTTTCAATGGCTCTGGAAGCAACGATATTGGCTTCTGGCAATGGTTGGCGCGATCGCCATGATCACGACGGGAAACTGGGCAAACGCTCAAAGTAACGAAAAACTACAACAACAAATCCAAAAAGAAGAACAACAGTTAATCCAGCAATATACCCTCCCCGACGTTCCCGTCGAACCCCCCGTTTACCAAGAAGCACCCGCACCCGCCTACGAACCGGAACCGACTTACGAAGAACCCGCTTACGAAGAACCCAGCTACGAACCCGCCCCAGAACCCGCCTACGAACCGGAACCCGTCCCCGTTACGCCCGAACAACCTTACGTCGCACCGTCTACCCCAGCCCCCGTTTACGAACCGGAACCCGCCCAACCCGCACCGCCGGAACCCCAACCCAGCCCACCTCCGGGGGAGGCAACGCCAACCGCACCATTTGGAGCGATCGATGCTGACGCGGATGAGGAAGACGAAGACGCCGAACCCTTGCCCCGCAGCGAGTACGTTCTCGAGTTCAACCGCGCCCCGGCAGTGGGCGATCGCCTGCGGCTCAATGGCACCTATGATACGACTAAACTGGGCTTTACCCGTCCCCGCAATTGGAAGTTGCAATCGGTGAAAGCGGCGATTCGCTTCCAGCATTCTCCGGCACTGATTGCTAATTTATCTAACCTGACGGTGCGAGTGAACGACGCCAGCATTGGCAGCATTCCCCTGAATCGCCCGGAAGCGGAAATCGGCAACATCCTGCTGGATATTCCCCTCAACCGCCTGCAAGACTACAACGAAATTTCCTTCGTTGCCCAGCAGCACAACTTTGAAGACTGCACCCAGGAAGATCCCGGAGATCCCACCTTGTGGACGGAAATTCTCCCCGACTCCCAAATGATCTTCAAATTCGAGCTACAACCCATTCCCCTAGATTTCAGTCGCTATCCCTATCCCTTCTTCGATTCCCTCAGCTTGCAACCCAACCGCCTCGCGTTTCTGGCGCCCAAACAAGTCAGCGAGGAATGGCTGGCGGCAACGGCGCGTTACAGCGCCCAATTGGGACGTTTAGCCGATTACCGCCCCTTGGAAACTCGGATTGTCGAGAGCGTGGATAAGGTGCAAGCCAACGAACGCTTAGTGGTTATCGGCACGCCGGAGGAACAGCCGGAACTGAAAAAGCTGAAATTGCCCCTGAAACTCGATCGCAATCAAGTGGTCGATCGATCGGGAAATCCCCTGCCCTTCGATTTGGGGGTGTTGATGCTCAGTACCGCCCGCAATGGCAGCATCCCGGTGCTGGTGGCGACGGGGAACGACGGTGCAGCCGTTGCCAAAGCCATCCAAGCTTTAGTACAACCCCAGGATCGCAAGCTAATGACGGGGGCGGCGGTATTTGTCGATAAACTCGAGACGGTGGCTGCCCCAGAACCCCGCCAGTGGGAGGGTTATCTACCTGCGAAAAATCAATTCCAACTCAAAGATCTCAAAACCGAACTCGGGCAGCCGTTCGAGGATGTTACCGTGCGGGGAGCGGGAGCCGCGCCCATTCAATTCGATTTTAAAGCCTTGCCGGACGATCGCTTCGATCGCGGCAGTTCTATGGATTTGGTCTACAGCTACGGTCCGCAAATCAATCCCCGCACCTCGGCGGTGGAAGTCCTGCTCGATGGTGTCTTCATTGGGGGGGCGCGGTTAACCAATCCGGAAGGGGAACTGCGAAAAAATCTCAAGGTAGATTTGCCTGCCAATTTAATCGAACCCGACTCTAAAATCCAGGTGGCATTCCGCCTCAGCCCTCGCGAAAGGGGCGTTTGCGGGCAGAACACCGACGGACAACTCACCGGAACCCTGCACGCCGATACCCGTTTTAACCTCAAACGGGATATCTCTGTAGAATTGCCCAATTTGGAGTTACTGCACTACGGTTATCCCTTTGCCGCCCCCCAAGATCTCTCGCAAACGGCGATCGTCCTTCCAGATTCCCCCTCGACGATGGAATTGTCAACCTTTGTCGAATTCGCCCAGCGGTTGGGACGGTTGAGCGATGCGGACTCGGTACAGTTGGCAGCCTACACCACCAGTTCGCTCCCGCCGGAAATCCGCCAAAGCCATCACTTGGTGGGGATCGGTCTCAAGGAACGGTTCCCCTTCCCGGAAGTGTTTGAAACCCCCGGTTTTACCTTGGGCGATTTGTTTTCTCGCAAACGAGGGGAAACCCGCATCAATACCCTGCCGGATACCCAAGGGGTGGTCAAGCAAGTGATGTCCCCCTTTGCGGGCGATCGCGTTCTCCTGGCACTGACGGCACAAACTGAGAACGGCTTACAACAAGTCCGCCGCCTGTTCGAGTTCGATCCCTGGTTCTTCCAACTCCAAGGCGACACCACCTTAGTTGACAGCAATGTCAAGAAGCCGTCTCCCTACGATCCCGACACCTATCAAATCGAGTTTTTCCAACAAGAAACGCCTCGTCGAGTGGAGCAAACCAGTTGGCTGAGTAAAGCCAAACGCTTCCTACAAGAACACTGGTACGTCCTGCCCCTGGGCATCTTAGCCTTTGCCCTGCTCCTGTACGGTTTGGCGCAACTGTATATCAAACGGATGGTCAAAATAGAGGACTCGAAATAATGGCAAATCCGGTCACTCCCCAAAAGTTACCTCGCGGACAGCGCTTGCGCAAGCGCCAACTGACGCGATCGATTTTGTTCTTGCCCCATCTGTTTGATCGACTGTTGGGACGGGTTCACCACCGCTATTTACGGTGGTTGGTATTGCTGTTGTTCCCCCTGTCGATTCCCTTTATCGTTGCCCCCGTCAAGGTGTGGCAGCAGTGGGTGGTGGCAATTGTGCTGATGTTTGTCGGTTGGCTGAGCGTCAAAATTGAAGTTTACCTCAACAACAAGCAAACCAGCGAATACATCCATATGTTTCTGGTGTGGTTGAGTATGGTGGTGACGCTGCGCTACCTGTATTACCGCACCAGTTACACGCTCAATTTTGAAGGCTGGCTGAATGCGATCGCCTGTTTGCTGCTGTTCGGTGCGGAGTTATACGCGATCGTCACCCTGGTGCTGTCGTTCTTCCAAACCCTGAGAATTAAAGACCGCCAGCCGATCGATCTCGAACTGTTTCCCCCAGAAGATTGGTTCAAAGTCGATATCTACATTCCCACCTATAACGAAGACGTGGAAATCGTCCGCAAAACGGCGATCGCAGCCATGGCAGTGGATTATCCCGCCGAGAAAAAACGGGTTTACGTCCTCGACGACGGACGTGCCGAAAAGTATCGCGCCCGACGGGAAAAACTGCAACAAATGTGCGACGAAGTGGGTTGTACCATGTTGGTGCGGGACAACAACGATCACGCCAAAGCCGGAAACATCAACACAGCGATGAAGCGCACCGACGGCGACCTGATTCTCATTCTCGACTGCGATCACATCCCCTCGCGGCAAATCCTCAAACACACCGTCGGCTTTTTCATGGTCAACCCCAAGGTGGCGCTGGTGCAAACCCCCCACTGGTTCTACAATCCCGACCCCTTCGAGCGCAACTTACTCACCGGGGGCAATATCCCGGTGGGGAACGAGTTATTTTACAAAGTGCTGCAAAAGGGGAACGATTTCTGGAATGCGGCGTTTTTCTGCGGTTCGGCGGCGATCGTTCGTAAAGAGTACCTGCTGCAAATCGGTGGCATCGCCGTGGAAACGGTGACGGAAGACTGCCACACCTCCTTCCGCCTGCACTCGTTGGGCTACGAGTCGGTGTACTACGACAAAATTATGGTTGCCGGACTTGCCCCGGAAGTGTTCTCCTCCTATGTGGGTCAGCAAGTGCGCTGGGCGCGGGGCATGGCGCAAATTCTCCGCTTGGAAAACCCCCTGATCAACCCGAAACTCAATCTCCGAATTCCCCAGCGCATTTGTTACTTTTCGGCAACGTCCCACTTTTTCTATGGGTTTCCCCGCCTAATTTACGCGATCGTCCCCACCCTCTTCCTCCTCTTCGGCATCCGCCCCGTAGAAGGGTTGGGTTTGGAAACCCTGGCTTACGCCCTCCCTCACATTCTCATCGCCCTCAACGCCAACTACATCACCTTCAAGCACGTCCGCTTTACCTTCTGGAACGAAATTTTAGAGTTCGTGATGGCGTATCAAAGCGGGATTGTTACCTTTATGGCGTTAATTAATCCTAAGTTGGGGTCGTTTAACGTGACGGATAAAGGGATTGAGGTGACCAAACGCAGCTTTGACTGGCGATCGATCTTCCCCTTACTCATTGTCACCAGCCTGGTGGTGTTGTCGATGCTGGCAGTTCCCTTTTGGCTGATCCTGCGCCCGGAAGATACGGAAGCCGTCCTCGTCAACGCTTTATGGTGTACCTTTAACTTGATCCTGTTAACCGCTGCCATTCTGGTTGCCCTCGAGCAGCCGCAAATGCGGAAAAACCACCGTTTAGAACGACAGCTTCCGACCCGGATTTACAGCGAAGGTCAAACTTGGACGGGACGAACCAGCAATGTCTCGGAAACCGGAGCGCAGATTCTCCTCGAAACCTGGCCCAACCTTGCCGATGAAGTGGAGGTTGAGTTAGAAGGTGATTTTGGCTCGACAGTTCGTCTCAAAAGTCGCATCGTGTGGATTAAGCCTGTTAATGAATCTCAAGTGGCGATCGCCGTTGATTACATCGAACCTACCCAGGAACAATTAGACCGACTGGTCATTGTCATTTATTCCGAAGTGGAAGAGTGGTATTCCCAAAATCGCCAAATTGCCGACGCGCCTTTGGCTTCGTTTATGTTCTTGGCGCGAGCCTTACAGCGAGCCTTCCGCCCGATTAAACCCGTACAGAAGCAGGCAATTCGCAAACAAGTTCGGGCAGACGTTCAACTGTATTGGCAGGGAAATTTATACTCGGGTCAGGTAACGGAACTGGGTTTCCAAAGCGTGCAATTGGAATTCCTAGAAAGCGAACTTCAGAATTGGCAAACGCTGAAATCGCTAACACAATTGGTAGGTTTGTCGATTTGCCCGCGTCGCGCCGAATCTGATGCGACGCGACTGCTGGCTCAAGTTGAGTCTGTGTCTAAAATTGTCAAGGAAAAAAGTCAGACAGAACGAGATTTCATTGCGATCGAATTGAGTTTTCCCAAGCAATTAAAAACACAACAAGAAACCAAAATTCAAACACTGGTTGCCACCTTAAGCAATGCGTAGCCCGATACCGTTAGACCGCTACTTTTTGCGAGGGTAGAATTTGTCGCATATCGGGCACTTTCAGTTGAAAGGTTGCAGGTTGCGGTTGAGTCACCACGGCTTTTTGTAAAGTTTCGAGTTGGGTTTGTAATTGTTGGAGCCGAGTGTGAATTTCGTCGATGTTGGAGGACTCGGGTGCAGTCGCTGCCGCCGTGGGAAATTGCAGAACTTGCAGTCTGGGAGACTCGGGTTCGGGTTGCGGTTGCGGCACTTCTTCTTCAGAAGCCGAGGCTTCAGAGATGGCAGGGACTAGTGCCAGTTGCGGTTTGGGATTGCTGTCTTGGAGGAAAGAATCTAGCCCTGCCGCTTCTAAAACGGAAGGCGATATTTTCAGTTCTTCGATTTGCTCCTCTTTTTTCTTCAGGACAGTTTGCTGTGCTTCTAGCTTCGCTTCCAATTCTGTCGATTTGCTGGTGGACTGCTTCCATCCGGTAACAGCAACTCCGGCAATTCCAACAGTAACGCTCACAGCTGTCGCCACTGCGAGATAGGGAGTGGCAATATCCCGAAGCTGACCGGTAAACACCGTTTCTTCTTGAATCTCGATGGCAACTTGTTGCGTGCTTAACAATGCCAAAGGCAGCGTAGAAGCGGCAAAAATGGCACTGGGAAGTACGAAGGCAGGCAGGATGTATTTTTTGAGTGGAGAAGTCATAGTTTTTGCCGAGATGCGTTGATGGCATAAATGGGTTATTGATAAAGATACTGAATTTGGCTGTGGATGTCCATAAAATTTATATAAAAACCTAGCGAATTTAATAAAGATTGCGTAAAGTCTTGCGTAGAAACGCACACTTTGTACGCAGCTACCCGTCTGTAGCTGCAACAAAACACGTAGCGGTCGATTCGAGCGTCACCGCTCGAGTTTTCCAAAATGCGATCGCCATTTTTCTCCCCCAAGAACTTAACCTTGGAAGATGTTGCTAAAGTAAAAATTGCCTGTCTCTAACTCCAGACCGCTCGTCCATCAATGACAAATGTGATGAACTTAACCAAATTCACACGAAGCTGCTTAGAGAAATTCGATCGAGTCTATCGTTCGATCGGTTTCTGGCTAACCAGTCTTCATAAAGTTTTCAACCCGAGACACCAGAATTTCGATCTCCACCAACAATGGCGAAATCTGCATTTTTCTCGTTTACAATCTCAAAGGTTGCGTTTGGGATCGATCGGTTTATTCGCGACGCTACTCATTGGATGGACGAGTCACTCCTCTGGGGCAACTTCACCTCAGACGATGCAACTGCCTCTCTCCACTCGTGGTTCTCAAATTATCGACGCGATCGGTCAGCCCGTCCTGTTGCGAGGGGTGAATTGGTTCGGATTGGAAACCGAAACTCACGCACCCCACGGACTCTGGTTACGAGATTATAAAGAAATGTTAGCGCAAATTGCAAGCCTAGGATACAACACAATTCGATTGCCCTATTCGATCGCCTCCTTACGATCGGAGAGCTTAACCGGAATTGACTTTACCATCGGCGCTAACCGCGAGCTAGAGGGCAAAACCCCCTTAGAAGTAATGGATGCCATTATCGAAGAAGCCGGACGGCAAAACCTAACAATTTTGCTCGACAGCCATCGCCTCAACGATCGCGAAATTCCCCCATTGTGGTACGACGAAGACTATTCGGAAGCCGATTGGATCGAGACGTGGAAAATGCTGGCAACGCGCTACAAAGACCGACCCCACGTCATCGGTGCCGACCTAAAAAACGAACCCCACGGCATCGCCAGTTGGGGAACTTACGACATCACCACCGATTGGCGATTGGCTGCCGAACGCGCTGGAAATGCCATTTTAAAAATCGCGCCGCACTGGCTCATTGTGGTCGAAGGGGTGGAAAATAACGTTCCCGGTCAACAATTCACTCACTGGCAAGGCGGCAACCTCGAAGGGGTCAAACGCTATCCCGTCCGCCTGTCCAATCCCCGCCAACTGGTCTACTCCCCTCACGAATACGGTGCGGGAGTCTTCGACCAACCCTGGTTCTCCGAACCCACCTTTCCCGGCAATTTGCTACGGCGTTGGGAAGTGGGGTTTCACTATATCGCCACGGAGAAAATCGCGCCGATTTGGATTGGCGAATTCGGCGGTCGTCAGGTTGACGAAACCTCAAAAGAAGGAATTTGGCAGCGGAAATTCGTGGAGTTTATCGGCAAGAACGATCTCAGTTTTACCTACTGGAGTTGGAATCCCAATAGCGAGGATACGGGGGGAATTTTACTCGACGATTGGGTGGAGATCGATCGTCCCAAACAAGACTTGTTGAGCCAACTCTTACCCGCATCCACTCAGCAGACGCGATACAGCGTCATGACTCATGACCGATGACCGATGATCCACTCCCAACCCCTCATCGTCGCTGCCGCAATTTGGGATTGACAAACTCATTCAACCCTTCTCCCAACAGCGATAACCCCACCACCATCAGCGTCATCGTCAAACCGGGGAAAAATGCCGTCCACCAAATTCCCGTCGGCAGTGCTTCTAAAGCCTGTCGCAAATCGTTCCCCCATTCCGGCGTTTGTTCCGGCAATCCCAACCCCAGAAAACCCAACCCGCCTAAAATCAAAATGGCATCGGCGGCGTTGAGGGTAAACAACACCGGAACGCTTTGAATGACGTTGAGGAAGAGATACCGAGACAGCACCCGCCACGTCGAGGCTCCCATGGCTTGTGCCGCTTCGATGAAGAGTTCGGTTTTGACGCTGATGGTGTGGTTGCGGACGACGCGGTAGTATTGCGGTACGTAGGCGATACTGAGTGCTACGGCAGCGTTGAAGATGCCTCGACCCACCACGAACGCCAGGGTCAGCGACAGCAATAAACCCGGGAGGGTATACAGGGTATCCATCAGAAAAATGAGAACCCGATCGATCTTTCCGCCTAAATACCCGCTCGCCAACCCCAAGGGTACGCCGATAACTAAACTCAACGTCGTTGCCAAACACACTACTTGCAATGCCGCTTGGGAGCCGTAAACGGTACGGGAGAAGACATCGTAACCTTGGCGCGTCGTCCCGAACCAATGTTCCCAGGATGGGGGAGCGTGAACCGGATTGCTCAGCAACTCCGTGGGACTCTGCATCCATCCCCAGGCTTGGAAGAGGGGAGCGAGGAGTGCCAACAGGGCGAAACACAGGGTCATTACCAGTCCGATGCGCATCATCTGCACGGACAGGTTGGACTTTTGGCGGGGGTTGAGGAGTTTCAGGAAGCGGAGTTGGGTGGCAGGCACGATTTAGAAGGGGCTTTCTTGAGCAGGGGGAGCGGGGGGGCTTTTTTGAGCAGGGGGAGCAGCCTTTGGGTGGTAAATCCCAGGCTAAACCCAAGATCTATAGCCCAAATGCTTTGCCCTTCTCCGACTCTCCTATTCCCCATTCCCGGTTTTTCTCCAGATGTCTATGAGGTCGCTGTTACGTTCCGAACGATCGATCGCCGGCATCACCCAAACCGGGGACGATAAAACCGAGATCGTTCACGTGTTCGTCAATTCCTGCCGAGTAAATCACCAAACCGGGATAAGCTTGACTGAGTTTTTGCAAGGCTGGGGGAGCGGCAACGATGGCGATAATGCGAATGAAACTGGGATCGATCCCCCGTCCGATTAGTTCCTCAATAACGGCAACTATCGTTCCCCCCGTTGCCAACATCGGTTCGGTAATGAGAATCCGCGTTTGGGGGTCGAATTTTTCCGGCAGTTTGTTGAGATAGCAGCTAGCTTCCAAGGTTTCTTCGTCGCGCACCATCCCCAAATGGTAAATGGAGGCAGCCGGAAGCACTTCCAACGCCCCATCTAGCAGCGCCAATCCCGCCCGTAAAATGGGGACGATGGCGATGGGGGCTTCAGCATTAATCATCGTTGCTGTCGTCGCAGCCAGGGGCGTCTGGATCGTCACCTCTTCCGTCGGCAGCCACTCCCGAATCGCCTCGTAAGTCAGCCAGCGTCCCAGTTCTCGCATTGCCGTGCGGAACAGCACCGACGGCGTTGCCGCATCGCGTGCCATAGCCAGCCAGTTTTTAATTAAGGGATGGGGAGGAACGTAAATTCGGAGTTGTTGAGTCATTCAATTGGGTAATAGCTAGTGGCTAGTGGCTAGTGGCTAGTGGTTGACCGCCAATCACTTAAAGCTCAGGGCGGCGGCTGCCAGACAGCCCCAGCCGACGATTAACACGATACCACCGATGGGGGCAACGATGCCCAATTCTTGAATGCCCGTTAAACTCAAAGCGTACAAACTGCCGGAAAATAGCACGATGCCGACGATGAAGGAAATCCCGGAGGCAACCAGTGTCGGTGGATTGGGAAGTTCGATCTGCGCGAGGAGGAGGGCGACAAAGAGGAGGGCGAGGGCGTGATACATTTGATATCGCGCGCCCGTGGCAAAAATCTCGAGCGATCGCTTGCTGAGGTAGGCTTTTAAGGAGTGGGAGGCAAAGGCTCCGGCGGCGACCCCCAGACCTCCAAAAATTGCGGCGATCGCCATAAAAATTCGAGCGGCTGCCATTTGAGGTGCAAACTTCTAAACAACCTTAAAATTTTAATCCTTTTTAAGCCTCGAAGAGATAGAAAATTTCGCCGCGATTGCTGACATCAAACGTCGCTTCAAATTCTTGGGCTTTACCGTCGAGATAAACTCGCGCTTCTTCTGGAGAGATCTGCGCTTTTATTGCCATTTGTAACGCCGTGACTCGACCTCCTTCTGCCTTTAGTAATTGATAGAAAATTGAATTCAGACGCTCGGTTTCCTGCTGTTTTTGGGCTTCGAGTTGCCGTTGGTGCTGTCGGTTCATTTCCCAAACAATCCAGCCACCCCCAGCGAAAAACGGCACACCCAGCATCAGTCCGCCCAAGATCGTATCGCTATCTCGCTTTTGTTTCGGCAATTCGGAAACGCTGACCAGCAGAAACATAAAGCCTAGGGAAAGAAGGACACCTGCCGAGATTTTTTTGACAATTTTTATCATGTTCGTATCCTCGCGAGTCTGTTGCGCGATCGAGAAAAATCGGTAGAGCTTACCCCAATTCTAGCCAGCCTGAAGGGAAGCCGCCAGTCGAGTGCTATTTCGATCTCTCGAGTTTGCCTCGATTTCAGGGAAGTAAGTCGGTCGGTGTAGAAAACGTCAAGATTTTTTGTAGGGGAGGCAGTTCGGTTTTTGGGTTTCTCCAAGTCGAGCAATTTTTCAAAAAAATTCGACAAACTGCCGTGCGGGTTTAGCTGAATTTAAATTCTCGAACTGAGGTTAAATTCCGTGTTGAAAACGGTGTTGCAACCGCTCCATTTTTCGCATCAGTTCGTACCGAGAATACCAAAGTTGGCTGGCAAAGTGGCGATATGAGGGTTGAGAGAGGGAATAACCGCGATCGCGCAACCACGTTCTCGTCAAACTTTCTAAATAAGCAATTTGCAGGGGAGTTAAGGTTTCCGACCATTGTTGCGGTTTGCCGGAGTTGATGTGGTTGTGATGGAGGAGGGATTTACCGTCGTGGGTTGCCGGATTGAAGTTTCCCGAGGTTTGCCATTGCTGGATGCGTTGTTTTTGCTTGTCTAAAGTGTGGTTTTCGGCGATCACGATCGCCTCGGTTTCCGACAGATCGACATTCAAATGTTCGGCAATTCTTCCAACTTCCTGGGGAAGATCGTCAATCATTTCTTCGTAGCGAGAAATGAGAACGCGATCTAAAGATGTCCATGCTTGAAAATCGTCTAAGCTTTGCTGCACTTCTTTATTGCGAAACATCAGTTCTTCAAAGCTAATTTTCCGCATATTCATCAGGGAAACCGCCACATCGCGAACATCGCGGTAGGTGTACAAACATTTCGCCTGACCCCGTTCGATCGCGACTTCTACGTTTCCCAAATGCTTGAATTTATGAACTTTGAGAACTTGCATCGTTCCTGGCGGCGTTGCATTTACCAGTTCCAGACAGTCTACATTTCGCGGATCGCCTAATCCAGAACCCCGACCCGTTTTTTCGAGAATGGAAACAGCAAGCTGATATTGTAAGGTGGAACCGGAACGCAGCATTCCGCAGCAAATCACTAGCATTTTTGTTCTAAGTTGGGGGTAAAGGAATGGCAAAGGCAGTTGCCTTCTATCTGCGATCGTAACCTTTCTTTTCCTCGAATGTCATCTACTTAATTTGGGGTCGAAAAGCCGGATCGATAAAATCGAGGGTTTGAATAATTCGATTTTCCCAGGAAAATCGATCGACGCGATCGTCGTTACAGGAATAGCCGTTAACGGGTCGAGGATACTGTTCTAAAACCCGTCTAATTCCTCTAGCTAAATCCTGCGGATTATCTGGTTCGCACCACGCAGCCACAACATCTAAATCCTGAAATTCTTTTAATGGCGGGATAGACGTTGCTACGATTGGAACCCCGGCAGCGATGTAGTCGAATAGTTTCATCGGCGAAGTAAAATTTGCCGCTTCTCCGGATAAATGGGGATAGAGCAATATGTCTGCCGCTTGCAGCAAACTGGCAAGTCGATCTTGCGGTAAATAGCCTAAAAAAATAACGTTATTTAAATGGCGATCGTGCGTCATTTGTTGGTAATCTTTCACGCGATCGTCCGGACCACCTGCCATCACAAATCGCACGTCGGGAAAATCCTTAGCAATATTGATCGTCAAATCGATTCCTTTAAAATCGTATAACGCACCTGCATAAATTGCTAAATATTTAAACTCGTCAGTCAGTAACTGTTTTCTCCACTCTTCTGTTGCTTGTAGCTGTCTTTCCAGAAAGACTCGATTAAACCCATTATGAAGCTGAATAACTTTTTCGGGAGGAATTCCATTTTGAATTAAATTCTCCCTCACCGGATCGGCAACGGTCACAGCAGCTTGAAATAAAGGGTTGCTGACAATTTTAGAATCGTATCGTTTTTTCTCGCAGTGATCGCGTTCGTAAATTGCTGGAATGCCGTTTTGAATTGCCGTTTGTACGAAGTTCCAATCGCGGCTATGAACCAATTGTGTGTGAGGGAGAATATGCCAGGGAAAGTAATACTTACAGGCGATCGAACTGGAACTCGTCCACTTACTGGGGACAGCATCAATTGGATAAGGCATAGGAAGTTCTATAACTTCTAAATTAGATTGTAAGTTATAAAACTGTGCGAGGCGATCGTCCGGGAATTGGGGATGAAAGGGAGAAAACCACTCGATCGGATTAACGGCTCTTAACCCTTTTTTTAGAGAAATCAATACCGTCGAATACCCTAAATTTGCCGCCGCATTCGCTAAGTTGACAATCTGAACCACATAAGCTGCTGGCTTCGGTAAAACATCCCGCACAAAAAACACATAATATTTCTTCATCTTGCTTCACTTCTCAGGATCGATCTCCGACTACCCATTACCCATTCTCGCTTTCTCCTCCAAAAACTGCACGGTTTTGAGAATGCGAACGGCAGCATCGTAAGCTTCTTGGGTTAATTCTTGGCGTTCTTCGGGTGAGTCTACAATTTCGTCTGCGAGTAAGCCTAAATAACCGATCGTGGGATTGAGACGAGTGCGAATTTCGCGGATAATGTCTAAGGGAATATTATCGCGATCGATTTCTAGCTCGGATTGACTTTCCTGAGAAAATTGAATGCGATATAAATTGGCATAATAGCCATTACGATCCAAAAGTTCGGAATGCGTCCCCGTTTCCACAATTTTACCTTGATGGAGAACGGCAATACAATCGGCTTTTTGAATGGTGGATAAACGATGTGCGATAACAATTGTAGTGCGATCGCGGCTGAGTTCTTCGAGTGCGCGTTGTACCAATTTTTCGGAAACCGTATCCAGTGCGGAAGTTGCCTCATCTAAAATCAGGATATCGGGATTGCTGAGGATGGCACGCGCGATCGCAATTCGCTGTTTTTGTCCTCCAGATAGCAAAATTCCCCGATCTCCAACTTGCGTGTCTAATTGTTGGGGAAGTTGCTCGATAAATTCGTAAGCATTGGCTTTTTTAATAGCAGCAATAATATCGGCTTCGGTGGCTTCGGGATGCGCGTAAGCAATGTTATAGCGTAAAGTATTATTGAATAAATACGTATCCTGACTGACAATTCCCATCGATCGCCGCAGAGATTTTAAATCATATTCTCTTAAATCGCAGTCATCGATCGTCACTTTTCCCGAAGTCGGATCGTAAAATCGAGGCAACAAATCTACCAACGTTGATTTTCCCGCACCCGACGAGCCAACTAATGCCATTGTTGTTCCTCGAGGAATCCACAAATCGAGTTCTTTAAGGACGAATTCGTCGTGATTCGGATAGCGAAATGAGACGCCTTCTAGCCGAATCCCTTGTTGTAAACCAGTAAAGGGTCGTTTTCCCATCTGCATGAAAGGTTTGTCATCTCGGCGCAAAAAGTCTGCTAAGACGGCGACACTTGCCGATGTATTGGCGAGTTTACTTCGTTCTCCACTGAGTTTACCAATATAAGGAAGAAGCCGAAATAAGACAATGAGATAGGTTAATAAAATTGGAGATAATGCTTCGATTCGATCACCCAAAAACTGACTTCCTAAAAAAGCGATCGCCAAGAATGTTAAAATTCCCGTTACTTCATTAACTGGAGCAATAATGGCGTAACTGGCAAGAGATTGAAACTCAGCCGCCTCCCGTTGCTCCATCAAACACTTTAAACGATCGTATTCTTCTGCTTCGTTTCCTGTTGCTTTAATTAAACGAATTCCATGTAAGAGTTCTTGCAAAGCAACCGAAGATAAACTCGAATTTTGCGATAGCAACTTGCCATACTGTTTCGATCGCCGCACGAAATATTGATTGACGTAGGCAACTAATCCTAAAACCAGGGTTGAAAGAATTGTTAATTCCCAAGAAATAGACAAAAGCAAGATGACGAAAACGCCGATCGTCAAGATAATCGATATCGAACTAATGCCCGATCGAATTGCTGATGCCGTTCGCACCACTTCCGCATTCACTCGATTTAGAATATCGCCAACGCGGTGTTTTGCATAATAGTCTAGATCTACCGATAGCAAAATATCGATCGCCTCTTTCCGAATCGATAAAACCAGCTTTCTTGCTAAAGAACTGGAGACGATCGCACTGCCGTATACTGCCGCATTTTTTAACACGATTGCCAACAATACGGCTGCCGTAATTAAGAGTATTTTCGAGTCTGAATCGACAATATCGAAATTAGAAAAAATCGATCGCAGCAGTGGAGGCGCGCCGGGTAACTCCATCGGTTGACCCAAAAAAATCAACAACAAAGGCACGATCAACGTCGTGCCGATCCCATTAAATAAGGCTCCCGAAAGATCGAATGCCAGAGTTTGCGCGATTAAAATGGGATAGCGCGCTGCAAAATTGAAAAGCAAGCGATTGGGAGACATAAAGGCAGAAGATTGAGGAAAATTGCCGATCGAGATTATCGGTCAAACATCAAACATCACATCACAGCGATTAGCTCGAGCGCGACTCGTAGTCTAGCATCGAAATTCTCAAATTCGAGAGATGTCACTCATAAATTCCGAACTCGAGAAGTCGTATACTTTTTACCCGCTAATGGCTCGTCGTCCGATGGCTAAAGGCTCAAAAAAATCGGGCACCCAAGGAAGCTAAAATCTCAGCCATCGCGTCAATACTATAATACTCGACACATCGAGATCTCGCTTGCCGAGCGCGAGCTTCCGCCTCGTCAAAATTGGCAAAAATCCCCTGAATTTTTGCGGCGATTTGCTCCGGCGAATTGGGATCGACCAAAAATCCCGTATCCGCTAAAATATCGGGAATATCGCCAACCCGCGTCGATATAATTGGCTTCGCCATCGCCATCCCGTCGGTCAATTTGAGGGGAAATTGCGCTACTGCCGCCAGACTATCCCGCTGCGGCACCACCACGATATGCGCCGCCGCCACCATCTCCGGCATCGCCTCCACCGGACGCCGGGGAAGCTTGACAATCCACCGTCCCCATCGCGCCATCAGTCGATCGTCGTAATCGTCGTAGGGACTTCCCCCCACAATTGCCAGTCGCAAATCCGGTTCGTCCAGGAGATCCAGCGCCATCAACACGTCTTCTACCCCCTTATGGGGACGCGGTGCACCGGGAAACATCAACACCCGATACTCCGACAAACCGTAGCGAGATCGACACTCTGCCGGGTCGTAACCTTGGGGGTCGAACGAGTCCGTATCCTTCCCATTCGGCAGGTAAACCCCGCCAAATCGCCGCTGCAAAAACGTCGTATCCACCGTAATCGCATCGGCACGCTTTACCCAACTTTCCATCCACTTCACGTACAACGGATGATCCGGTTCGCGCAACTGACCGTTCGGTTTGAAAATATCCCGATACAACTGCTTCGGCGATGGACGATAGCGCCACTTGTCCCCCCCGTGCCAACTCATTTCCCAATCGTCCATATCCAACCACACCGGACGCCGCGTCTTCAGTTTGTCCAGCAGTGCCAACCCGAAACTCGTCGGTTTGGGTTTGACGGCATAAATAATATCCCCATCCAGTTTGCGGAGAAGTTGGGGAACCGCCGCCAAAATTTGCGGGTATTTCGTCCCCTGGATAGGATGGATGGGAATATCTCGGGGGGGGATGGCGTAGAGTTCTTTGCCAAATTGAAATCCCACCACTTCCACGCGACAGTTCAAGTTGAGCAACACTCGCGCCAACAGAAACGCGCGAATCGCTCCCCCGCCGGAAAAATCACTGACCAGTAAAGAAACTTTCACCAAATTGGTAATTGGTAATTGGTAATTGGCGATCGACTGTAGAGGCGGGTTTTGAGCTAAAACTACCTGCTCTATCCGGTAGTCGAGGCACAAGATCTAACATTTGTCGGCTTTGTTGGGTCTCGAAGAGCGATCTACCCAACCTACAGTGACAACTAGGTAATGGTGCGTTTCGTTCCGGTGGCACTCCCTACAACCTTTAACAACTAACCACTAACCACTAACCACTAACCCCTCACTAATTCGGATACCAAAACATTCCCTTAATCCCTTCAGGGTCGGACATAAAGCCCAAACCTTGGTAGAATTCCACCACCTGCGGGTCGGCAAAGAGCGTAATATTACTGATATCTTGGCGGCGGAGCTTGTCGATGAGGTATTTCATCAAGCCTTTCCCCAACCCTTTCCCTTGGAATTCCGGGTGAACCACCACATCCCAAACTGTGGCGTTGAAAGCGTGATCGGAGGTGGCGCGGGAGAAACCGACCAGTCGCCGTCTGGCACCTCGGACTTCCCACATGGAGGCGACGATGAAACTATGTTCGATCGCCTTTTTGACCTTGCGGAGCGGACGGCGCGACCAACCCACCGCATCGCACAGTTCTTCTAGTTCGTAGAGATCGATATTGCGATCGGTACTGAAATAGATTTTTGCCTCAGTCCCCGTCCGAGTGTCTACCCCAATAACGGCGTATTCCTCGAACGGAAGGGTCCCGGACGCTGAGGTCGTGCTGGGAGTGCTAAAAATGCTTTTCCAAAAACCCATGCAGGCGCGGTCGTGATTGGTAACGGTTGGATGACAGAACCGAACTCGGTTCTAACAGACATTATATCTAGGGTTGGACAATTGCCGAGCAAGCGGCGATCGCTTCTTCGGATACGAGTACGACGGCTCGCGCCCCCCCGATCGCGACTTGCCCCAGCTACAATAACATTAGCCGCGCAACCGGGGCGATGCTGCCATGACCCAAACCGCCGAACCGAAAACCTTTTCCACTGATCGATAGTTCGTTTGTGCGGCGGTGAACTGGGAGCAATTTAAGTTAAT
Source organism: Oscillatoriales cyanobacterium M59_W2019_021 (assembly GCA_015295945.1). Lineage (GTDB taxonomy): Bacteria > Cyanobacteriota > Cyanobacteriia > Cyanobacteriales > Geitlerinemataceae > DVED01. Next base: position 4,394 of record DVED01000046.1, on the reverse strand, counting down.
TCGATCAGGATTTGCCGACTCTCCTGGCATTCGGTTGTTTTTCTACAAGGGAGAGTTGGAAATTTTGGCGGTTTCACCAGACACGAAGTTTTCAAATCTACTTCATAACTCTGTATACTTTGCTCGAATTTGCTCTAAAGTCAAGCCTTTCCCTTCTCTAATATTCTTCAGTCCATTTTAATGGAGTTTAGCTATTAGTCTGGGGTTTAAACCCCAGGCGGGTTATTGCCACTGGTGTAAGATGTGAGTATATTTCATTGAAATTGCACGTCTAGAATCGATTTCATGCCACACCATAGCCCGTATACGGATGCTTGTAAGGTGGGTGCAATCCCAATACGATATCCTCTTTTGCCACACCCAATTTAAGCGATCGGCTGCTAAATCTAAAATCTAAAATCTAAAATTTTCGGTCAAACCCCCACCGGACTGAATCCCACCGACGCATTCACCAGTGCCAGCAACGACCCCAACCGATCGCCCCCACTGCCGTCCACATCGCTATGACACAGAATCACCCGTTCCTGCGATCGTCCTAATAAATCTAGGAGAATGCACCGCAGTCGCCGTTCGTCGTCGAGGATTTCGTCTTCGAGAGTCCAGCGGCGTTGCGGGGTGCGACGGTGGAGGAACGACGGCGCACCAAACAACACGGCAGCACCGCCGCGCGACCATAACGGAGAACTAACATCCAGCCAAAAGTGCCAGCGATGGGATTGACGCGCGGTGCGATATTGAAAAATGTTGGCGAGGGTGACGGCGTTGGGGGGAACCAGGGGACGCAGGGGGGAGGGGTTGGCGGTGACGGTTCCGCGACGCAGGAGTTCGATAAATTGCCGTAGAGTGGTCGTGTCATCCTTCTGGCTGCCTTCGATTCGATCCGCCACTTCCCAGTAATGTTGGGCGGTTTCCAGGAGTTCTCGCAAGTCGGCGAGGCGATCGAACGCGAGATTTCCCCCCCGCCACAGAAATCGATCGATCGCCCGCTCGAGAACGGAGACGGGACTGGAAATCGAAGAGGATGCGAGTTGCACCTGAATGTCGGTCAACCAGCGGACGATTCCCTCGTAAGCGGCCGTGGCGCGGTATCCCAGGCGATCCCAACGGGCAAATTCGGTGACGGGGAGCAGTTGGGGGTTGTCGGGATGGGGGACGTAGCAGCGATCGGCGATTAACCCCGCACGCACGGGATCGATGGCGTAGGGAATGGGGAACGTCAGCGCTAACGATCCGGTTTCCTGGGTGTCTCCGGCGGAGAGCAAAACCAGCATTTCGGCAACGGCGTCGCGATCGATCAATTGCCCCAAACCGGGGTAAACCAGCGCCAGCAGGGTCAGTAACGCCCGGATGGGGGGGGAACCGATTAACGGTTCTTGCAGGTTGAGGGAATAGGTGGCAATGCCGTGGCGATCGAGAATTTCCGAGAGGGTATACCGGGCGATCGCATCCATTCCCGGCGCGATAACGGCGATTTCTCCCGGTTCCACGCTGCCGGATTGGACTGCCGAGACGATCGCCTCTGCCGTTTGTCGCAGCAGTTGCGATCGCGCTGTGGTTTGGATGGAATCGACGGAGGGCGGCAGTTGAGCGAAAAACATCGGATCGAGAGCGAGTTGCACCGCCAACTCCCCGAGTTCGTCTTGCAATCCCCCCGCCGTCGGCAACACCTCCACCCGACATCGTGCTGCCAACTCGGCGATATAATCGGGATCGGCATTTAACCCCAAGCGAACGCCGCCGTTGGGGTTGAAGGTAAAAACGCAGTCGCGATCGCGATCGAGGAAAAACTCGAACAAATCGCGGGTGATTGCCGGATACTCGTCGGTATCGTCCGCCCAAATCCCCGCGTATCGTTGGAGCAAACGCTCTTGGTACAGCGGATCGGGCAAGATATACTTCCAGTAATACTCGCAGGCAATCCCGTAGGTCAGCAAACCCCGATCGCCGCACCAATCCCGCCACTCGACGATCGCCTCTCCCATCGCCTGCCACAACGCTGGAGACCCCTGCTCCTCCGGCATTGACGCCTCTAGCACCAGGGGGATATCTTCGCTGGAAATTCCCGCCGTACCCGCCAGTTGCAACAAATCCAGGGTTCGCCGCACCAATCGATACTCGTTAACCCCTTCCTGGGACAGCGTGCCATCGTCCAACCGCGATCGCCACAAGCGGGTTGCCAACTCCTGTTCCGTCTCCGGACGCAACCGCAGCGGAAATTGCGCTTTCAGGTGCAGTTTCTCCAGAATGATCGGCCAAAATAAAACGGCTTCGTCCAGGAAAAATCCCAAGGGTGTGGTGCAGTGCAGGGGATACGTATCGCCGATCGTCCCGTCGAGGCGATCGGTTAAAACCAGGCGGTTATCCCCGTTCGCGGCTAAAACCAGGATGGGAGGGGTCGATCGCAGGGAAGCTGAGGGGGAAACTTGCCCGGATTCCGGCGGTTGACTCGATGCCGTCCGAGCTTGGAGAAGTTCTACCAAACGGGTGGTTTTGCCGCTGCGCGTCGCTCCGACAATCCAAACGGGTTGAGAACCCATAGCTTGACCTCCCCTTTTGGCGATCGATATCCGCAAATGGTTCGTTTTGATACTCGACCGATCGATTTATTAGTATACTACATACTTTATAAGGTGCGGGGTTAGAAGGTAAGTGACGGGTACGCCAGCGACCCACTCGATCTCGAATGGCTCCGATCTGGCGAGAGCGATTTTAACCGTTTTCAGGAACTAAACTCGTACTGGGTCATAAAATTTTCTCATCCTGGGTTTGACGAGTTTGGGAATGACAAAAACAACGAAGGATACGAACTTTCGGAGGCATCCGTGGAAGCACAACCCAAAACTTCTGGGTTAGATCCCCCAGTTTAAACGGTTGCGAAATTCTTACGGCGCAGCCAGCGCTCTGTTCGCTTACTTCTGCAACTCCTTATTAATTCGGATAAAATGTCCAATCTACCCAAATTTTTGATTTCGGCTTATAAGTGGTACGTGAAAACCCCCGAGCGCGCGTTAGATGCAGCTTATAAAGCCGCGCAGAAAATTCGAGAAATTGAAGTTAAATATTTTAATGGGGAGGCGATCGACCTGAAGGTCGGTTCTTATAGCAATCTCGAAAAAAAGGAATTTAGAAAGCTTCTCAACAAATATTTAAATACCCTACGCAAACGCCTCACGGAATTTAACATCAGCCGATCGACCCTAGAATTTCTCAACCAACCCACCACAACTCCCATCCAAATCGATTCTCGAGATGGCGAGAAATATCGATACTATCCCGAAGCCAACTATCAGTTTCCCGAAACCCTCGCCAAGCTCAAGTTTATCGACGAAATTCTCAAGAAATACGATCGATCGATCGATCGCTCGATGATTTCTGCCGTGGATTTCCCCTCACTGCCTAGCTCGAAAATTCCCAAAGAAGGTCGTCCGCTTCCCCCCGATTCTAATCCGAAAAATAACTTCAAACCGAAAATTAATACCGCCAGCGATGTAGAATCTGTACTCGGTCAAGCCAGCGTTTTACCCCGATCGATCTTACGAACCATCGATCGCCTCAAACGAGAACTAGACCCCAAAGCTGAAAACGAAGTTGTTGAAGAATTTCGATCCCAGAAAAATAAAACCGTTATTTCTTTACGGTTTATTCTCCTACTCATTTTAATTCCGCTCCTCACCCATCAAGTTTCTAAAAAATTTCTCGTCGAACCTTTATACGATCGCTACCTGGCAGAAAAAACCGCGATTTTCATCAATACCGACTTTGAAGAAGAAGCCTTGATGGAGCTCGATCGTTTTGAAGAACACCTCAAATTTGAAATTCTCATCGGTAAAATCCCTAAACTTTCCGATGATGACATGGAAAATCGCTTGAAAGAGAAAGCCTCGGAAATTGCTGAAGAATACCACGATCGCAGCGATAATTCCATTAAGAATATATTTGCCGATCTGTGTTCTGTAGGTGCGTTTTGCTTTGTCTTAGCGAGCAGCAGACGAGAACTCGCCGTTCTCAAATCGTTTATGGACGATTTGATCTACGGACTCAGCGATAGTGCCAAAGCTTTTATCATTATTCTCTTTACGGATATCTTCGTCGGGTTTCACTCTCCCCACGGTTGGGAAGTCGTTCTTGAAGGGCTATCCCGCCATTTTGGATTGCCAGAAAATCGGGAATTTATTTTCTTGTTTATCGCTACCTTTCCTGTGATTCTCGATACGGTGATGAAATATTGGATTTTCCGCTATCTCAATCGCATTTCCCCCTCTGCCGTTGCTACCTATCGCAATATGAATGAATAATAGTTAGTTGTTAGTTAGTAGGTAGGGAGTGCCACCGGAACGAAACGCACCATTTAGGGGAGTGGGTAGGGAGTGCCACCGGAACGAAACGCACCATTT
>DVED01000017.1 GCA_015295945.1 Oscillatoriales cyanobacterium M59_W2019_021 | reverse complement strand
CCCGATCGCGCGTCGGAATGGTTCGACGACAATCGCGGCGGTGCGTTCTTTCCAGCTTTGCAAGGTCATGCCAATTACGAACTGGAAAAAGAGGGAATTACCACTCGATATCGCGGCGGAAAATTAATTCAATCCGCACCCATTTTTACCACGGTTGGCAATCACGAAGTCATGGGACGATTTTCGATCGATGCCGATCTCGATCGACAAATGAGCGATGCGATTCCTCGTGCAGTTGCCGAACGGTTATACGATCGATTAGATTCGACAGAAGAGGATGAAACTTGGATTGCCGATCGATCGTTCAATACTCGAACTTATGAAGAAATCTTTTCGCTTCCCGATCGCCAAACATACTATGCCGTTACCTTTGGTGATATCCGCTTAGTCGTTCTCTATATTACAAACGTGTGGCGATCTCCTTCGCTAGAACCCAATATTCGCGGTCGATATCGAGAAAAGGAATCTGATTTCGATCGTCCCGAAAATTGGGGATACGGACAGTTTATTTTCGAGCCAGTTGCGCGAGGCAGTCGGCAATATCAATGGCTGGAATCCGAACTGAATAGCACGGAATTTCAGAATGCAAAATATAAGATCGTCATGTTTCACCATCCGCCGCATACATTAGGTGGAAATGTCGTGCCGCCTTACACCGATCCAGTACAACAGATCGATCGCGATTCTTCCGGAAAGATTACTTCAATTCGCTATGACTATCCCCAAGAAAAAGATTACATTATTCGCGATGTCGTCCCGCTTCTCAAATCCGCAGGAGTGCAATTAGTTTTTTACGGTCATTCCCATTTATGGAATCGATTTAAGGAAGATAATCTTAATTTTTTAGAATCCTCAAATGTGGGTAATTCTTACGGCGCTCATGTGGGCGATCGCCTTCGACCGATTCCCCCTAATAGCAATTATATCGCGTTAGGAGATCCCCATGGTTTAGAGGCGATCGTTCCCAATCTTGAGCCTCTTCTCGATGAGATGGGTCAACCATTGCCTTATATTGCTAGTAACGATATTACCGTATTTAGTATTTTAGATACAGGAACGGGAACGGTTAGCAGCTATCGTTTTGATACTCGGCATCCAAATTCTGAGATTGTTAAATTTGACGAATTTGAAATTTAGTTATTGGTTCTTCACGCTAGGGGAAGAATTTTGCCGATCGCATGGTATTGTAGTGATACAATCTTTTTGACTGAGTTCGTAATTTTTTAAAAGATGAAACTTGCAAAAATTTTTCCCTGGAAATTGAATAGACAGTCTTTTCGATCGATCGCCGTTGGGGTGCTTTGTCTGGCGTGTGTCACTGCGATATTTTTAGCTGAAACGCCGGAGGTATTTGCGCGGAATCTTCTGGAGCCATCCCCCGTACTGGCTGCTAGTTTGTTCCACTTTTCAGGAAGTCCACCGAAAGATTTAGGGGTGAAAGATGGCAAATTGAAATCGTGTCCGGCTTCGCCAAACTGCGTTTGCAGTTACGATACCGATGCGGAACATCAAATCGCACCGCTGGCGTATACGGGGAACGCGAAAGAAGCGTTTGATCGCCTCAAATCCATTGTAGGATCGATCGAAAATGCAGCAATTGTCCAATCCACTCCCAACTATTTGTATGCCGAATTTACTAGCAAATTGATGGGATTTGTGGACGATGTAGAATTTTATTTAGATGAAGCGGCGGGAACGATTCAAGTACGATCGGCTTCTCGGTTGGGACAGTCCGATTTAGGAGTAAACCGCCAACGCATCGAAACCATTCGATCGAAGTTTAACGCATAATTGCCGTTTCGATCTTGACGGTTTGGCGATCGAACCCCGACATTCTCCCTTTCAATCACCGTTAGAAACCCAGCTTCTGCAAAAAGCTGGGTTTTATGTCATAAATTTATAACTTTTAACTCACGATCGTGCGATACTCTACGCTCAAATTGTAGTTTTTTTTACAAAAATATTGCTTTAGGTGCGCTAAACGTGCCATACTAAATCCGGTCTCAACAGATCCCCAAAATTACAGATCCTCAGCGTGAGTTAGGAGTTAGGAGCGTGAAACAGGTTGAAGCCATCATTCGACCCTACAAGCTAGATGATGTCAAAACGGCTTTAGTGAATGCTGGACTTTCCGGAATGACCATCTCCGAAGTCCGGGGATTCGGACGACAAAAAGGTCAAACGGAACAATATCGAGGGGTTGAGTATACCGTAGAATTTGTCCGAAAAATCAAGATTGTTGTAGTTGTGGAAGATAGCCAACTCGATTTGACGATCGATACGATTTTGAAATCCGCTCGTACTGGCAAAATTGGCGATGGTAAAATTTTCGTCAGTCCCGTAGAGCAGAGCGTTCGCATTCGCACCGGAGAACGGGACGCCGAAGCGCTTTAATTGGCAAGGGTGTCGGGTCGAATTGGGAAGATGCGGCAAAGGCTGCCAAACTTCGATATTCGGTGGCTACAATCCAAGTAGATCGAGATGTTCGCCCCCAGCCTTTTTCCATGACTAACACCAAAATTGCCATCGGCACGACCCTAGCACTCACTCCTTCCGTGGCGACAACGGCTGCCAGTGCCGTAGGTATCGCTCAAACTGGAACGGCAATCGGCAGCCTGCACGGTGCCGCACACATCGCCGCCACCACGGCTTGGGTGGGGTTTAGCAGCACGCAGGTGGGAATGTTTTTGCTCGCAACTTGCCCGATTGTCGGAGCGTTACTGGTGATGGATGGGATCGTTGAGTCCGTTCGGAAACCACCTCAGAACGGGAACAAGCCGATCGATCGCCAAACTGCCGATATTTTCAATGAAAATTTGAGACAAGCCAAAATCGATCGCGCCAATCGAGAGCGGATCGAGTTTTGGCGATCTCGAGGCATTGAAGTGAAATAAGGTCTAATGGGTCATGGGTTTAAAGGCAGAAGGCAGAAGGGTTTTACAAATAACAAACCCCAAACTCCAAAATCAATTCATCGCAATTCCCGCTTCGATCTGCTGGAGAACCCACTGCCAAGCTTCGTACCCGCGATCGTTCAAATGCAAGCCATCGGTGGTCAAACTCGGATGTAGTTCTCCTCGTGCGTCGGTTAAATAAATCGACAAGTCTAAAAAAGTCGCACCTTCTTGCTTGGCAATAGCGGCGAGTTGGCGGTTGAGTTGGCGAATGCGATCGTTAGGAATGGTTGACAACCGAGTGGGTAAAATCGACTGGACGATCGTTTCGGTTTGGGGATGCTCTTCCCGTAATTGCTGCAAAATTTGGCGGTAATTCTCTAAAATTTCCCTATCTTCTACCCCATTTTTAAGATCGTTCACCCCCGCTAAGAGATAAATGCGATCGGGTTGGGTGTCGGCAATCGCGGAAATGCGATCGAGAATTCCCCCTGTCGTGTCCCCAGAAATCCCCTGGTTGAGCCACAATTGACGGTCTGGCAAACCCGCCGACGGCATCCACAAACTCAACGAATCGCCGAGAACGATCAACAGATGGCTGTTTCCTGGAGTTTGTGCCACCAGTTGTGCTTCTGCCGCCAGTAGTGCTTTCCACTCCTCGTAGGTGGGTTGTTCGCTAGCTGCCATCCAGTCCGATTGGAAGCTATCTCGACTCAACTGCGTGTAAAGTTGACCCGATTGCAGTGCTGCTAAGCGTTGCCGATACAGTTGGGAACCGGATACGGGTCCGATGCCGGGGGAGATGCCAGCCGCCGCTAATTCGGTATTGGGAAAGGGAGAAGGCGTGCGATCGATCTCGGTTGCCTGCATCGGTTCCCCAGTGCTGAGTTCGAGGGAAGACGTGGCAGCAGCCGATCGCCCAACAGATGAGAAAATTAACACAACGGTGGTTAAACCCGCAGTCAGCCAAGAACGGAAAAGCATCGGGAGGCAATAGGGGGTAAAGGTCTACACTGCCTCTGTTTGCGGCGATCGCGCCCTCGATTCCGGAGATAAAAGGATTTTAGATTTATAGCTGTTTCGCCTTTAAATTGGTAAGCAACTTACTGGTGTCAAACCCATCAATCCCTCTCCCCCTCTCCCTATCCCCCCGTCTCCCCGTCCGCACCCATTCACAATTTAAATGCGTGACAGCTTAGCACTACACGCTAACATTTAGGACAAATTTTTGTAGGGGAGAAGCATTTGCCCGACAATTTTGTCCACAATATGACAAAGTTTATGCAAATGCTTCGCCCAGCTTCGCCTATGAAGAAGTTGCCGCACCCGTTTCATCGATCGTTAAATATTGCTTGAGTCGCCACAAACTCGCGGTTTGCGCCAATTTGAGCGGTAGGAGAGAGACCCCTTCCAGGCGAGATTGCACCCAGCCATCTCCCCAATACCACTCGTGAAACCCATCGATGCCGCCACTCAAAATCAGTCGGAGATGGTTGTCGTTGGCAAGTTCGACGTGGTGGCGGATCTCGACGGGTCCCAGGCGGCTGGTATAGGTCAATCCGGCGGATAACCGTTCGGGAAGTCCCGGCGACAGGGTTTGCGGCGACAACCACTGTTGCAGGCGATCCCGATAGAGTAAACTATGGGCGATCGCCGTCGCTGAGGCATCCACTTCGATTCGGAGATAGCTTTGTTGAAACTGACCCAGCATAATATGGTTTTTATTTAATGGTGCTACAAATCCCGAGCAGGGGGAGCAGAGGGAGCAAGAGAAGAGTGTGTGTCGCCAACAGTTAGGTCATCGATATAACCGGGAAAAACTCGGCGATTGTGGGCAATTGGGCGATCGGAATGGATCGACCTCGTGATACCAGAAGGCAGAAGGAAAAAGATCGATCGATCTAAGTTTCCAGTTTTGCGTTTGCCCTAACACTTCTGGCTACAGCTATAGTATGACAGATGACGATCTCGATCTCCTGCCGGGATCTTTCTCCCCCTGCTCCCCCTGCTTCCCCCGCCCCCAAAGCGATGTCCTAATACTCCTGGCGATCGCTATAATTCTGGGGGTTCGAGATCCGGCGGCGGGGTTTCGACCGACCCGCATTGTGGTAGGATAGCGCTGTCGAGCGGGAGTTCGATCTCATCCACGACCCTGCCACCGATCGACGTTTGCCAGAGGGTAATGAAGTATGAGCGTACGCGGCATTGAAGTCTCGGATGCCCAAGGGACGGTCGATTGGCAAGCAGTGGCTGCTGGGGGAATGGCTTATGCGGTGACTCAGGCGACAGAGGGAGCGGAAGGAATTGCCCGCACGTTTGGGAAAAACTGGGACGCTATTAAAGCAGTAGGTTTGGTACGCGGTGCGTCTCACGTCTTCCGATCGACTGTCGATGCCCAATCCCAAGCCGATCGATTTCTGGAAACCGTAGGTTTGGAACCGGGAGACTTACCCCCTGTTTTGCAGATTTTGCCGGACGAAAATCCCGCGATCGAAACCCTACTCGCATGGTTGAATCGCATCGAACGGGCAACGCAACGATCTCCCATCCTCCAAACCCACCGGGAATTCTGGACGAGAATTGACAATCCGGAAGCATTAACCTGTTTCCCGTTGTGGATCGTCGATCGATCGATACTTTCTATCCCTCGATTGCCTCGAGGGATTTCGGATTGGTGGTTTTGGGAGTATGGCAATCGCGATCGCATTGCCGGAATTCTAACAGAAGTGAGAGCCAGTTGGTTTAACTCTTGTCAGGAAGGAGCCACGGGCGATCTCGTTCGTACCGCGCAGCAGCGCCTCCAAGACCGAGGATTCGCTCCCGGCAACCTCGACGGGTCTTTCGATCTGCTCACAGAAGCTGCCGTTCGTCAGTTTCAACGCTCGATCGATCTGCCAGAAGATGGCATCCTCGGACCGCGAACCTGGGCGCATCTCATGGCAGCCCCCACCGCCGTTGCCGCCGTCCAACCCCTCTCCACTCTCACCTCGAACTCGATTCAACTAGTCAGCGTCGGTCAATACTATCAAGCCGTTCCCCAACAAACCCAAGCCCTTGACTGGCTGCAAAACCAACTCAAACCCGAAACGATCGGCGAATTCGCCCGTCGTTGGCGCCAGCAACCCACCGTCACCGCCTCCATTCGCTTAGTCGATGCCGCCGTCTACTACCAAGGTTCCGCCCACCAAATCCAAGCCTTCAATTGGCTGCAACAGCAAATCCCACCCGCCATCCTCGAAGAGTTCGCCGGGAAATGGCGTGCCGCACCGCCGCCCACCATCAACTTAATCGACGTCGCCCGCTACTACCAGGGATTGCCCGCCCAAGCTCAAGCTCTCGACTGGCTGCAAGCACGAGTTTCCGGTGCTGCCCTTGTCGAGTTCGCCCGTCAGTGGCGCAACCAACCCACTCGCACCTCCTCCCCCATCCGCTTGGTGGATGCCGCCGCCTACTACAAAGGCGAACCCTATCAAAACCAAGCCTGGATTTGGCTGCAACGCCAAGTCAGCGAGGCAGCGTTGGGGGAATTCGCCCGTCAGTGGCGTGCCGCACCACCTCTCCCGATGCGCTTGGAAAATGTCGCCCAATACTATCAAGGCTTGCCGTACCAAGAAGCCGCACTGCGTTGGCTGCAAGAGCAAATCCCCTCCTCCATTTTCCAGGAATTCGCTCGTCGATGGCGCGGGTAAAGTAATAAGTAATAAGTTAAAACTGTAGGTTGGGTCTCGTCCCTCAGCCGTTAAAATCTTAAAGTGATATAGTGCGTGAAGGTTAAAGATCCGAGAATCCATGACAACAGCAAAGGGACGATCAAACCATCGAAATCGTCAAAATCCATCTTTTTCGTCGCGAATGTCTCATCACTGCATCTTTTTACTGATTATTTGGGGCGTTGCTGTATGGGGTCAGGTTCCTGTTCGGGCACAGGATTCCCGAGACGAAACCGCACCGACGACAGAAGTGGAATCGACCGTTGAAGAGGAGATCCCAGACGCGCAACAGGAGGCGATGAGCGCCGGGGAATTGTTTCGATCGGGCGTTGAAAAGGCGCGACGCCAAGACTACGCAGGGGCGATCGCCGATTTTAGCGAAACGATCGAATTGGCACCGGAATACATCCCGGCATACTACAACCGGGGACTAGCGCGATCGCTCTCGGGACAAGTGGATGCGGCGATCGAAGACTACACCGAAGTGCTAGAACTCAATCCCGAAGATATAGAAGCCTACAACAACCGGGGAATTCTTCGCTATCAAACTGGGGATCTCGACGGGGCGATCGACGACTATTCCGAAGCCTTGGAGCGCAACCCCAATAAGGTGAATGCGTACTACAATCGAGCTTTAGCACGGGTGGAGGCGGGGGATTTACAGCGGGCTCTGGAAGACTACGATCGGGCGATCCTCCTCGATCCCAACGATGTCGATGCCTATAACAACCGGGGGATTTTGCGATCGCGCCTGGGCAATTTTACCGGGGCGATCGAAGACTATAACCAAGCCATTCGCCGCAGTCCCTCCCTCGCCGAAGCGTACTACAACCGGGGAACGGCACTGGCAGCATCTGGCGATCGCGAAGGCGCTCTCAAGGATTTTCAAGTTGCCGCGCAATTCTTTTTAGAAGCCGAAAATACCGAAAAACATCAGAGGGTTTTAGAGGCGATCGATCGTCTTTAATCGGAATTTCTAAAAAAGAAATTAATAAGCCTTCGTCAATATCCCCCTGAAGACATCGGGGCGATCGCGAGCTGACCGTTCTGGCATTGGGTTATTTTTGGCTCTGTTCCGAATCCACAGGGGTATCGTCGGAGCCGGGAAGTATCTGGGTAGCTCGTACGGATGCATGGCAAAGAAAGGGTCAGCTAGCGGCTTGCTCCTATTGTAAATGTAGAAGTCTAATACCCTTTAGTTAAGCCACGTTCGATCGTCTGACAACGATCGAACATGACCCTCAATTCACCCACTTGCTAACAGATCTTCGGTTTTAGGAAGCAACCCGCGCCGAAGCCCGTTGGCGCCGACGTCCCGTAACGGGAACGGGAGATTCCGTTACCTTTTCCTTGACTTTCGAGGGAGAGACAGACGCCATCGGCGTTTGCAGCAACACCACCAGCATGGGATTGCTTTGCAGTTCGCGGCGCAACATTCGCTGAATTTGGACTTCCAGTTGAGTTTGCACGCCCACCCAGTCTGCTTCCGGTTTCCCGTCGTAAACTTTGATAAATTCCGACGCGCGATCGTTGAGAGTCCGTTCGACAACATCTACGATCCGCTGTTTGAGTTGGGCATTTTCTAACGTAGAGACCACGCCTCGGATGTGAACTTCCGGATGCGAGGTCAGTTTGCCATCCCAACCGATCGCCGTTGCCACGGTGACGACGCCATCCTCGGCAAGTTGCTGGCGTTCTTTGAGAATCGCATCGGGAACCATTCCCGTCCGCGAGGAATCCACCAACTCGATGCCAGAAGGGACGCGATCGGCAATGCGAATGCTGTTTTGAGTCAGTTCTACCACGTCGCCGTTATCCACCACCACCATATTGCTGGGAGAAATCCCCAAGCTTTGCGCGGTTTTGCAGTGCTGTACCAGCATCCGGTGTTCCCCGTGAACGGGCATGAAGAATTTGGGACGGGTCAGCGACAGCATCAGCTTTTGGTCTTCTTGGCAGCCGTGACCGGAAACGTGCAACCCCTGTTGGCGACCGTAGAGGACGGTTGCCCCTTGTTTCATTAGGGCATCGATGGTATTGACGACGGAAATCGTATTGCCGGGAATCGGATTGGCGGAAAAGACGACGGTATCCCCCGGCTTGATTTGCACTTGGCGGTGTTCTTTGCGGGCGATGCGGCTCACGGCTGCCATGTGTTCTCCTTGGGAACCCGTGCAGAGAATCAGCACTTTCTCGTCGGGAAGCTGGCGGATTTCGTGAATCGGTTTGAACAGGGCATCGGGGCATTTGATATAGCCCAAATTGCGGGCGTGAGCGATGACGTTGAGCATCGATCGACCCACCGCCGAGACGTAGCGATCGTGTTTCTGAGCCAGTTCTAAAACTAAGTTGAGGCGATGAACTGACGAGGCGAAGGTGGTGACGATCAACCGACCAGGTGCCTGGGAAAATGCCCGATCTAAACTGGGATAGACCGATCGCTCGGAAGGGGTGAATCCGGGAACTTCCGAGTTGGTGGAGTCACTCAGCAGGCATAGCACGCCTTTTTCACCGTATTGGGCCAATCGGTGCAGGTCGAAATACTCGCCGTCTACGGGGGTGTGATCGACTTTGAAGTCTCCGGTAAAAATCACCACGCCGACGGGAGTGGTAATCGCTAAGGTAAAACTATCGGCGATCGAGTGGGTATTGCGAATGAACTCGATACTGAAAGATTTACCGATGCGGACGACTTCTCGCGGTGCGACAGTTTTCAATTTCGTCCGTTTGGAAACCCCAGCTTCTTCGAGTTTATCTGCCAACAAAGACAGTGCCAGTCTCGGTCCGTAAATAATAGGAATATCGAACTGTTTAAGGTGGTGGGCAAACCCGCCGATGTGGTCTTCGTGTCCGTGGGTGGCGATCGCCCCTTTAATTTTATGGCGATTTTCCCGCAAATACGTCATATCTGGGAGGACGATATTCACTCCGTGCATGGAATCGGTGGGAAACGCAAGCCCAGCATCGAGCAGCAAAATTTCATCGTCGTACTCGAAGACGCAAGTATTTTTACCAATCTCGTGCAATCCGCCGAGGGGAATGATTTTTAGGGCGGGTTGGGCTGTTTTTTTACTCATAAGTCTCCTAAATGAGGACGGTGGTTTTGACAAAATTTGACAAAAGATCAGGACCAAGGTTGAATCGAGCTTCACCTTGAAGAGATCGAGCCGATGGCGGCTCTTGAAAAATCTAACGGTTTTTCCTTAGCTCTACCTTGTTTTCTAAAGCTATGCAGTTGTTTTCAAAACTTAAAATTGTCGCTAAATTTCCGGCTAATTGCGGATTGCGAGCTCGATCAAACTCTCTTTTAAAACATCTTTTAACGTTTGCTTAACTTCATCGCTGGGTTCGCACAGGGGAGGACGACAATTGCCAACGTCCCAACCGAGTAATTGGAGCGCGCACTTCACCGGAATGGGATTGGTGGTGACAAATAAGGATTTAAACAAGGGAAACAAGCGCAAGTGAATTTCGGTGGCTTGCTGGGTTTGACCCGTTTCAAAGGATCGGATCATGTCTTGGAGGGACTTGCCGACTAGATGGCTGGCAACGCTGACCACACCCTGGCAACCGACCGACAGCAGCGGTAGTGTTAGGGGATCTTCTCCAGAATACAGGGCAAAATCTGCCGGAACGAGACGGCGAATTTGGCTGGCGAGTTCTAAGTTGCCGCTGGCTTCTTTAATCGCGACGATATTGGGAACCTCTGCCAGTCGTGCGACGGTTTCCGCTTGCAGGCCGACCCCTGTCCGACCGGGAATATTGTACAACATCAAGGGAAGATCGGGGCAAGCACTGGCGATCGCCCGAAAATGTTGGTACAGACCCTCTTGCGGCGGCTTGTTATAGTAAGGCACGACCTGCAAAGATCCGTTAACTCCCAGTTTAGCAGCTTTTCGGGTGTATTCGATCGCCTCTTGGGTAGAGTTCGATCCGGTTCCGGCAATCACTTGAGCTTTTTGGGCAACCGCACCCACGACAACCCGAATCAATTCTAACTCTTCTTCTGGAGTCAGCGTCGGCGACTCTCCCGTCGTCCCGCATACCACCAAGGTATCGGTTCCGGTTCGTACTAACCCATCAGCTAACTCTTCCGCCAGTGGGTAATTGACGCTGCCATCGGCATTAAAAGGCGACACCATCGCTGTCAGAACTCGTCCGAAATTCACCACACTCGCGCTCCGTCAACTCCTTGCAGCGTTCCCAAAGTTTGCTCCGATTAAACTTCTACCGCTTGGGGGCGTAACAAATGGCGACCCACCAGCAGTTCCGCAATTTGCACGGCATTGAGCGCCGCGCCCTTGCGGATTTGGTCGCCGCTCAACCACAATTCTAAACCGTTCGGATGGGATAAATCCTGGCGAATGCGACCCACCAAGACCTCATCGCGACCGGAGGCTTCCATTGGCATGGGGAAATAGTTGGTTTGCCAATTTTCCAGCAATTTCACACCCGGCGAGCTCGCTAAAATCTGCCGCGCTTGGGCAACCTCAAAGGGTGCGTCAAATTCCAGATTAATCGCTTCGGAGTGCGCCCGCAATACGGGAACCCGCACGCAAGTTGCCGTAATTCTCAGGGTCTCGTCCGCCCCAAAAATCTTGCGGGTCTCGTTGACCATTTTCAACTCTTCTTCGCAGTATCCCGACTCGGTTAAGGGAGAGTTGTGCGGGAACAGGTTGAAGGCGATGGGATACGGCAGCACTTCCGGTTGCGGCTCTTTGCCGTTGAGAATGGCGCGAGCTTGAATTTTCAACTCTTCCATGGCTTTGGCGCCGGCGCCGCTTGCCGATTGATAGGTGGCAGCGACGATGCGGCGGATGGGTTGCACTTGATGCAGGGGCCAAACGGCAACCGCCATCAAAATGGTGGTGCAGTTGGGGTTAGCAATAATTCCGCGATGGTGGCGTGCGGCGTCGGGATTGACTTCCGGAACCACTAGCGGTACGTCCGGGTTCATGCGAAAGGCGCTGGAGTTGTCAACGGCGACGGCGCCAGCTTCTACGGCTTTCGGCAACCAGGCTTTGGAGATACTTCCCCCAGCGGAGGCGAGGACGAGATCGACGTTCTCGAATGATCGATCTCCGAGGGCTTCAATCACCAGCGTTTCTCCCTTGAACGAGAGAGTTTGTCCGGCAGAGCGTGCTGATGCCAAAAGCTTTAAATCGGCAACGGGAAACTCTCGTTCTTCGAGCAGTTTAATCAGTTCCGTGCCAACCGCTCCCGTTGCCCCTAAAATCGCAATTCGATAAGTTTTCGTCAAATTGTGTTCCCTCCGTATCGTTCGTAATCATCTCAACTCTGGATATTATTCTGAGTTTCGACGGGTTATTCGTTAAGAAACCGCTGAAAAGTTAAACCGATTCAATATTTATTATTTAATTCATAATGTAGACGATTTTACCGATTCAGACAATAGACCCTCTGAGAATTGTCTGACGGCAAGACTCGATCGTCGCGTGGCTGGTTGGGGTGCTGGCTCCTGCCGAGATTGCCCCCCGCTCTGTCGAGGTGAGTCTAGCGTATCACAAACCACTCCTCCTCGGATAGCAGGTTCGATCGGGAACTGCGCCAACATCTTTACTCCTCGTTGACGCAGCTACTCCAAAGGGGCTAAGAGTATCGCCAAGGACATCGCTGGAGAGTACCGGAATATCGTAGCGCGATCGCGCCTCATAGTGGCGACTGCTATAAGATAGATTAACGTACGATCGCTCCCTTCTTCTGGTATGACCCGATTGGGTCGGCATTGGGATTCCCGTGCGGACTCGATACAACCTATCCGAACATCAGAGCGCGATCGCATCTTGAACAAGCGTTACTTAACTCCGGACAAACTTGTAACCCGCAACCGGGACATATAATCTTACTTGATTTTTAGGGATAAAATCATGTACCAATATAATCCCTTACATGGCTTACCCTCTTAATCGACTTAGTGCGGCAGGAAACACCCGAGTAGGATTTATCGGATGTTTTCTCACTCCTCTCTCGACGAAATCAACTGTACGAGGTTTGACAAATCCTCAAACGACTATCGCGCTGATTACCCATTACCGTAAAACCGCCGATCGATCGCCCCATGCCACCGATCCGCCGATGTCTGCTAAACCTGCCTGTATTTTCCCCAGTCCGATGAAAATAACGTCAGTACGGGTTACTGCATCCTTTGCCTTTGTTGGGGTTTGGGGGGATTGATGGGTAGGGAATGGTGCATTTCGTTCCGGTGGCACTCCCTACCCACTCTCTAGGCGTAGCCAGCGCTTACTCCTGAACTCCTTTCCCCTTCAACTCACATCAAACGTAATTGTTAAACTTGGCATCGAGTTCGTGTTAAGGTCGGATTTTTTCGGTATCATATGTAGTCTTGCGTCTTGTTAGCGAGTCCCATTAGAGACCGGGCAGTCGTTATCCATCCCAACCTGTATCCACACATGAAAGTCACCCAGGAAAAGCTTCCCGACAGCCAAATCGGCTTAGAAATCGAAATCCCTTCAGACCTGTCCAAACAGACCTACGAGCGGACGCTCCAAAACTTCACCCGCTCGGTCAACATTCCTGGGTTCCGCAAGGGCAAAGTCCCGCGCCACATCCTCATCCAGCGCTTGGGACAAGAGCGGGTGAAAGCGGCAGCCTTGGAGGAAATTGTCCAGCAGGGTTTGCAAAAGGCGATCGAGCAAGAGTCGATCGAAGCCATCGGCAATTACCAATTGCGATCGAATTTTGAGGAATTGCTGACTCAATACCAACCGGGACAGCCTCTCACTTTCTCGGCAAAAGTAGACGTGCCGCCGCAGATTTCCCTTCTGAAATACGAAGGATTGTCTGTTAAAGCGGAAGAAGTGCTGTACGATCCCCAGAAGGTCGAGGAATTTTTCGAGCAGCGCCGCGCCGAACACGCCACCCTGATTCCCGTCGAGGATCGACCCTTACAAATGGGCGATGTTGCCGTGGTCGATCTCGAAGGCAAAGTGGTTAACGAAGAAGGACAAGATCCCGAACCCTTCCCTGGAGGCAGCGCCGAAGATTTTCAGGTGGAGCTATCCGAAGGGAAGTTCATTCCCGGCTTTGTCGAGCAGATGGTGGGGATGCAAGCCGAAGAAACTCGAGAACTATCGGTGAAGTTCCCCGAAGATTACGGCAGTCCCGAATTGGCAGGCAAACCCGCCATCTTCACCGTCACGGTCAAGGAAATTAAGGAAAAAGAACTCCCCGAACTCGATGACGATTTCGCTCAGGAGGTGAGCGAGTTTGAAACCATGGCGGAGTTACGAGAGTCGATCGAAAATCGGTATAAATCCGATGCCGAACGGAAGACCAAGCAGAACATTCACTCGGCACTGTTGAAAGCTCTACTCGAGAATGTGGAGGTGGAGTTGCCCGAAACGCTGATCCGCCAAGAAGTCGATACCATACTGACCCAACGCGCCATGCAGTTGGGGCAATATGGTATCGATGTCAACCAGTTGTATACCGAAGAAAATATTCCCCAAATGCGGGAACGCGCGCGTCCGGAGGCTGTGGCTCGCATTCAGCAAGAATTAGCGCTCGAAGAGATTGCCAAGCTGCAATCCTTAGAACCGGAAGAAGCGGAAATCGAGCAGAAAATGGCAGAGATTCTCGAGCAATTGGGCGATCGCGAAGTCGATCCCCATCGGTTGCGATCGTTTGCCACCGCTGATGTCAAGAAGGAAAAAGCGCTAGATTGGTTGCAAGAAAACGCCCAGGTGGAAATGGTTCCCGAAGGCACGCTCGCCCCTAAAGAAGAAGAGTCCGCAGATTCGGACGAAGAGGCAGTAGCCGCCGAGGTGGAGGTGGTCGAAGACGCGACGGAAGAAGAGTAATCGATCAGGAGTTCGGTCGGGGCGAACGATCGTTCGCCCCGACGGGGGTCAGTGCGTTCGGTTTTGCCCTTCGGTGATCGCGCCCTTCCCCCACCCAAAGTGTTACGGCATAATAAGAAAGCAACCACTCGTCGTCTGGTTGGCATTCCATCTATCAAACTCAGCCCCAGAGCAGCTTTAATTTACCCGCGATCGATATCTATGATGAGATCCCAGTCTGCCCATTACCAATTCTTCAGCCAAGCTCTTTCCAGCGAAGCCTCCCGCCCCAGCAACATGATTCCCATGGTGGTGGAACAGTCCGGAATGGGAGAGCGAGCTTTCGATATCTACTCCCGCCTACTGCGAGAGCGCATTATTTTCTTGGGAAGTCCCATCGACGATACGGTCTCCGATTCGATCGTCGCCCAACTGCTCTTTCTCGACGCTGACGATCCCGAAAAAGATATCCAACTCTATATCAACTCTCCCGGCGGTTCGGTGACGGCAGGTATGGCAATTTACGATACCATGCAGCAAATTCGTCCCGATGTCGTTACGATTTGCTTCGGTTTGGCAGCGAGTATGGGGGCGTTCCTCCTCGCGGGCGGCGCACCCGAGAAGCGGATGTCCTTGCCCAACTCGCGGATCATGATCCACCAACCTTTAGGGGGCGCTCAAGGGCAAGCGGTGGATATCGAAATTCAAGCCAAAGAAATTTTGCATCACAAGCGGACGCTGAATCGGTTGCTCGCCCACCATACGGGACAGCCGCTCGAGCGCATCGAGGAAGATACGGAGCGGGATTTCTTTATGGATGCTGATGCCGCTAAAGAGTACGGGTTGATTGATCGGGTGATTACCCGCTCGGCAGTGGCGCAAACGGCGATCGATGCAGCAGTCCATTAAGATTTGGGTAGTGCCTCGAGATAGAGGGGCTGACCGATTTTCAGCCCCCTGTCTTGTTCGCGCAAAAATGCTAGAATGAAACCACATTCGTCGTGGAGATTTCCTCCAGTATCCTGTTGTTTTTGACAGCGATCGCGTCGGGACAATCCTCCTTTCCATCGGCGATCAACCCGTCTCCATGTATTGATTTTTAGAGTCGATTCCCTCCCTCCTTCTCGAGGAAACCTGTGAAGACC
Source organism: Oscillatoriales cyanobacterium M59_W2019_021 (assembly GCA_015295945.1). Lineage (GTDB taxonomy): Bacteria > Cyanobacteriota > Cyanobacteriia > Cyanobacteriales > Geitlerinemataceae > DVED01. The sequence goes on along the minus strand of DVED01000017.1, from coordinate 33,034 downwards.
ACTTCCTCCAGCTTACCGGCAATGCAACAGTCCAAGATCCGATCGATGCTCGCGCACGGTTAGGGTTGCTTAGCGAAAAAGTATCAGGCAGCTTATGTCCAAGTACGACTCCCATCTCAAATGTTCTTTCTGCGGCAAATCTCAAGAACAGGTGCGAAAGTTGATTGCCGGTCCGGGAGTGTATATCTGCGACGAATGCGTCGATTTGTGTAACGAAATCTTAGACGAAGAACTGTTCGACACGCGAGCGACGCCACCTCAACCCGCACCTCGAGCCGAAACCTCCGAAAAACGTCGAACCCGCGCCAATATTTCCCTCAACCAGATTCCCAAACCCAAGGAAATCAAAAAATATCTCGACGAACACGCCATCGGTCAGCACGAAGCTAAAAAAGTCCTCTCCGTTGCCGTTTACAATCACTACAAACGCTTGAGCGTTGCCCAACAAGCCAAAATCAGAGGGAAAGGAGCGGGAGACGACGCAGTAGAACTGCAAAAATCCAACATTTTGCTCATCGGTCCTACGGGTTGCGGCAAAACCCTCCTCGCCCAAACCTTAGCCAACTTCCTAGACGTGCCGTTTGCTGTCGCTGACGCTACGACCCTGACGGAAGCGGGGTACGTGGGAGAAGATGTCGAAAATATCTTACTGCGCTTGCTCCAAGTTGCCGATCTCGATGTGGAAGAGGCACAGCGGGGTATTATTTATATCGACGAACTCGATAAAGTGGCTCGCAAAAGCGAAAATCCCTCAATTACCCGCGATGTTTCCGGGGAAGGCGTGCAGCAAGCGTTGTTAAAAATGCTGGAAGGGACGATTGCCAACGTCCCTCCCCAAGGCGGGCGCAAGCACCCCTATCAAGACTGCATTCAAATCGATACTAGCAATATTTTGTTTATCTGCGGTGGGGCGTTTGTTGGCTTAGAAAAGGTTGTCGAACAGCGCATCGGCAAAAAATCCATGGGCTTCATTCAGCCGGGAGAAACCCCGAAAGATAAGCGATCGTTCAATCCCCTCAAGTACGTCGAACCGGAAGACTTAGTGAAATTTGGGATGATTCCCGAGTTTATTGGACGCTTGCCCGTCGAAGCCGTTCTCGACCCCCTGGATGAAGAAGCGCTGATGGCAATTTTAACTCAACCTCGCAACGCTCTGGTCAAACAGTATCAAAAACTGCTGGGGATGGATAATGTGGAGTTGGAATTCCAACCCGATGCCTTGCGAGCCATCGCCCAAGAAGCCTATCGCCGGAAAACCGGAGCGCGAGCCTTACGCAGTATCGTCGAAGAGTTGATGCTCGATATCATGTACGAGCTACCCTCCCGCAAAGACGTTACCCGCTGCACGATTACGCGAGAAATGGTGGAGAAGCGATCAACCTCAGAAATTTTGATGCATCCCTCGTCGCTTCCCCGACCGGAAACAGCGTAGGCTCAAGGAGCCTCATTCTAGAGATTTAAAACTCGTCCAGGAATTGACTCAGGCGATCGATCACCGGATCGCGTTCCACGGGTTCGGGTTGAGGTTTTGGCTCGATCGGTGGAGGGGATTGAGGGTTGGGGGAGTTAACCGCCGACGCCGACAAACCTTGTGACTCGGGGTTGCGCTCTACGATCCCCTCTAAATGAGTTAACTGATGCTGCAAATAGGTTAACTGCTCGGACAGGCGATCGAGAGACGACTCGATCGCTTCATCCCGACTGCTTTCTCGCTCCCAAAAATCTTGTTGGAAATTTTCGAGCAGGCGCTTCAACTCAGCAGACTCACGATCGTCATCTGCCGACCCTCGCTCCGGGCGAGGTTGAAACGCTTCGGGAATGCCTAAAAACTGCCACAGTGCCTCCTTACACAGGTGACTGAAAGTCTTGTGGGGGTGTTTTTCCAGCGCGGCTTCTACGAGGTCGAGCAAGCTTTGGTCTGCAACCCCCCGGTTGAACGTGACAGATTTATGGGTTTTGTTAGACCACTGAAACATCAGTTTCCAGATGCGGGATTCGTTCCTCGATTGGCGGCGGATGCCAATTGAGCTTCTCCGTAAATGTACTGCCCTAAAGCGTTAGCTTGCCGCGAAGGCGAGGCTAGGTGCGCTTCAATTTTAGCTTCTTTGAGTAAGCGCTGCACGTCCTCCCAGAAAAACTCGCCGCCGCCTCCGGTTAAAATCACATCGGTCACGCGCTCGGGCAACCAAGCCAGAACTCGGCTGCAAATTTCCCGAGAGAAACTCTCTTTCAAGCTGGGTAAAATATCGTCGAGATTGGTCGGCTTGGTGGCGCCGCGAGGACGGTAGAAGCGATCGCCTTTGGGTCGATTCACGGCAGCAATCAAGGACAGGGATTGACTGTCGGCACCTTCGATTTGAGCGGCAACTTGCTCGTAAAACTGGCTCATGCCAAAGCTTTCGCTTTTAGAAGCCCCCCGTGCGAACCGAAAACCATCGACCATCAAGCAGTCCATGGTTTGATGCCCGATATCGACGATGGCAACCGGCAATTGAGTGAAGTCCGGACCGCCCGTTCCCTTTTTCGATTGAGCCTCGCTCCATAAAATCGAGCCGTACCCTTCCGGCATCACCCAAACCTTAGTAATCGTTACCGAAACGGATTCCCCGCGATAGCTCATCTTGTGAGGACCGGTCAGCAAGCTGATCAGTTGTTCCTTTTCTTTTTCAAACTGTTCTTGGGAGTGATAGGGCAAACCGAGAACGACTGCTACTTCCTCCTTAAATCCAAAATAGCCCACACACGCTAAAACCTTAGCCAGAGCATCTTCCACTTTCGATTGACCGACTCCGAGATTAGCGCCAAAGTCCGCCGCCAATTGTCCGACTGCGTAGCCTTTGCCTTGGTACTCGATCCACAAATCCGACAGCGGATCGGTCATGCGAGATTCAAAAATCCCCCCTCGAACTTGCTCGACAGCCAGTTGCTTGACGTTTGCCGGAATGAAGACGACGTTTTCCGGTTGGCGAGTGACGCAAGTTTTGGTGGAAGTCCGACCCAGATCGACGCTGAGGATTGATTTTTTGGCATTGGAAGTCGTTTTTACGGGGCTGGGTGCTGCTGCTGGTCTAACGTTATTCATTGGAATGGCAGCAGCGTTAACGGGGGTAGCAGCAGACTGTGGACCGGTCATGAATACTCCTAGGCTGATATCGCTTCAATAAATTTATCATGCCCATCTTACAATACTGTATGTTAGTCCGATTTGGGCGATCGCGGAGGTGTCGAACTCCACTTTTTAGCGCGTTGTGGGGAGTTTGAGGGTTTTGTCCCCTGGTGTCTGTTAGCCCCGAGGGTTCCAATTCGGCATCGGTGGAGAACGTCGGCGGATCGTCGCTGTGCGTCAGTCGTTCCCGGACACGACAGATCTCGCTAAGATGAAACTCATGGTTGCTGCAATTGCCAGTTATATCGATGACCTAAATGTGGGCTACACACAGTCTATCTCGGCTCCCCCGGCTCGGCATTTGTAGCAGCATTCAGTAAAAACCCTATGACTCATGCCCTACCTTCAAGTTCGCGGTGTCGATCGATACTACCAGTGGATTTTGCCTCCCGAGCCCTCTGCGCCCAAACCGGTGATGGTCTTTCTGCACGGCTGGGGGGGGTCGGGGCGATATTGGGAAAGTACGGCAAGAGCCTTGGGCGATCAATTTGACTGTTTGCTCTACGATTTGCCGGGATTCGGACGGTCTCCCCTTTCCTCTGCCGCTTTGTCGAATTACGAGTTGGAAACCTACGCCGACGACTTAGCCGCACTGTTGGATGCGTTGAGCTTGGAGAAAGTGTACTTGAACGCCCATTCCATGGGAGCTTCGATCGCCACTTTATTTCTCAATCGCTATCGAGAACGGGTGGAACGGGCGATTTTGACCTGTAGCGGCATCTTTGAATATAACGAGAAAGAGTTTGCCGCTTTTTATCGGTTTGGCGGTTGGGTGGTCAAGTTTCGTCCCCGATGGCTGGGCGCGATTCCGGGAATGGATAAGATGTTTATGGCTCGGTTTCTCCACCGTCCGCTCGATCGCACCTCGAGTCAGGCGTTTTTGGAAGATTTCCTGATGGCGGACGAAGAGGCGGCGTTGGGGACGATTTATGCCTGCGTCAGTCAAAAGGCAGCCGAAACCATGCCGGAAGAATTTCGCCAACTCAGCGTTCCCACGTTGCTAGTCTCGGGAGAGTTCGATCGAATTATCTCTGCCGCCATGGGCAAACAAGCTGCCAAACTCAACAGCATCGTCCAGTATACCGTTATCCCGTCAACCGGGCATTTCCCCATGCTCGAAGATGCGGATACCTATCTGAAAGTGGTGCGCGAGTTTGTGAATGATGAGTATTTAAGTAATAAGTAATTAAGTTCGGAAAAGAGTTTGGGAGGGGCGGGTTTCGATCTCTGAAGATCGACCCGACCCTTGAATTTGGGGATGTTACTGCGAGATCGCTTCCGCCGCAGCGGCAACTCCGGCACCGGAAGTCACCCCTTCGACGTTCAACATTTGCAGCGTGGCTTCCAAGGCTCCAATGGCACAGAGGACATCGCGATCGCTGACAAATCCCAAATGACCGATGCGGAAGATCTTACCTTTGAGGCTATCTTGTCCGCCAGCCAGGGCAATGTCGAATTGCTTCTTCATCACCGATCTCACTTTTTCGGCTTCCACTTGGGTGGGTGCCACTGCCGTAATCGCCGGACTAGCACACTCATCTGCCGCGAACAACGGTAAACCCATAGCTTTAACAGCAGCCCGAGTGGCATTCATCAACCGTTGGTGACGAGCGAAGATATTCTCCAAACCTTCCGCTTGCATCATCCGCAAGGTGGCTTGCAGGGCGAAAAATAGGTTGACGGGGGGCGTAAAAGGATTGCTATTTTTGTCGGCAGTTTTTTTGTACTTGCCCAAATCCAAATAGTAGCGGGGCAGGTTTGCCGTTTTGTAAGCTTCCCAGGCTTTGGCACTGACCGAGACAAACCCCAATCCCGGTGGGATCATATAGCCTTTCTGAGAACCGGAACCCACCACATCCAAACCCCATTCGTCCACAGGAATGTTGTAGGCGCCCAAACTGGTCACCGCATCGACGATAATCAGGGCTTCCCCGTGGGCTTTGACGTGGCGGTTAATGGTTTCCAGGTCGTTGAGAACGCCTGTAGAAGTTTCGCTGTGGGTGAGGATGACGGCTTTGATTTGTTTTTCCGTATCCGCTTCCAATTTTTCCCGGAACTGTTCGGGGTCGAGGGGCTGTCCGTAGTCGGCAGTAATGGTCTCGACTTCCAATCCGTAGGCTTTGGCAACTTCGACCCAGCGTTCTCCAAATTTACCATTGGTGCCGGCTAAAACGCGATCGCCCCGACTGAGGAAGTTGATAATTCCCGCTTCCATTGCCCCCGTACCGCTCGAGGTCAGTACCAATACGTCATTTTGGGTTTGGTGCAGCCATTTCAAATTTTGGGTCACTTCCGCCATGATTTTGCTAAAATCATCGCTTCTGTGACCGATGGGATGTTTGGCTAACTCTAGGAGTGCTTTTTCCGGAACCGGAGTGGGTCCGGGGATCATCAACATCAATTTATTGTCCATACACTTTGTTTCAACCGATCTTTACCGATCGTTCAATGTATCAGTAAATTCGCAATAACAGGCGTTCCTTTAGGTTCTTTTCGAGTCCCACTGCCATGTTGCTGTCTCTTCCTTTGGGGATTTGCGGGGAGGAACGGCGGAGGCGGGGAGACACAGGCGACTGAGGGGGCGACTGCCAACCCTAGTCCGACTCGACGCTGGAACCGTGAAGCGACCAGCGATATTCGATTTCTACGTTGGTTTGCAGACAACTGGCTTCGAGTTGTTTCTGTTGCGCGAGGGCTTTGCGAAGTGTAATGATAATTTGGTTGACTTGTTCCCGTCGATCGGGCTGTTGGTTGACGGCGCTAAGGGTTTGCCGTTCGAGTAACTGGAGTAACAACTCGTAGTGGATGTGAGAGGGTAAGGGAATGGGGTTCATGTAACCTGACTTGCCTCCTGCGTGCCAGTTCTCTTAGGCATGGCGATCGCTCTGAACATTGGAAAACGCGGTCAAAAGTTCGGTTTAGCTTCGATACTCCTGTTAATACCGAAGAGTCCCGAGCCGATCGAACGAATAACGTTATTTTATCATTTTCGCTACCGACGATCGGATTTGCTAAACCGATCTGGAGGTTGGGATAATTTTCGATCGCATCGGTCACTACAAACTGTCGTCCGCGATCTCTAGTGACGTATTAGGTTGTGAAATTGGAGGATCGAGGGTTTGATTCTCTCGCATAACTCTAATCAAAAATCTTAATGCTTCATTCACCGCCGTCAAAAACGGTTTTTGCTTCCTCAAACGAAACTCCATGCTTGGATAGATTGCTAGCTGCTTTATTTTCGTTCCACTCAAACTGCATGAAGTATCGTATCATTTTGAAATTCAAGAGCTTTCGATCGCTTCGGCGACTCCTTTGGGGCGACACTCCAAAGCTCCCCATACCGTTGCTAAGATCTATTGGGAAAAAGAGTAGAAATTGCCGCTCCCGGTTCGGGTTGCTTCATCAAAGATTCTCCGATTAACACGGCTCCGGCTCCGGCTGCTTTCACTTTTTCCACATCGGCGGCAACGTGCAATCCGGATTCGCTCACCACGAGAATATCTCGTTCTCGGATCGTTTGAGACCGCGCTGCCAGAAGATCGCAGGTAGTGTTTAAATCGACGGAAAAGTCTTCGAGGTTGCGGTTGTTAATGCCAATGAGATTGACGCCTTCGAGGGCTAAAACGCGATCGAGTTCTTCTCGGGTATGAACTTCGATTAAGGCTGCCATGTCCAGCTTTTGCGCGATTTTGAGGAAGTATTGCAGGTCTTTATCGCTTAAGATGGCGGCAATGAGCAAAATGGCATCGGCACCGCGCAGTCGAGCGAAGTAAATTTGATAGGGATAAATGAGGAAATCTTTACACAGTAAAGGTAAATCGACGGCAGAACGGATTTGTTGGAGGTAGTCGAAACTGCCTTGGAAAAATTCGCGATCGGTCAAGACCGAAATACAACTGGCGCCGCCTTTTTGGTAAGATTGGGCGATCGCCACCGGATCGAAATCTTCGCGGATAATCCCCTTACTGGGAGAGGCTTTTTTGACTTCGGAAATGACGGCAGGTTGGGTGTTGCCGTGGCGCAGTGCGGCAACAAAATCTCGGACGGGGGGAGCGGTAGCCAGTTGGCGCGTCAGTTCGGCAAGGGGTTGGATTTCGCGCATCCGCTCGACTTCGATTTCTTTATGCCAAACGATCTTTTCTAAGATGTGACGGGGTTCGGCATCGGGAATTTTGACTTGGTACTGGCAGGTATCGACGTTAATGCTAGGATTGGGCGATCGACGGCGGATTTGGATCATTTTGATGGGTAATGGGTAATCGGTTACAGGAATACCAACAAACTTCCCCAAGCTGGTAGAGTGAGGCGAGACAGATCGAGGAGTCGCTTGGCGTTCGATCTCCAGTTTGTTGGATCGACGGAGAGGGGGAGATTCGAACTCCCGGAAGCTTTCGCTTCATCCGATTTCAAGTCGGACGCAATCGACCACTCTGCCACCTCTCCCAATGGAGTTTGCTCGTATTGAGTTTGCTCCTGTGGGTATTTTAACCCAGACCGTTGCGGTTGTTAATGCAGGCGGGGGAGAAGATTGCGAGGAGGTGAGGGGAAGCAGGGGGAGCTTTCTTGAGCCGGGGGAGCAGATATTCAGATGACAGATACCTACAACCAATAACCAACCCCAAACCCCAAATGACCAATGACCAATGACAAATGACCAACGAAAAACGCTATCAAAGCTCAAAGCTAGCGGTTATACAGCGTTGTGTTTTCGACGATGCGATAGTTTTCGTCGATCCAAACGAGTTTAATTTGGCTAACCTGACAACCTTGGAGGGAAACAAGGGAAAAGTTGCGGTGGGTTCCGGTGGGGGTAGAAACGATGCGAGGTGTCCTGGCGGCGTTCAAATAGACCGTTTCCCCATCGGGACTAACGTGGATGCAGCGGCGCAGTTGGGTTTTCGTGTGGCGGAGTTGGTGGTGCATATGACCGAAGGCCACCAGGGGAACGGTCTTCCCGGATTGGCGGATGCGATCGATCGCCGCTTCTAAGTCGGGATCGCCGTAGTCGCCGCCTCGGGGTTCCCAGTCTTTGCCGCAGGGGTCTTCGGCTAATGCTCCCAAACCCGTCGGACCGGTGTGACCGAGTAAAATTAGGGTGTTCTGGTCGGTGGCAGTGGCGGTGGAAACGATGCGATCGACCGATTCCTCAAAATTGGTGACGTCGTACCATTGGCGGTAAAACTGGGCATTGTGCCACTTGGAACCGCCCCAACTGAAGGGACGACCCCCCACCACAGCTAACTCGAACTGGGGAAAATCTAAGGCACCATAGCCGACGTGAGCATCTCCCAGGAGATCGAGTTGTTGCTGGACTCGATTTTCTTGCTGGCGATCGTAGGGGCATTTTTTGCGACCCCAATCGGTTGCCGTGTACCAGGCGTCGTGGTTGCCGAGAATGGCAGCTTTGGGTCGATCGAGTTGGGCGATTTGACGGACGACGGGGACGGATTCGTTGCCGAAGTCGCCGACAAACAGAGCTAAATCGACGCCGAGACGATCGAGCGCGATGGCATCAGCGTCGTCCCAAAGGTCGTGAACGTCACCGATGACGGCAATGGTGAGTGTTTGAGGGCGATCGTGCGTTTCGCGAAGGTCGGACATGGGGGAATTTAGCGCGCGCAATAGCGATTGACTTGACCGATGAGTCGGTCGGCATCTCGAGCGGTTTGAATGATATCAATTTGGACGGACTGCACGTCGTTTCTCGCTCGTTCGATTTGTTGGAGTCCCTCTTGGGTGTTATCCGATGCGTTGGCGAGTTGCAACACCCGACTGATTTGCCGAAAAGCTTGACTGAATTCGCGATACATTGCCGAGAATTGGAGTTGATATTCCTGAAGTTGGGAATCTTCTAAATGGACTAATCCCAATTTTAGGGTTATCCTTTCCAAGCTCTGGGCAAATTGGTAGCTGGAACTGGCATCTTGAACTTTGGAGTTGCGAACGAGGGTTTGACCGTCGTTGAGAGCGGCGATCAGGCGATCGCACTGATCGACTTTTTGGGCGATCGACCAATAACTAAAAACCGATACCGTCGCGCTCGCTACTAGCAACCCCAAGGAAAGAGGAACGAGCCAGCATCGGAAACCGGACGATCGAATGGGTTTCGACACTATTTTGCAGAAATTTTGACAGATCGGCTCTAACCTACAGCAAGAGGGCGATCGTCTTTCGCCAACTTTATAAAAGTTTATATTGTCAAATTCTTAAAACATAATTTCATGGATTAATGAAATATTTTGTAAAATTAGATACAGTATTTAAAGTGATATGTTATGTTGAAGTTGTAACGCTACAGAGTGCTTTATGCTGAACAACAAACGTCAAGCCGCCCAACAAGCCGCCGCTGCCCACCGCGCCAGCCTCCTCAAATCCCTCGAACATCGCTTAGAAATGGCGAGAGCTCAAGGTGATGACAGATTGATCCGTCAGTTAGAGGAAGAAGCCAGATATTTGAGATAGCGGAGATCGGCTAACGATACAGCAGTCGCCATACCAGTTAGGACAAACTGGGGTAGTAGCATTTGCCCGATAATCTTGTTCGCTAACCGACACAGTATATGCCCAGTCGCCATGTCCTAACTCGAGTGGCTGTTGCAAAAAAATTATAGGGGTATGCCAAGTCGCACGTCGCGCGATCGGCTCAACTCGTCTCACGACGGTAATAACTGTTCGATTCCCGCTAACAACTCCGTCGGCGTTACCGGTTTGCCCAAATAGGCATTCGCCCCCAAACTCATGGCTTTTTGGCGGTGGCGATCGCCCGTTCGCGAGGTTAACATAAGCACGGGTAAGGCGTGCCAGTGGGAATGAGCGCGAATGCGTGCGAGCAAATCGAAACCGTTCATCACGGGCATTTCCACGTCAGAAATCACCACATCCACCCGCCCTTGGCGCTGTCCTAGGGTATTGAGCGCTTCTTGTCCGTCGCGGCAGGGCAGAACCGCATACCCAGCGTGAGATAAAATGCGTTCGAGCGATCGCCGTGCTCCTGTCGAATCTTCCACCACCAAGATCGTGCGGTTGCTCGCCACCGGAAACAGACTGGGAACGGTCACGGGTTTTTGACCCTCGAGAATTTTGAGGAAGCGGGGCAAAATCACCGGAACCACTTCCCCGCTTCCCAAAATCGTACAGCCGATGACGTAGGGGGGAACCGGAACGGTATCGTCGAAGGATCGCAGGATCAATTGGCGTTCGTCGATAATACTGTCAATGGTGACGGCAATGGCACCGGATGCCCCTTTCAACACCAGCACCACTTTGGGCGGAACCGACATCGTAAATTGGCGATTGTAGGACAGCAGGGAAATCAACGGTCTCAGCGGCACTCTCTGACCCCGCCACTGAATCACATCGGTCTTTTTCCACCAAGGTGTCTCCCCGGTCGCACTCGAATTGCCGTTCCCGTCTTCCCCAGCCAAATCGGAAAGCGGAATCGTCTCCAAAATCGTCTCCACCGGGAGTGCCAGGGTGCGTCCTGCCACCCGACACAGCAACAGCGACAGCAAACTCATGCTCAGCGGCAAGCGAATCGTAAACGTCGTCCCCCGTCCCGTCAGGGTTTCCACGTCGATACTGCCCCGCAAGCGTTCCACTTGGGTGCGGACGATATCCATCCCCACCCCGCGACCGGAGAGGTTGCTCACCGTGTCAGCAGTGGAAAATCCCGACTGGAAAATAAAATTGAGAATTTCCTGACGCTGGAGGCGATCGATTGGGACGTGGGGCGGACACAAGCCCCGCTCTACAGCTTTTCGATACACTTGGGTCAAATCGATGCCCCGTCCGTCGTCGGCAAAAGAAATCGCCACTTCTCCGGCTTCGATTTTCGCCCCCAAGAAAATTTGGGCGACGGGGGACTTGTCCAGCATTGCCCGTTCCTCAGGGGTTTCGATGCCGTGGGCGAGGGCGTTGTTGAGAATTTGAGCGATGGGGGTTTGCAACTGTTCCAGCAACACCTTATCCACAAGGACATTTTCCCCGGAAACGTGCAGTTGGACGTTTTTTGCTGATCGCCCGGCCATGCGCCGCAACTGGGGCAAAAACCGCTGGGCGAAGATTTTAAACGGAACCAAACGGGAGGTGGTGACGCGATCGTACAGTCGGTCTAAGTCCATCCGCACTTGAGTCAAATCCTGCCCCAATTCCCGCGCCAGCAAATCGAGATCGACGCGGGTTTCCTGCACTTGGGTGATCAGTTCTTCAAAGGTCTGCAAGCTGCTGTGCAGGGTGGTGTAGCGATCCATTTCTAAGGCATCGAATTCTTCAGCTTCCGGGTTTTGGGGGGACGCAGCCGCCGGAGAGGTGGACATTTGGTCGTAAATCGACTGCACCCGATCTCGCACGGGTTTGACTTGTTCGACTAAGCGACGCAAATTCTGACTGCTTTGCCGCAATTGTTGCTGGTGCAGGGTCAACCGTTCGTGATAGGTCATCAACTCGCCCACCACGCTGCCGATTTCTTCGAGTTGTTGTAAGGGGATTCGCAGTTGGGCGTCGGCGCGATCGTAGGGAATCGGCAGTTCGGCAGCTTCGTTCCAGTCTGCGGGGTTGGCATCCCCCGAAGCGGCATTGTCGGAGGAGATCGCCTGTTGGGATCTCGCGATCTCGTGCAAGTGGCGATCGCGCTGTTGCCGCAGTTCGTCGATCCACTGTCGGGCAAATTCCGAGACGGCTTTCGGCTGAGGCTGCTGGCAGAATTGGGCGAGTCGTTCCGCTGCCGATACCAACCAGGGCAAGTCGTAAGCTTCCCCCAAGAGTAAGCTTTCTTCCGCAAGAATTTGTAATTGGGACAACAAGCGATACTCCACAGGAGTCGCTTCGCGATCGATTCCTACCCCCTCTGACAGCAAATTTTCGACCTGAGTCAAGCAATTTTCCAAATCCGATGAGAGTGCCGTTCGGATTAACTTGAGTTTAGCGGGGGTGACATCGCACAGCGCCGAGGCGGAACCGAGAGAATGGTTTTTGGGCAGCTCGGCATTAAATCGATCGATGTCGCGCAGCAAATTGGGGTCGGCGCCGAGGATCTCTTGGCTGTCTCGAGCGCTACTCAATAAATCCGCCAGTTCTTCGATCCCCCGTTGCAGCAAACTCAACGCCCCTTCAGTATCCTCGATCCGATTCTGGTTCCACGCTTCGAGCAAATCTTCGAGCTTGTGCGCCAACTCGCTCAGTTCGGGAATTTGGGCGACTCCCGCCCCGCCTTTGATCGAGTGTGCGGCACGCATCAGGGCTTGGTAGTCCGGCGATCGATCGTGGGCGAGGCGATCTAACCCTTGTTGCAACACCTCCAAGTAACCCGGCGCATCTTCTTCGAGAAAACACTGACGGGCTTCTTGGGTAATCGATTGTAAAACGCCAGGATCGAGGGTAAAGCTCATATTTTTGGAGGAGTTCAGGAGTTCAGGAGTAAGCGCTGCGCGCTGGCTACGCCTACAGGAGTTCAGAATGTTTTTCAGGAATTCAGGAGTTTTTTAGAAGGGATTGAGAGTAACCCACCAATCAACGACTGACTTCTTCAAGTTGCTCCATTAAAGGTTTGCTGTCTCCGTACTTCAGATCGTTGACGAGAATTAAATAATAACGGCATTCCTCCAATGAAGCTTCAGCAATATTAAAAAATCGTAACTTATCGGCTGGCGTCTTCTTTTTGAACCCTTCAGCAATATTATCAGGGACGGATACGGCAGCACGTCTCAGTTGCGAGGTTAGACCATAGATTTCTGTGTTTGGAAATTCATGACTCAATCGATAAATTTCTAAAACAAGCTGATGCGCTTTTTGCCAAACAATCAGATCCTGAAAGCTTCTAGCAGGTTGTCTAATTTCCCGATTCATTCCCAACTCCTCTTCCTTCATTCTGAACTCCTGTAACTCCTGAACTCCTTCCTTTTCATTTTTCCAATCTAAACTGCGAGACGGAGGCTTGTAAGGCGGCAGCGACTTCCACCAACTGCTGGAGGGAGCGCGCCACATCTTCAGCTTGGGAGGAGGTGGTTTGGGTGATGGATGCCACCCGCTCTACCATTTGGTTGGCTTGAGTCGAGACTTGAGTTTGGGCGGCGGTGTTTTGGGAGATCGATTGCAGGTAGCGATCGATGGTGTGACCGATTTGGGCGAGTTTCTGCAAGGTTTGCTTGGTTTTGCCCACCAAGTCCGTTCCTTCAGCCACTTCAGATTTTCCAGTTTCCATGGCTTGCTGCACGGCGGCGGTGTCTTGTTGGATGGCTTCGACGATCTGCTCGATGCTGCGGGCAGCTTCGGTGGTGCGTCCGGCGAGGCGGCGCACTTCTTCGGCGATTGCCCGGAAGCCCTGTCCGTTTTCTCCAGCGCGGGAGGCTTCGATGCTGGCATTGTAGGCGAGTAGGTTCGTCCGTTCGGAAATCCCGGAAATTAAGGTGAGAATGGAGAGGATTTTCTGGAAGGATTGGGTGAGGCGATCGAGTTTTTGGGCGGTTTCGTCCACGGCTTCGCGGATGTTGTCCATGCTGGTCACGGTCAAATCCATGACTTCTTCGCCTTCGTTTGCCGCTTGTGCGCCTTGCTGGGCGATTTCGGCGGCTTGCTGGGCGGATCGATCGACCTCCCGAACCGAACTGACAATTTCGGCGATCGCGGTGCGGGTTTTTTGAATTTCGGCGGCTTGGATGTTGGCTTCTTGGGACACCTGCTGCATGGCGGGAGCGCTGTTCATTGCCAAGTCGTTAACCCGATCGGCAGAAGCTTGTACTTGCAGCACCAAGTCTCGCAGGCGGTAAATGGTGGCGTTAAAAGCATCGGCGATCGACCCCACCGCCCCTTCGGTGACCAGGGCATTGACGGTTAAATCCCCGCGCTGCGCCCCTTCGATCTCCAGCAGCAAATTGACCACCCCGCGCTGCAACCGCTCTTTTTCCTGGCGCTGCTGCTGGGCTTCTTGGCGTCGCAGTTCTTCTTGGTGCTTGACGTTTTGCAGGTTGGATTCGATGCCGATCGCCATTTGGTTCAACTCCCGCGAGAGGATGCCGATTTCGTCGGCGCGATCGGTGGCGGCAATTCGCGCCCCGGTTTGACCTTTGGCGATTTTTTGGGCGAAGCGAGCCAAGTTTTCCAGGGGTCCGGCAAAGGCTTTGGCGATGGGAATGGCGGCAAGGGCTACCACCACCAGCACCAGTCCCCCCACCGTCAAGCCCAAACGCTGCTGTTGGGCGATCAGTTGTTCCAAATCGCTCAAGGGGCGACCGACGGAAATCATACCGATGGGCTTGGCGTTGGCGGGATCGAGGAGTTTTTGCCGATCGTAGAGGGGGCGGTAGTAGGTTAAATAGTTTTCGTCTCCCAGGTCTTCGACGCGGAACTGACCGACGGTTTCGCCCTCGGTCTCAGCGTAGGTTTGCTCCAAGAGGGCGGCAGAAATGTCTTGAGGGGCGATCGTCCCCAGGGCGCGAGTGCCGTCGCCGTAGGGAACGTTGGTGTTAATCCGCCAGTTTTGGGCGAACACGGAAATCGACTGGACTTTCACCAGTTGTTGAAACGTATCCAACAGGGCAAAGTGACGGTTGTGCAGCACGCCGACGATCGCCGTTCCCACGATCCGATCGCCCGATCGAATGGGATGGACGACTACCGTTGCCAATCCCGCGCGGTAGTCGTCGGTGTCGTAGGTGCTGGTTTCGCCGGGACGGGGGGGAATGTACGCTTGTTTGCCCAGTCCCAATCGTTCGACGAGATCTCCGGGAATTAATTCGATGCCTTTGAGGGGTTCTCCCCGTTGCAAGGCATCTCGGAAAATGGCTAAATCCCCCAAGTCGATGCCGGTGGCAACGCTGCTCACCGTCTCGAATTCGCTGGAGTCGATGGGGCGATCGGGCTGCGGCATCGGCGGATACACGGGGTCGTCGATCGCCGATCGGTGAATTTTAATCCCCTGAGCGAGGGTTCGACCATTGGCGTCGGTGAGAATGCGGAAACTTTTGGTCACGTCGGCGCGGCGATCGCCCACGGTCAGCACCTGCGTCACCCAGGCTTGCAAATCTTTGCGCTGGCGTGCCACTTGCTGGGGATCGCTCAAGTTGATACCGTTCACCTCCACCAACTTCGCCAGAATTTGCGCTTCGGTTTGGCTGTCGTCTTGGGTCCATCCCACGTAGTCGTCTTCCCAAGAAGAGGTGGTCGATTGCAGTTGTTCGCGGAACTGCTGTTCCACCAGCTCTTGGGTTTGCCAAATCAAACCTTGGGTGACGATCGCCACCGGGACGATGGCGCCGCTGACTAACAAAAAGCGTAACTTATTGGTAAAGCTGAGGTTCTGCCATTGGCGCTTGAGGTTTTGGGGCAAACCGCTCCACATTCCCCGAGAGGCAGATCCTTCGTCCGACCCTCCCGAACGGGCGGCGATCGATCGATGCGATAACAGACCCGAGTTATCCCGCACGGATAATTCTAGGGCGGCAAGGGCTTTGCGCGCGCTCGAACCGTAAACCCCGTCGCGATCGCTGGCTTCGATTTCTTCGTACAGGGCGCGCGCTCGGGCGAAATCTCCGGCTCTCTCCCAGCTATGGGCTTGCACGAGTTGTTGCTTCAAGAGATCGTCGTCGGCGGGTGCGGTAGATTTGTCCGTACCGTTCGTCAGAGGGCCCGAATTGGAGGGCGATTGGCTGTTGCGAAACTTGTTGACCATAATCGGTAATCGGTAATCGGTAATCGGTCATAGCAATCGGTTTTGCCGGACAACCCGCCCCAGCACCAGAGCGTTGCTTTTCCCACAGACAAAGCCGATCCCAGAACATCTGTACGACTGGCAACTCGTCAGTTCCCATGCTTGCCAAGGATCGTCATTTCGTGCAGTCTATCTTGGAACGAAATGACGATCAGACAATCGAGCATTAGCGAATGTGGGCGTAAACGGTATCGATTAATTCCTTGGGAGCGTAGGGTTTGACAATATAGGCTTTCGCCCCTTGTCGGAGCGCCCAAAAGCGATCGAATTCTTCACTTTTAGAACTACAAAAGATGACGGGGATATCTTTCATTTTTTCATCTTCTTGAATCATTCGACACAATTCCAAACCACTTTTACCGGGCATGACGATATCGAGGACGATCAAGTCCGGCAGGGTATTTTTTTGCAGCCAATCCCAGGCTTCGTCGGCATCGCTGGCGACATCGACCTTAAATCCCGCATGATTGAGGAGGGCTTTAATCATCGTTTGTTCGGTCTGACCGTCTTCGACGACAAATACGTTTTTCATCGGGGTTACCTTCGCGCGAGATCGTTGTTTTTTCTGTGAGAATTATAGAGGATCGATTTCGATCGGGAGGTTTACTTCACTTGGAATGGCGAGACAGAGGATTGTAAGGTCTCGACTCGTTCGGTTAATTCTTGTAAAGAATCGATCGCCTTTTGGGCTTCGCTCGCCGTGGTTGACGCAATTTGAGCGACGGTTTCGACGGTTTGACTGACGGTTTTGGAGGCTTGCGCCTGCTCGACGGTATTGCTGGCAACATCTTGCAGGTAGCCGTCGATTTGCTGGCTCAGCCAAGTCAGCCCTTGTAAGGTTTGTTGGGTTTGACTCACCCATTGCGTGCCGGCAACCACCTCGGAGGTACTCAACTCGAACACGTTCAAGACCTCTGCCGTTTCTTCCTGAATGGTATCGATCGACCGTCCGATATTTTGAGCGGCTTCCCCCACTTGTCCGGCGAGCCGTCGAACTTCGTCGGCGACTTGGCGGAAGCCGTGTCCCCGCTCTCCGGTGCGGGCGGCTTCGATACTGGCGTTAAACGCGAGCAAGTTGGCTTGTTCGGCAATGCCGACGATCGACTCGAGAATTTGCGACACTTCTTGTGCCGATTCCGCCAGTCGTTTCGCTTTTTTGGAACTGTTGGCAACCGAGGTGCGAATTTTATCCATGCTCGCCACGGTTTGAGTCATGGCAGTTTCGCCCGATCGAGCGGCTTGGGAGGCTTGGCGGGCGATGGCAGCGGCTTCTTGGGTCGATTGGGAGACGCGATCGATGGATTCGGAAATTGCCACCACGGAGTTCAGCGCCCGCTCGAGTTCGATCGATTGGGTTTGGGCGGCATCGGCGAGAGAGCCGACGGATTCTTGGCTGCTGTGGGCGCGTTGGTTGACGGTTTCGCTGACGGTTTTGACTTGAGCGACCAGGGATCTCAAAGAACCGATCGTGGCGTTGAAGGCATCGGCGATCGCCCCGATTTCCCCTTCCACCGTGGGGACTTTCACCGTCAAGTCGCCGGAGCGGGCACTTTCGATGTACAGCAACAGGTCGATCGCTTGCTGTTGGGCGCGTTCTTTCTCGCGCTTCTGGCGATCGACTTCTCGTTCTCGCTGGCGATCGAGGGCGAGAATTTGCTCCCGATTGCGATCGAGAACGTGGGCGATTTCCCGCAGATTCAGGGTCAAACCGCTCAACTCATCGGCGGTTCTGCCGTCGGCATCGTTCCCTCCCCCCAGAGCGCAGGCGTACTGACTGACGGCTCGCAGGCGGGCTGCCATGCGGTCGGCGACCCAGATCGCCGTTCCCACCGTCACCACTGCCGTCGCGCCCCCCCAAAGCAGTGCCTGTCGCTGTCGGGTTCCGGCAGTGGCGGACGACTCCAGGTTGGGCATTTCCGGGCGGGGTTCGGGGCGCAGCAACACCACCCCCGTGACGGCAATCGGGAGCAGTGCCGAGGCAATAGCGATCGCTCTTAACTTCGTCCCCACCGTCAGTTGGCGCCACGCCCGCGTCCACTGCCGCCAAACGGTCGGTCGCCCCGCTGGGGTTTCGACGGTAGACCCGGTGGGAAATTGCGAGTCGTCGGCACCCGGCGAGAACAGTTGCAGCGTTGAGGCTTCGGATTCGTCGTCGGTGGACGGCTCGCGGGTGGGGCGATCTCCATCGCCCCCCAATCCCCTGTCTTTTATGGACTGCAAGGCTTTTTGGGCGCTGGCTCCCCAGGAGCTGTAACGGTCGATCGCCACGATCTCTTCATATAATATGCAGGCGGCATCTTCATCCCCCGCTTGCTCCAAACTGTTGGCTTGCACGAGCAAATTGAGCAGGTAATCCGAATTTTGAGCCGTCTCGGGAAACGAGAGGCGCTCCGATGCCTCGGCAAGGTCGGATGGCGAATTGTGGGTGGGGCCGGGCCGGTTCTCCACGATGGTGTCCTCCCTCAGAAGAATCCAGGTTTCTCGATCTCAATTATGAATTCTTACCGTCTGTCTCGGCTAAATTTGGGCGGGCTATTCGGTGGCGATCGCTTCGGTGTGCAGGGTTTGCAGTAAGGCAGCGGGATCGAGGATGGCAATTCCCGAGCGATTGGAGTAAGCCACGTGCCCAAATAGCGGGCGCAAGCGAGACTTCAGGCGTTTGCGAATGGGTTTGATTTTGGGCGGGGCAAAGACCCCTTCGAGTTCTTCGACGATACAAGCTACCGCTCGTTTGGGTTGGCGATACTCCTTTGGAGTCACTACGTCCACCCGACGGGCTACGCCAACGCGATACTCCTTTGGAGTCGCTACGCGATCGCCGCTTTGGGGTGCGGAGGTGACGACGATGGCGCGCAGTCTCTTTCCCGGCTTCAAGGGAATCGCTCCCAACTCCAAGAAGTGACCCAAATCCAGCACCCAGGTGAGGATGCCCCGCCGATCGATCACCCCCAGCAACCCCGGTGCCACCCCCGGAATCGGACAGATGGACTGCGGCTCGATGCCGATCGCCGTTTCCAGATACGCCAGGGGTAGGGCAACGCGCACGCCGCCGGAGACCCGAATTTTAAAGTATTCCTTGAGGGCTTTGGGGTTGGTCATTGGTCATTGGTCATTGGTCATTGGTCATTTGGGGTTGGGAGTTTGGGGTTTGGGGTTTGGGGTTTGTTAGTGGTTAGTGGTTAGTGGTTAGTGGTTAGTCGCTTTGCTCCCCCTGCTCAAGAAAGCTCCCCCTGCTCAAGAAAGCTCCCCCTGCTCCCCCTGCTCAAGAAAGCTCCCCCGGCTTCCCCTGCTCAAGAAAGCTCGGTATTTGTAGCAGCCTTAAATAACAACCTATATTAGGACGCGCTCGACGAGGGATTTTGCAGGACTTTCTGCACGGACTCGATCAGGCGATCGGGATTGAAGGGCTTGGTTAAATAGTAATTGACGCCCAAGGTTTTAGCGCGAATCCGATCCAAAATGCCATCGCGTCCCGTGAGCATGATAATCGGAATTTCTCGCAGTTGTCGCGACTGGCGCAACATACTGCACAGTTCGTAACCGTCGATATCGGGCATATTCACATCCATTAAAATAGCAGCGGGTTTGAGACGCACCAGCGAACTCAAAGCTTGCGCGGGTTCGGTAATGCCGAGGACTTCAAATCCCGACATTTCTAAAATCCCTTTGACTTGTTTCTGCACGGTTTTGCTATCGTCGATGCAAACAATGCGGGGGCGATCGATCGGCTCGATCTCCGGTTCGGGTCGCGTTTGGGGCTGCGGGATCGAGTTTTCTACCGTTATCGCCGATTCGTTGTCTAAGACGACTAATACGCCCGCAGCAATATAAGGTTGCAGCCATGCCACTAAGTTTTGCGCGGAGATTCTCAGGAGATAGGCAATTTGATACACCGATAGCCGCTTGCCCAGCAATTGCATCAATCGCACGGCAAAGCGTTCGCCCTGTTTTTCGCCTTTCACTTGATAGGGATACTGCCGCCACAACGTCCGAAATGCCGGATGTCGTTCCGGTTCCAGATAGAGGCGGGAAAAGGGAGAGGGGAGATTTTGCCGCCACTGCTGCCATTGCAGTGCCATTTGCCACAGGGGCGATTGAATCTGGGTTAGGGGGGTTTCGATCAGAATCGGTTCGATTTTGCTGAGCTTGTTCAATTCCACTAAGACTTTGGGCAATGCCAGGGTTTGTACCCACGCTTCTAGGGTCAGCCGCATTAACAGTTGGCGCAGTCGAGCCATGGGCAACCCGGCTCTGTGCCACCACTGGCAGAGCATTTGATATTCGCTTTCTCGATCGGAAAATTCTAATTGGGACAGTTCCGGCTGAATGCTGCGGATCAAACATTGCAAGCGCTCGGTTTTGCGACAGTCGCTGGTTGCATAGGTCAGTTGACCCCGACGGACGTATAGATTCCAGCGCACCGAGCTATCTCGAGGATCGTGAAAGGTGATGCACCCGGAAGTCCCTTTTGCCACGATATGTTGAATGACTTTGCGCGGGTAGGTGACAACGCCGGGCTGGCTATCCGTGGCTGAGGTTGGGGTAAGATTGCGCGTCATGGTCGCTCATCCGAGTGGGAGTATAGAGAGGCTACCTGCAACGTTCAACTCGCGTTCGACTAACCTAGAGTTGTCAGTACACCTGATGGCGTTTAAGGGAACTGCTTGCACGGTTGGCAAAAGGCAGGTTAGTCCCAAACCCTTCGATCGCGAAGCGTGACTCCCTCTGGGAGCATCGCCCGAGCTGTGTGGGATTGTCCGCCACTAACGGACGCTCCCGTTCGGGTTAGTTCCAGTGTATCAGGCTCTTAACGGGGGTAGAAACCAGGGTAAAGGTCGATCGGTTCTCGATGGCATCGGCGACTAACTGGTGTCAGTTTATCGCAGTTCTTCAGGTACGAGCAATGTCCGATCGCCAAGGCAAATGTTGGGACTCAGGCAGATTCCACACCCGGCTCGCGCTGTTACATCCGCTTGCCCAGGTCGCGATCGTTCGAGTCGGGATACAATAGTTTCTACTCGCTCGACCGATCGCTCTTGTAGAGACTGAATGATGACTCGACCGGATAGCGCCCAAGTGGCATATTTCAAGTTTATCGAAGGTTTTGACAGTCTCGTTTTGGCGACGGTGAGTGCCGATGGCGTTCCTCATGCTAGCTATGCGCCCTTCGTTCGAGACGAGGCGAAAAATTTTTACATCTATGTCAGTGGGTTAGCCCTACACGCTCGCAATTTGTTGGCAGTTCCCCGCGCGAGTGTTTTACTAATTGAAGACGAGTCTCAGTGCGATCGCATTTTTGCCCGAACTCGCTTGAATTTTGAGTGTGCGGTGACGGGGGTGGAACGGGAAAGTCCCCCATGGCACGAAATAGTCGATCGGTTTGCCCACCGTTTCGGCGAGACGATCGATCTCATGCGCGGTTTGGCAGATTTTCAGGTCTTTCGACTCACCCCCCAGCACGGACGATTTGTCATGGGATTTGGGTCAATTTACCGGATTGAAGGTAGCGATCTCGATCGGTTAGTCCCCATCACTCCTCAAAATTTGGCGGGTGGGGAGAACGCGAAATCGGAATAACCCTCTTCTGTCACTCTCCGAAAAGCCTTGCGTTTTCTGAATCAAGCGATCGTAGACAAGAAGAGCGATCGCCCAATTTTTTCGGAATCGAAATTTGTACAGATGGGTTCATTGGCAAAAATCCGATCGCCAATCCCTGCATCACTCAGAAGATTTGGGTCTTTGGGAATTATAGCAGAGGGCAGAAGGCTCCAAGGCAGAAGGAAAAAGGTTAACGATCTGACTGCCTGACAGAAGTGGTCAAAAACTTTTCCCAGTTTGTAGCGACGATTCCAGGCTTGAAGTTGATAAATAGGATCGGCATTCCGTTCTCCGGTTACGCTTCCAGTCGGTGCCATAATGAGAATTTCTCCATGGGATGTGCACTCGAATTGGAGGTCGCTGTTGTCGCGACATAGTTGCCAAAATTGCTCGTCGGTGAGGTCGAGTTTGAGTTCGAGGACGGGGGGTAGGGATACGGACATGGGTTTTCCTCGATCGGTAGTCGATAGGTTTAGGATAGCACTGGCTTGTTGGGGCGATACTCCCAAAGGGAGTCGCGCTTCGCGATCGTCCGCACAGGAAAAGGCGATCGATCCCGATCTATTCTGAGGATTATTGAACCAGTGCTAAAATCTAAACCAATCGACCTCTACTAACACCAGCTGTGAAGTTTTTTAGGAAGCACCACAATGGAAACTCAGTTAACACCAGCTTCGTCGCTTTCTCACCTCTACGATCGAGATTATTATCTTTGGTTGAACCAAACCGCGAAACTCGTTCGAGAACACAGGTTATCCGAACTGGATATCCCTCATTTAGTGGAAGAGCTTGAAGATATGGGAAGGAGCGAAAAACGAGCGGTTGAAAGCAACTTAGTCGTCGTTTTGATGCATCTCCTCAAATATCAATATCAACCTCAAAAACGAAGTAATAGTTGGAAAGTAACGATTAGAGAACATCGACGGAGATTGAGAAAGCTTTTTCAAAATAGTCCTAGTCTGAAGCCGTATTTTGAGGAGGTTTTTCTGGAGTGCTATCAGGATGCGAGGGAACAAGCCTGTGATGAAACGGGTTTGCCTAGGGAGACCTTTCCAACAGAGTCTCCTTTTACTCCAGAGGAGGCGATCGATCGGGACTATCTACCTAATGGAGATGATGAAACTTCTGATGATTGGTGAATAAGCTGAGACTCAAGACAATCTGAGTGAGGTATGAGGGGATGAGGACTCGCACAGTCTCGGAATCGACAGTTTCATCAAGGCGATCGATCTCGAGCGATCGATTGAATTTTTTCGTTCCCGTGCTGAAGATGTATTACGAATACCAACGATTCGATCGTCCTCTTAGCCAACCGCAAATTCTGTTAACTGACGGGCATTCGGATCGTGGTAGCCCAGAACGATATTTTGCTTGGGGATTCCTAACTGTACCAGTTCGTTCGCCACACCGAATTCTGTCCCATCATGCTGAATCCAAATTTTGTCATCTTTGAGATCGATATGAATTAGGCAACTAAAAATCCGCCGATCTCCTTCCCAGCCAATTGTACTGAGTTGATAACGATCGCTATTGGGATCGACCATGATGAATTGTTCGACTTCACCATAGGAAGGTTTAACTTTATTGTATTCTGAAAGAATTTGCCGAACGCATTGGCGATAATGTTCTAGTCGATCCATTGCACGATTTCCTCCCGATCGGGGTCAAAGACAAGCAGTTTGACATGATATTCTGAAAGACTCAGTTGGGCTAATTCTCCAGTAAAAAAGTTGAGGTAAACTTTTACAGGTATTGCGAGAAAGAGAATTCGACTCGGTTCTTTAACTTTCAAGACCACTCGATAGTTGAGAAATTGCCCGAGTGCTGTATGAAATTCAGATGTGGCTGAAGGTGCTAAAAAGCTAACGAGGCATCCGTGTACTCGGTGTTGGTTTTCCCAACCTTCGTGTGATGTACTTCAGGTGCTATTGAACTTTTTACGTCAGAAGCGGTTGTCGAATCCCGATCCTTTTGCATGGCTAGATTTGCCTGAGATTTCGAGTACTGGATTGACGGAGCGAAAGCATTATCCTTTGCGTGGAATGCCGTTAGTCATTGCTGATGATTTTGATGAGCCGATGTCGGATTTATGGGATGCGTTGGGTACGTGATTTTACTGGATACGCATATTTGGCTGTGGCTGCTGCACGATCCGAGTCAATTGTCTGTGGCGGCAAACCACGCGATCGATGTGGAAGAAAACCAAAACGGTTTATTAGTTTCAGCAATTTCGGTGTGGGAAATTGCCGTGAAATCGAGTCTGGGTAAATTGACTTTGCCGTTGCCGATTTCACAGTGGTACGCACAAGCGCGAACTCATTCGGGTACAGTTATTGAGCCGCTGAATCCATTGGATGCGATCGGCAGTACGCAGCTTTTGGGGGAGTTTCATAAATGCTCAAAGTCAATTCCCAAGAGTCTTTTGGTTTATTTGGGAAAGCGATCGATGTAGTCTTCAATCTAATTCATTCTGAAAGATGTCAAGTGGTATAATTAGATTTTACCAGACCAAGCTAGCATTTGGTTTGTATTTCGGAGATGTCTAATGGACATGGGAATGCCTTGCTTGATAGGATAGAGTTAGATGTGACGAGTTGACTCGTAGTACCTCTAAAGACGATACCGCGATATAAATTTTTCAGTACAGTTTTTGTTAAAGAGATCTGCTTGTTTTCCAATCCTAGATCTATCTAAACTGGGAATTAAAACATCGTCCTGTTTTATCCCTAAATAAGTGAATATATTTTTTAGAGTACCTTCTGTATCTGAAACTAGATCTTCATAGTAAACAGTGCAAGCATCTATACTATGAATCGAAAAAAAATATTCAAAAAAAGAATTTCTTTGGGTAATTCCTTTTAAAACTTTAAGAACTTCAAAAGGATCGCATTCCAGACAATCATCAGATATGCTACTGACCATTTTTGAGTGCCACTGCTTATTTTGACTCGCTTTATACAAGGATACTGCCTGGTCTATTAAATTGCGTCTTTTAATATAAATAAACTTTAAGCTTTTAAAAATATGTAAATATCCTTTACGACTCATCCAAAATAATTGATGAGATCCAGTTTTAAAGCCAAAAAAGTTATTGTCCAAATTAGAATTATTTAAAATCAAGTGAGATAAATAATTTGGAAAGCTTTCTATTTTATACTTCTTGCAAAGCTTGATAGCAAAATTAAAATTTAAAGGTTCATGAGTTTTGATAACATCCAACCCTGCCTGATATAAAAGCTCGGTTAGTAAATTAGAACCGCATCTATTCGTAAAGCAGATCAGAAAAGCATCTTTATTTCTTACAGAGTTTGGGATTTCCTCCATTTTTAGTTTTTTGTGTTTTCCAAAAAATGAATCCAACTTTTTTTCATGAATACTTTGAGATGGGTAAAATTGGTTAGAAATATCTTGCAAGGATTCTATCCAAGTAGATATTTCTGATTTATAATTAGACATAAATTTCTCCTATGTATTTTTTTTGATTACATCAAAATATTAAATTTTAATTGTAACTTATTGAGCTGATATAGTCAATATTTATAGTCAAAAGTGTTGAATAAAAATATAAAACTTTACAGGACTAGTTACATCATAGCTCACTCACTTGGGAAACGCTATAAGCTGTTTCGCATTTATAGCGATGGACAGTAGGGTTGCGTTTAATTGAAGGTTTCACGAGTATGGGGTCTCACCCTCTTTGCCTACAGCAACCGTGCTGCAATTTTAGTGACCACTGCTATAACTTGTGAAAACGTAGTGAGGAAGTGAAAAGTGATGGGATAAGAGGCAGGAAAAATTTTTAGCAATACTCCTGCCGAATCGCTATGTGAACAAGCATATTCCTATATAACAGCAAAATAGCTTAGTGGTTTAAAAGCTTAACTCTTAAGAGATGCATCCAGTTAGCAACCTGTTCAATATCCATACTATCGTGCCAAGATTTTACGTACTTTATTCCCAGTTGCTCTGCTAACCAGTATGTTGCCTTGGGAGAAAATTTTAGCAATTCTTTTTCACCTTTGATTGCAGTATTATCATGAATAACTAGGTCTTCTTTTAGAGAAAATCCTAATTTTTCTTCCATCCATATAATATCTTTTTGATGATGTGATAAAATCGGCTTAATCAGGCTTGATGAAAAATAAAACTTATCTCCTCTTAAATTATAAAGTTTATAAGCTATTTTATGCTTTTCTTTCATTGTAAGTTTGCTTAAATCGTAATTATTACCGTATAAGCAATAAGCATACAACAGTGAAATAGCTTCCTTAGAAAGGCTTTGGTTACGTCTAATAATATTGTTTTTATATAGGGGAATCTTTAAGCGAGAACAAAAATCTTGAACTACACAACCATTATGAAAATTTTCTGAGTTAAATAGCCAAAACCGAACGTTATCCCAACCAAAAACTTTACCAAATTTTTCAAACCTCCATTGATAGTGTGGATATATCGTTATCGTTTTTAACGGTAGATCTGCTTTATTCAGAATTCCAGCCTTTAGCTGTTCCTGAAATACACTCTCCATGAAACTTTTAGGACTTCGGACATAGCCTACACACAAAAATCTACAATTTTGATCTTCCAAGAATTTTTTGAAACTTAGAAGATCTTTTTCCTTCCAATGACATAAATCTTCAGCAGAAAATATAAAGCTGTCAACACTTGCTTTATTAAAATTCTGAATTATTTTATTTCGTATTATTTTTCGTCTTGCTAAAACTTCATCATGACTTAAACCCATTATGCGAGCAGCTTTTGTCTTGAAAGGATTTGACTCAAATGCAATAGAGAGATCGTGGCTATGATTACTAAACCTAGGATGACTATTGTCAAGAGTTATATATTGAAATGTTGAACTTCCTAAAGAATTGGCTAGCGTTTGTTGGATTGAGGTACTCCCTGTTTTATGCATCCCAAAATGAATGATACAGTATCGCATTATAGTTTTTCCTCTCAGCCTATGCTGAAACCCCCTAGGCAAGGCAAAAAAAGCGTTAAATTGTCACCAATGACTTGACTGCAACTCTAAAGATAATTCATAACCTAATATCCAAAGATTTCAGTATACCTACTTTTAGAACAGATCTTCAGATCGTTCATCAATAATGAGTTTTGAAAAACTTTTTCGATCGAGTCATTAAAATCTTTAGTTTTGGTAAGATTTTCTCGCTTGAGTTCTATATTCCGATTCAAACCAAGAAATTCAAAAATGGTTGGAACTGCATCACTAATATCCTCATAACGAAACACATAAGATTCGCACCACCCACATTTTTTAGCGTATAAATGATTCTCAAGTTTTGTCATTTCACTCAGACTGAATCCCATGAATGTTTCAAAATGCTGCTGGAACCATGTATGAGGTCGTTGAAACATTACTAAAAATTTTAAAAATTTATTCATCTCTAAATCATCAAAAATGCCAATTTCTTTCTTTGATTTTTTAATCTTGCTAAAATTTAATTTTTCTATAGAATCTCCAAGTTGTATAGCTTTATGAATTTGACCAAAAATAATTGGTAATGCTTTCTCAATGGCGTCACGATCGCTGTCAACAGTTATCGATTGAGATGTTAAAGCTTGATGAAAATATGGAAGATATCCCTTGATATCTTGAGAGATGCTAGAACGAAACCATTGTATGGGTTCGCGTGCGATTGAGATGAAAGCTAATTTACCTTCATCGTTTAAATTTTGACGAAAACAATTAATTTTACGAAGCAAACGAATATTAGAAACTAGTTGTCCAATTTGGTGTTCGACAAAATAGTGACTTTGAGTGGGCTGAGTAGCTTGATTTAGGATTTCTAAAAAGAATTCATTTCCTAAAAAATGACTTTGATAACATTCAATATTTTCAATTGTATTTAGAGTAGCAACAATTGACGAACTAGCAACTTTTCCAAATTGGTAGACAACGATTAAATCTTTCATTTTGGTTAAGATTTTTATTATGTATATTATATTAAATTTATGCTGTCAGCAGATAAGAAGCTTCCCTTTGGAACCACGAATAAAGACTATTTCCTTCAATAGCAAAAGGATTATCAAAATAGTTAAACAAGTCATTTCGACTTCGATAGAATAATCGTGTTTTTTTTGTAATTACTTCACCATTATTATAGGTACTATAGTACCACCATCGTTGTGGAATTCCGGGTAATTCGTTAGCCTTAAGACGACGTTTATACCAATTCCAAACTTCATATACTTCAATATTTTCCCTGGCATAACGATCGGTCATGACATCACCCGCACTTCCAATTTTTGTAAAATGGTAAAATTTTAGAGGAGAGTCATTGACTGTAATCATACCATCTTGAGTAATCTTCATATGGCGGCGACTTAAGTTCCAACTCGCCATATTGCAACCTGGATCGCGCTCCACAAAAACATTGGCAAATAGAGCTGGAACTAGATCGCAATATTTTTGATCTGTAAAAATTCCATTTTCCACATCGGCGTAACAAGCTCGATAAAGTTGCTCAGCCCACCATTTAGCAAAAGAGCGACCATTTTCATCATTGCGGACGGCAACAAAACCAAGGTTAAAGATACCGTACTGCATAGAAGTCAGTTCATTATCAAGCACCGCAGCTTCAGTATCATTCGGATCGACTTGGTGTGGTGTGAGGATAATCGAGGACATATCTAACTGTCGCTCAATTTCATCGAGAGGATGAAATACAGCAATATCCGGATCTAAATATATAACTTTATCAGCACCCTCTTCAAGAAGATGCACGAGCATTTGTCCCTTAACAGCAGTACAAGCTTCGACAATATCATGCTTGAAAATCCAGGCATTAAAACGAGGAAAGGGAAGTTGTTTTGCATTCAAGATACGATCGAACTCGTATTCGCAAATACTGTAATCAAAGTTTGGAGGAGGCTCATCTACCAGAAGAGCCCATAAGACCCAATCTGGATGAGCTGCTTTTAAGGTCTGCGCTAGAATGCGCGCTCGTGATAGATAGCTAAAAGTAAAGCTAGTATAGCAGTGAACAGTTGCCATAAATTAAATAATCTCCTGATTGGAAAAAATAAAGCTAGCTGTTGTACCAGTATGGGCTAGCGATCCAACTTCTATTCCTTGTGCATAGCGCTTTCGTGCATACTTAATCACTCGATTGCTTCGGAAGTAATCAATCAACTCTTCCTCATCTTTAACGACGATTCCACAATCCTTTTTTTTCACAGCAGCAGCAACATTTCCACTATCGCGTAAGGCAATTACTGAAGCCCCGGAGGCAAAGGCTTCATGTGCTGCATAGGAAAAAGTTTCGGGCCAAGGTGACAGTATCAAAACAATATCAATGGTTTTCTCGCTCAAAGCTTCTATCATTGCGCTACGAGACTTAGGTGTGACACTAATCGCAACATTCTCTACACCTTCAACATACTGTAATGCTCCCTCCGACGCAAAATGATAAAACTGGTAGGGTAACTTACGGGTTTGATATAACACATTCAAGAACATTGACCAACCTTTGTGATTTACAGGATAGCCGACATATGCTATACGTAAAGGGTTATCTCGTGTTCCACGTAAAACTTTTGAGTTGGCAACTACTTTGTAAGCTGTCATATTAAGTGTACAATGCTCGTGGACATGAGCTGAAAGATGTGGTAACGACGTACTATTCTGCCAAAGATCTAATGTAAAAGCGGAAGGAGCTAATACATGAAAACCAATCTCTGTAAATAGATGATGTATCTTATCTAAATGTGATTTGCGCTCTTGACCATAAATACAAACCCTACAAGCAAGGCTATCGTAACTGGGAGCACCACAATAGAAAATATCGTTCCGGAGAAGGTTAAATCCTACGCAGACAGAGGAATAATCATGGAGCCAAAAATAACTATTTGTTGCATCTAAAGCTTTTTTGAGTTGGATAATCCCCGTCACTTGATGTCCGAGAACGCAGTGTACGATAAGCAGTCGCTCTACAGGTAGGTTAGGAGTGATTTTAAATAAGGTTTCAACTAAGTCGTGATAGTTGGTTACGCCAACATATGCTCCATTGACGATGATTTGTACCAAGCAAAAATCTAGATCGTCCTCGGCAAGAGTCAGTTTAGCCATCACTGGAGAAATATGTAGATAACTATATTGACGATCGTTAAACTTTTTCTGCTCGTCTGAAATAAAGATCTGAGTCCCACCTACTCCTTTGATATAGCAGTCATGGCTTAGGGCAATGACAAAACCTTTAGCATTTTCGGAAGCTTTATCGAGAACTGCCAGAAGATGACTTAAGCTAATGTGAAAAACAGTATCCGGATAGCTATAGCTCTTAGTTTTTTCGGAGGGTGGTACTAATGTATCGATGATATCGCGACGATATCCTCCAGGTCTTTGCGGACAACGACCTTCTGCACGACCGGCAACAAGATAGTGCCAGAAAGGGTTAACATTTATTTCTAGAATATCGGGATGTGCTTCAAGGTAGTACTGGGTATTGAACCATGACGTAGGGTTTCTAGCCTCTGCGCTCCAGGTTTGGCAGTAATGATAAACTGGATCGACTCCAGCTTCTCGCACGTCTGGATATGTTGATAAGTAAAATTCGCGATCGAATTCCTTACTAACTGTATCCATGACTGGATCGTCATAAGTTATTTCTGCTGGTAGATCTGTTTCTTCAGCTTCAATATTCAGTCGCTCAACTTCGTCATCGATCGACTGCCTTAACTCTTCTAGAAGCTTTTCATGAATACTCGGCAACTCTGCTTGTAATTTCTGTAATTCTGGGTTGGTATCGCTCCTTCCGTTTAATTCTTCTTTCTTCTTGCATACATACTTTAACAAACTTTGGGTTGCGCCATCCTCTGGATTTAACTCGATCGCCCTCTGATACGCCTCAATCGCCTTGTCTAACCGTTCCTGTTGCGATAACGCAAACCCCAAGTGCCGATACACCCAAAACGGCGGATTAGCATCGAGATCGATCGCCTTTTGATACCTTTCAATAGCCTCTTCCCACTTCCCTTGGCTTTCGTAGATTTGCGCCACTTGATGTAACGCTGCCAAGTAGTTACGATCTCCTTCTAAAACCTTTTGATACTCACCGAGTGCTTCCTCTAACTGACCCGCCGATTGGAGTTCTCGAGCGAGATCGAAATGTTCGGATACGTTGTCAGTTTTGCGACTCAATTCATGTTGGGTCGTTGCTTCGTCTAATAATCGGCGAATGCCTACATTTTCCGGCTCCAACTCGCTCGCCTTTTCGTAAGCAACAATTGCCTCTTCAAACCGCTTTTCTTGACTCAGTGCTTCCCCTAAATTCAGGTAAACCCAAATGGGTAATTCATTACTGAGTTCGATCGCCTTTTGATAACTGTCAATCGCTCCAGAAAAATTGCCCTGTTTCCCACGAACTTGTCCTAACAAACTATAGGTTTTTGCCTCTTTCGGATTGAGTTCGATCGCTTTTTGATACGCTTCAACCGCCTCTTCCAATCGCTCTTGCTGCGAAAGCGCAAACCCCAAATGCCGATAGATCCAAAATGGGGGTTCCGAATCGATTTCGACAGATTTTTGATAATGCTCCACAGCAGCCGCAAAATCTCCCTGCCCTTCCGACAACTGCGCCAACTGGTGTAGGGCTGCCAGATTTTCCGAGTCGATTTCTAAAATCGATCGATATTCAGCAATGGCGCCCGACGTATCGCCTTGAGATTGCAACTGGCGCGCGCGCTCGAATTTTTCTGGAACGTTGGTGATTTCGCTGTGGGAAGAAGACATGATATTTGCCCGATCCATCTAACCCGATTTAGAAGCAACTCTCTTGTCTGAGTTGAAAAGACAAGAAAAGTGAAGGAGATTCAAAACTAGTAACTTACACCGACGTGATGCAGATGGCGATAACGACGATCGTCAATCGAACTGCAAACTCTAAAATTAAACGACCAGCAAGTGTATTCGGAGCTTTAAACTGTTCTGTAGCAATAGGGTTGAGCTTTTTTAATTCTCTACTCCTGTAGATGCTACACAAGGCGTTTGTGTTTGTCAAGGTAAAAAGGGTTCGTTGTCTTCAACCTTACAGAGTTTTTATCGGTGTCTTAGAACTTCCGTAGTCGATCGGTAAAATTACTGTCCGAGTCTGTTTTATCCACAAGTCTTCATGAATGGCTTTAAACCTTTAGGGTAAAGCTTTGACCAAGACTTTGACGATCGATGATACCCGTTTAATCTTTATGAAGTTTCGATCGAACTTGCGTAGATTTACAGAGAAACGATCGCCCACAACCGAATGCTTTCGCCCAATATCGTTTTTTTACTGTAACGTCAGTACGGGTTAAGCAAAACCCTGTATCCCTTGTTGGGGTTTGGGGTTTGAGGTTTGGGGTTTGTAATTGCTAGTTGCTAGTCGCTAGTTGCTAGTTGCTTTCTTCTTCCCCAGCCTCCCCGGCTTCCCCTGCCTCCCCGGCTCAAGAAAGCTCCCCCTGCTCCCCTCCACCGGAAGCTGTCTTATCCCGTACTGAGGTTACTGTAGGGGTAATCCCCCTGTGGTTGCCCCGGCAGCGGGGTAGGCACGGGGGCACTACCCCTACCCATCTTCTATATTCCCCTCAAAGCGATCGAACGATTTGTTGCAGTGCGGGTTTCAGCGTGGCGTACTGATAGTCAAACCCCGTTTCTAACGTCCGTTTGGGTAACACCTGCTGACCCTGCAACACCACTTGAGCGGCTTCTCCCAGAAGCAACTCCAACGCGAAATCCGGGACGGGCAACCACGAAGGGCGACCCATCACGTCGCCTAACGTGTCGCACAACTGCGACATCCGCACGGGGTTGGGGGCAGTGGCATTGAAGGTTCCTTGCATCTCGCCGTGGGTTAAAGCATAAACGATTAAATTCACCAGGTCGTCGATGTGAATCCAGGAAAACCACTGACGACCGCTGCCCAACGGTCCTCCGGCAAAGAGTTTGAAAGGGAGTAGCATTTTGCCTAACGCGCCGCCATTGCCCAGAACGATGCCCAATCGCAGAATAACCAGCCGCGTTCCCGCATCCTTCACCTTTTGCGCTTGGGCTTCCCAAGCTTGACAAACCCGCGCCAGAAAGTCGTTTCCCGAGGGGCTGGTTTCGTCAAAAGTAGCGGTTTCGCTGGTTCCGTAGTAACCGATTGCCGAAGCGTTGACCAGCACGTCCGGCTTGGATTCGGCAGCCGCCATCGCCTCGACGATTTTTTGGGTTCCCAGTTGGCGGCTGTCTAAAATTTCTTGCTTGCGGGAAGGCGTCCAGCGTTCGTCGGCAATGGGGGCTCCCGCTAAGTTCACTACCCCGGTACAGCCGGAAATCGATTGTTGCCAAGTACCGGACTGCGTGGGACTGTAACGGACGATTTCCAAGTTGGGGAAGGCGCTCGGCGGAAACAGGCGTGCGGCTTTGTCTGGGTTGCGCGTGAGGACTAGGACTCGATGCCCTTGTTGGTGAAGGACTGCGACTAATCGACTGCCCACAAATCCCGTTGCACCGGAGATCGCCACTTTCATCCGCTTTCTGCTCCCACTGAACTAAACCTGTCCTTATAGTAGGGGGTTTGGGGCTTTTT
>DVED01000065.1 GCA_015295945.1 Oscillatoriales cyanobacterium M59_W2019_021 | reverse complement strand
CCCCTCACCCCTTTTCGTCAGTCAAAAGTACGATAAGATCGAAATCCACGCAGCCGTCCTCTACAGAGCAGACCTCATGAGCGCACCGATCGCCCTAGAAACCCTCCTCACCCCCGAAATCAACCAACCCGCCCGGTATTTAGGGAACGAATTGGGATCCACCCACAAACCCTGGGATAGTGCCGCCGTGCGTTGGGTGTTGACCTATCCCGAAATCTACGAAGTGGGATTTTCCAACTTAGGGCATATTATCCTTTACAACATTTTGAATGCTCAACCCCAACAACTGTGCGATCGCGCCTATCTTCCTGCTCCCGATTTTGCTAAAAAACTTCGCGACACCCAAACCCCCCTCTTCGCCGTCGAATCCCGCCGTCCTTTAGTAGATTTCGATATCCTCGGATTCAGCCTCAGCTACGAATTGGGGGCAACCAATATTTTAGAAATGCTGGATTTGGCGGGAATTCCCCTGACGTGGAGGGAGCGGAAAGATGGCAACTTTCCCCTCATTTTTGCCGGGGGACAAACGGCAACCTCCAACCCCGAACCCTACGCCGATTTCTTCGATTTCATCGCCATTGGAGATGGAGAAGAATTGCTGCCGGAAATTGGTTTTGTGGTGGAAGATGGCAAAGCTGCCGGATTGAATCGGGAAGCATTATTGCTCGATTTAGCCCAAGTTCCTGGAGTTTACGTGCCGCGATTTTACGACATGGCAGAGGACGGTTCCATCCATCCCAATCGTGCCGACGTTCCGCCGCGAATTTTACGACGGGTGGCGACACCGATGCCTGCCTATTCTGTCGGTCCCGTGCCTCACGTCCAAACCGTTCACGATCGCCTGGTGATGGAAATTCGCCGGGGTTGTACTCGGGGTTGTCGCTTCTGCCAACCGGGGATGCTCACCCGTCCGGCACGAGATGTGGAACCGGAAAAAGTCATCGAGGCAATCGAAAAGGGAATGCGCCAAACCGGATACAACGAATTTTCATTACTCTCTCTGAGTTGTTCTGATTACCTCTCCCTTCCTGCTGTGGGAATGGAAATTAAAAATCGCCTCAAAGACGAAAATATTACGTTATCTTTACCCAGCCAGCGGGTTGATCGATTTGACGATAATATTGCCGATATTCTCGGAGGAACGCGCCAAGGAAGTTTAACCTTCGCTCCCGAAGCCGGAACCCAACGAATGCGGGATATCGTCAACAAAGGACTCACCGACGAAGAACTCTTACGCGGCGTGAAAACGGCGTACGATCGCGGTTGGGATAAAGTCAAACTCTACTTCATGATCGGACTTCCCGGCGAAACCGATGCCGATGTCATTGGCATTGCCGAAACCGTCCGTTGGTTGCAACAAGAATGCAGCGCCCCCAACCGCAAACGATTAAACGTAAACCTCACTATTTCCAACTTCACCCCCAAACCCCATACCCCCTTCCAATGGCACTCGGTTTCCACTGCCGAATTCCGCCGCAAACAAGACTTATTGCGACAAGAATTCCGGAAAATGCGCGGGGTGAAAGCGAATTTTACCGACGTGAGAATTTCGGCAATGGAAGATTTTGTCGGCAGAGGCGATCGGCGTTTATCTTCAGTTTTGCGCCGTGCCTGGGAATTGGGTGCGGGAATGGATTCCTGGTGGGAAAGCCTCGATCGGGCATTTGCGGCGTGGAACCAGGCGATCGACGAATCGAATTTAACTTGGAAATATCGCCAAGTGGAAAACGGGGAATGGAACGTGATGAAACCCCAAACCCCAAACTCCAACCCGTTAGACCAACCCCTTCCCTGGGACTATCTCAACACCGGAATCGACAAAAAATGGCTGCAAGAAGACCTACAACGCGCCTTAGAAGAAGCCACTGTCCCCGACTGTTCCTTTGAAGGATGCTCCCACTGCGGCGTGTGTACCCCCGATTTCGGTCACAATATCGTCCTGCCGCCGCCGCCAATCCCCCAATTTCAGGGACAGTTTACCCCCCCAACCCACCGAGTTCAACGCCTGCGAGTGGAGTACGGCAAATTAGGGGATATGGCACGGGTGGGTCATTTAGACCTCGCCAAACTTTTCGATCGCGCCATTCGTCGTGCCGCCATTCCCATCGCCTTTACCGGAGGATTCCACCCCGGACCCCGGATTCTTCCCGCCAACGCCCTCTCCCTCGGCGTCACCAGTACCGGAGAAATTATCGAATTCGAGTTAACCCAGGAAATGGAACCCCAGGAATTTGGGGAGAAACTCGCCGCGCAACTCCCTGTGGATCTCCCCCTATACCGTGTCGAATCCGTGGATTTACAGGCTCCTACAGCCACGCAATTGCTAGAAAAGGCTGAATATGACCTAACGATCGATACCGAAGGCGAAATGCCCGATTTAGGGCGGATCGACGCTTGGATTGCCGACATTCTCGCCACCGAGGAAATCTGGACTGAACGCAAAACTAAATCGGGGCGGAAACAACAGGTGAATTTGCGAGAGCGGTTATTTACCTTATCTCGCCTCGAATCCGAGACTCCCCATGCTTTCCAATTGCGCTATCTCGGCAGTTGCCGCAACGATGGCAATCTCCTCCGTCCCAGTCAAGTTTTGGAAATGCTAGAACAGGTTTCCGGGCAAGAATTTCGATTGTTAAAAGTGCATCGGAAACGGTTGATTTTGGGTAATGGGTAATCGGTAATAAGTCGCGAACAACTAACAACTAACCCCTAACAACTAACCACTATTATGAGCGCGATCGCTGCCTGGACGATTGATGAATATCACCAGATGATAAAGGCTGGAATTTTAAGCGATCGTCGGGTTGAGTTAATTGCCGGAGAAATTGTGGAGATGCCACCCGAAGGAGAACCGCATGCTTATAGCAGTCACGAAGCCAGCGAATATCTAACTCAACTCTTAGGCGATCGCGCGACAATCCGTCAAGCTAAACCGATTACGCTCCCCAACAACTCAGAACCCGAACCGGATGTTGCCATCGTCCGGCGTTTGGGACGGGAGTATCGACAGCACCATCCTTACCCGGAAAATATCTTTTGGTTAATCGAGTATGCAAACTCGAGTTTAGAAAAAGATTTAGAAACCAAGAGTAAAATTTATGCCGAAGTCGGTATCCCCGAATATTGGGTCGTCAATCTCAAAAAGATGTATTTGGTAGTGTTCCGAGATCCGTTAGATGAAAACTACGCCACCAAATTCACACCGACTGCTGGAGAAATTAGCCCCTTAGCATTTTCAGATCTTTTGGTTTCTGTCGAGCAAATTATTGATCGTTGAATCTCTATCCAACGAGTTGTTGGTCTCTGTTCTAGCGAAGACTGGGCGTAGCATTTGCATAAACTGTGTCGGTTAGCGGACAAGACGATCGGGCAAATGCTACGCCCCTACCCAAGTTTGTCCTAACTGGGATGACGACGGCTATAAAGGCAAAACAGCCTACTGACCCATATCCTCAAATTTCCTTCATCGCTTCGGCAACTTGTTGGGAGATAAACGGCAATAATTTCTCATTCTGAGATTGGGCTTTTCCTTCCGTAAAAACGACCAACAAATAGGGCTGGCGATCATCCAATTCGATATAGGCGGCATCGTGGCGAACGGTGCTCATCCATCCCGCTTTCGACCAAATTCGCGCCGTTGGCGGCAATCCTTCACCCAGAAATCCCATCACTTGATTTTCCGGGTCGGCAGCCAGATCGGTGGGATCGAGACTGCGTTTCATCAGTTCCATCATCGCCTGAGATCGCCGGGCCGAGACCGCCACCCCGCCGATAATACTGTGCAGCAACCGCGCCGTGGCGTTGGGGGTCAGCATATTCCGATTTTCCATCATCGTCCCCAAAAACGCCCGCTCGCGTCCGTAAGCCCCATCTCCCCAGGTTTTTTGGTTAACGTTAATCGTCTCCAACTCCGACCATTGCAGGGATTGGAAGTAACGGTTAATTAAGTTGCGCTGGGCTTTCCAGGTTTCAAAGGGTCCGGGGGGAAGTTCCGGTCCGCTGGTGGTTCCGGTGAGGACATCGACGAGTAAGCTCGTGGCGTCGTTACTCGAATCGACGATCGCATCTCGCATCGCCCGTTCCAACTCGGCAGAAGATTGAATCATCCCCTTTTCCAGCCATTCGTGTACGGCAACCAGATAAAATAACTTAACGACGCTGGCGGGGTAAATCCGCTCGACACCCCGATAGTGGAAGCCTCGGGGTCGGTGTTTCCAAAATTCCTCGGCAGTAATCGCTCCCCCCGTATTGACGACGACGGGCGGATCGTAGACGATCCAAGTGAGGGCGATTTGGTTGTCTGCCAAACTGGGAAAAGTTGCCCGCGCGATCTCGAGAAGCCGATCGCCCAGTTTCGTCAGTTGCTCGTCTTTTTTAAAAAATGTCATTTGTCCTTAGTCCTTTGTCATTTGGGGTTTGGGGTTCGTAGGGAGTGCCACCGGAACGAAACGCACCATTACCAATTACCCATTACCCATTACCCATTACCCAAACCATGCCTGCTGTATCTACGCTCGATCGCGCTTTGGAATATCGGTGTTCGATCGATCTCGATGTCTATGATTCCCCGAAGTGCGATCGCTTGGCAACTCAAGCGGCAACTGGACGCCACATCCGGATTGTCTCGCTTCCGGTGGCGGCAGAAAGAGCGATTGCCGTTCGACTGTGCGAAGATGACTATCCCGGTTGGCTGGCGGTTGAAGACGCGCAATACCTAGAACCCGCTCCGACATCTTATCGCGCTCCAGTTTGGTCTGCTGAGGAGATTCAACGCCATATTCCCGAAGTTGTCGCTTTTACTTACCACGCCATGGAACACCACGATCGCTATTTGTGGGGGGGAACCGTCGGACCGAATTACGACTGTTCGGGATTGATGCAAGCGGCATTTGCCTCTGTTGGCGTGCGTTTGCCACGGGATGCTTACCAACAAGAAGCTTTTGTCCGATCGATTCCCCTAAATGCGCTGCAAACGGGAGATTTAGTCTTTTTCGGCACGCCGGAAAAGGCAACTCATGTCGGATTATATCTGGGCGACGGGCGATATATTCACAGTTCCGGCATCGAACAGGGACGCAACGGCATCGCGATCGATATCTTGTCCCCAGAAGGCGATGACATTGCCCGCAATTATTATCAGCAATTCCGCGGTGCGGGTCGCGTGGTTGCCAGTTATCAACCGCAACCCGGCTGATTTGACGTCAGTCGGGATTTGAGAGGTTGGATTTTCGCTAAAGTCTACAGATACCCATTACCCATTACCCATTACCGCCTCAATTGCCGCTTCTAAAGCAATCGCAACGTGCGTCCAGTGGGTTCCCCCTTGGCAAAAGGCGATATAGGGTTCCCGCAAAGGTCCGTCGGCGGAAAATTCCGAAGTGCTACCGTCGATAAACGTGCCGCCAGCCATCACCAGTTGGCTTTCGTACCCCGGCATTTCTCCGGGAACGGGATCGACATAGGAATCAATGGGGGAATACTGCTGGATGGCGCGACAGAAGGCGATCAGTTTTTCCGGAGACCCCAGTTCGATCGCCTGAATCACGTCCCGCCGGGGTGCAGTTGGTGGGGGGTTCACCGGATATCCCAATTTATCGAAAACATAGGCAACCAGGTGATTCCCTTTCATGGCTTCCCCCACCATTTGCGGAGCGAGAAACAACCCCTGAAACAGTTCTCGGTTGCGATCGAAAGTAGCTCCCCCAGAACTGCCTACCCCCGGTGCGGTGAGGCGACAAGCAGCCGCTTCCACTAAGTCCGTACGTCCGGCAATATAGCCCCCAGCAGTGACAATCGTCCCGCCGGGATTTTTAATCAGGGATCCGGCGATCAAATCCGCCCCCACGGCGGGAGGTTCGCACTCCTCGACCAATTCGCCGTAGCAGTTATCGACAAAACAAACAGTGTTGGGATTTTGCTGTTTGACCACCCGCACGATTTTGGCGATATCGTCGATGGATAAACTCGACCGCCAAGAGTAGCCGCACGATCGCTGAATGAGCACCAACCGCGTGCGATCGCCCACTGCCGTCGCCAACGCATCCCAATCGAGCGTCCCTGCGGGGGTTAACTCCAACTGCCGATAATCCACCCCAAATTCCGATAGAGATCCCTGACCGTTGCCGCGCAAACCGATGACTTCTTCTAATGTATCGTAAGGCGCTCCCGCCACGGCTAGCATCTCATCTCCGGGGCGCAGCACGCCGTACAACGCGCAGGCGATGGCGTGCGTACCCGAGACCAACTGCACCCGAACGATCGCCGCCTCGGCTCCAAAAACCTCCGCAAACACGCGATCGAGAGTTTGCCGTCCCAAATCGTCGTGACCGTACCCCGAAACCCCGGCAAAATGGTGCGCGCCGACTCGATGGCGGCGAAAAGCGGTCAAAACCCGCCTCAGATTGTGCTTGACTCGGGTATCGATCGCCGCAAAGATAGGAAGGAGAGCGTTTTGGGCTTCTTGGAGGGATTGATCGACGTCTGGAGTCATAGAAATGTAAAAAAATGTTACAATATGGGAAATCTGGCAGAAAAGTCAAGACGATAGAAATCGGCGGTTCGCCGCGATCGAGCGAGATAGATGAGTCATTTCGACGATTCTCGCCCGATGGGGTCCCCTTTTTGGGCATTGAGGCATCATTGCACAACCGAAGTTGTTACCGCCATACCACCGTACGACATTATCGCTCGATACCAACCCAAAAACCTGTTTCGAGATCTTCAGAGACCCATATTCTGATAGAATCTAGCAGGTTTACACAAAATTTAAGGACAATTCAAGGTCATTGCATGACAGTTGCAACTTCTTCAAAACTTCCTCTTAATTGGTATGCCATATTGTGGATCGGAGGGCTGCACATGCTAGCCTGTTTAGCATTCTTGCCGGGTAACTTTAGTTGGACGGCAGTTGGCTTAGCCCTGGTCCTCCACTGGGTAACCGGAGGGTTGGGAATTACCCTCGGATGGCATCGTCTCGTTAGCCATCGTAGCTTTCAAGTACCTAAATTATTAGAGTACTTTTTTGTCCTTTGCGGAACCCTAAGCTGCCAAGCTGGACCCATCGACTGGATTGGGATGCACCGCATCCATCACCTGCATTCCGACCAAGATTTCGATCCCCATAATTCCAGTAAAGGCTTTTGGTGGAGTCATGTTGTCTGGATGCTCTACGATGTCCCGGCTAATGCCGAAGTGCCTAAGTTTACTAAGGATATTGATAGCGATCCGTTTTATCTGTTCTGCCAAAAGTATTTTATTCATCTACAGGTGGCACTAGGGCTATTGCTGTATGCCATCGGTGGATGGTCTTTCGTCGTTTGGGGCATTTTTGTCCGCATTGTTGCGGTCTTCCACTGTACTTGGTTTGTGAATAGTGCCACGCATAAGTTTGGTTATCGCAGCTATCAATCTGGTGATGAGTCTCGAAACTGCTGGTGGGTTGCACTGGTAACTTACGGTGAAGGCTGGCACAACAATCACCACGCTTTCCAATATTCTGCCCGTCACGGTATGCGTTGGTGGGAAATCGACCTGACCTGGATGACTATTCGATTGTTAGAAACCCTGGGACTGGCGAAGAAAGTGAAGCTGCCCTCTGAAGAACAACTGCAATCGATGTCCGTCGGTTAAAAGTCGATTCGCGATCGCCATAATTTAATATTGTTTGATGGAAGGGGCAAATTTTGCCCCTTTTTAATTATTTAATTAAGGGAGTGATCGACGGGAATGGTAGAACTGAAACGAGAGTTTAAGCTTGCCTGTACGGCAGTCGAGCGAACGATGGGCGCAGTCCTTGTCGATCGGTCTCAAATCCCGCCAGGAACTTAAGTTCCTGGCTCATAGCTCAACTCCATTAAAATGGACTGAACTTCTTTCTCAGTCTTCTTAAGAAGACTTAAGCTATTAGCCTGGGGTTTGAACCCCAGGTGGGTTATAGCAATTGGTGGACGATCTGAGTTAAAGATATAGCACTACGCGCTTAGGTTAGACATGGTAGCTGGGCGAAGCATTTGCATAAACTTTGCCATCTCGCGGACAAAATTGTCGGGCAAATGCTACTACAAAATTTTGTCCTAATGTATGCGCGTAGCGCTATACTTTTTATTCGGCTGGACTAGCCAACAATCGATCGCGCAATCCTTTAAGTTTGAATTTAATCTCAATTTATCCTTAGTTAGGAATACACAACGATTCCAAAATTTCGTAATATATTCGGTAAATAATCATCAATATTTCTGATACAATCGTCAGAAAGTTTAAGACGACGAATAATTTGTCGAATAAGTAAAAAAGTCCAATAGGTGTCCGGACAGCTTGTGCGGATCATCTGACTATTTCCCTTGCAAAAGCCGCTCGACCGTTAGCTCCAAATTCCCCAATACCGGAGAAACAATCGCCATTTCCCCCGCATACACCTTCTCCTCATACAACCCTTCCACCCATTCAAACACCGTTACTTTTTGCAACATCGGATCGACAATCCAATATTCGGCAATTCCTCGCGCTGCATATTCCGATCGTTTGTATCGATAATCTCGCTTTTCTTGGTTCGGACTCACCACTTCTACGACTAACAAAGGCGGCGGCATATCCATCAGGACGATCGATCTCGAAGCCCCTTCCAACGCAGTTGCCAACTCTTCCGATAACACCAGCAAATCGGGAACTCGTACCGATACCCGCGAACCGCTGACTGCTACCTCAGTTTTCATACTCAATCGATAGAAAGGAATACCCAATTGCAGAAAATAAGCGAGCAGAAACGTAGCGATTCGGCGATTGATTTCGCTTTCGGAGGGCATGGGAATCAATTCTCCATTTTCTAGTTCGTAGAGGGTATCCGTGCCGTCGTCATAGTCGAGGAATTCTGCCAGCGTCATTTTCGCGGATGTAACCGTCATCGTTCTACCTCTTCTCCCTGCTCGTACCCTCGATCGATCCCAACAGATTCCCAGAGCGATCGCCACAAGACGGCGCGGTTCGCTGTACACTGGTCAATTGTCGCGTTGTCCGACTTGGGAAACGCGATCGCGTAGCGACTCCGGAGGAGTATCGCCCTGTTGTCTGCTGCCCCGAAAGCGTCCTTACGTAGGAATTAGCTCGCCAGGACGCAGTTTCGCCCACTTCCCTTGCTCCAGCTCGAAGCTCTCGCAACCCACCACATCCCATTCCATCTGGATTTCCTCGCCTTGGGAGCGGATGTTGACGTTAATCGTCGGTTCGACGGGATCGAAATCCGGAGTTTCGGTTAAATGGGGTTGTTGGTGTTTTTCTTCCACCGCATTGTAGGTGATACAGCGATCGACGTAGTGGCAGTTTACGCAGATACACATCGTACGAACCTCCAGGCACTTTCTTGTTACTTTAGCGTAGGTAAAGGATAAATTTCTTGCGTGTTGAGTTTAGTTTTATTTCAATGAATAGCGCTCCGTACGGGGCGAATGGGAGAGGAAATCGTCCCTCCGCACTTTCCTCAGAGACTTGGCCCTTCCGGTTAGAGGATTTACCGGAACGAGTTTATTTGGTGGGGGGTGCGGTACGAGATGCCTTGCTCGATCGCGCGTCGGAGTATCTCGATTTGGATTTCGTGTTGCCGAACAATGCAGTAGAAACGGCGCGAGAGTTGGCAAAGCGTTATCGTGCCGGATTCGTCTTGCTCGATGCCGAACGGCAAATCGCCCGCGCGGTGTTTGCCAACGGTACGGCAGATTTTGCCCTGCAAGAAGGGGATAACTTGGATGCGGATTTGCGGCGGCGAGACTTTACAGTGAATGCGATCGCCTATAATCCCCATACCGGGCAGTTAATCGACCCGCTACAGGGCAGCGAGGACTTGCAACGCGGATGGTTGCGGATGGTGTCGCCGGATAACCTGCAAGACGATCCCCTGCGGTTGTTACGCGCTTATCGCCAAGCGGCGCAACTGGGTTTTTCCTTGGAAAGCGAGACGCAACGCGCCATTCGTCAGTTTGCCCCCCGGTTGAGTCGGGTTGCCGCCGAACGGGTGAACTCGGAGTTGAGCTATTTATTAAAAATGCCCCAAGGAACGCCTTGGTTGCTGGCGGCACTGGCGGATGGGGTGTTGGGCAGTTGGTTCCCCAGCGCCACGGTTGAGGGGGCAATGCGGGGGCGAGACGTCGATCGCGCGGCGGATCGATCAAGCGAACTTTACCCCGAATTCGCTGCCGAACTCTCTCGGGACTTGCGATCGACCTTACGCGCCAATTGGGTGACGGTTGCCAAACTCGCCTGTTTGGTATCCGACGACGCCGACATTGCCTATCGCGAACTGATGCGCCTCAAATATTCTCGCGCGGAAATCCGCAGCGTCGTCACCGTTCTCCAAGCTTGGCAGTCGGTCAATTCCGCCGAGGCGATTGCCCAGTTGTCCGTTTCCGACTTGTTTTTCTGGTTTAAATCCGTAGGAGCAGTGTTTCCGGCGTTTGCCCTATTTGCCGTTGCCTCGGGAATCGAGTTAGAGGCGATCGCTCCATTAATCGATCGATTTGTCAACCCCGACGATCCCGTCGCGCATCCCCAACCCCTGGTCGATGGCAAAACCTTAATGATGGCGCTGAATTTGTCCAAAGGACCCCATATCGGTCGCCTGTTAACCGCCATTCAAATCGCCCGTGCTTGCGGTCAAATTGCGACTGCCCAAGAGGCGATCGAGTTTGCCCGATCGGAGTTAGACCATTTAGGACAATCGACTTTATGATTTACGTGAATTTATATATTCCGCAGCTTAACCATAACCCCCCTGGAGTTTAAACCC
The DNA here is from genome assembly GCA_015295945.1 of Oscillatoriales cyanobacterium M59_W2019_021. Taxonomy (GTDB): domain Bacteria; phylum Cyanobacteriota; class Cyanobacteriia; order Cyanobacteriales; family Geitlerinemataceae; genus DVED01. The sequence continues at coordinate 54,317 of DVED01000065.1, read as the reverse complement.
CAGGCTAATTGCGAAACTCCATTGAAATGGACTGCCATTTTTTTCTAGTCTTCTAAAAAAGACTTTTGCTGTTAGCTGGGAACTTAAGTTCCCGGCGATATTTAGAATCTAGCCAACCTTAGTGCAGAGCCATGAACACCCCCAGTCATGCCATTTTGAATGTTGCCTTATTGAGCCAAATTTCGCCCAGTGCAGGGGCGATCGCCTTTGGGGCAATTTTACCAGATTTACCGATTTTTGGCTTTTATCTTTGGGCGAAATGGATCGCACGGTTGCCCGAAAAAACAATTTGGGGCGAAGCCTATTATGCGCCCGTTATGCAAAATATCGTCGCATTTTTTCATTCCATTCCGATCGCATTTTTGGGATGGCTCATGTCTTGGTTTTTCGGGTGGGAGATCGGTCAAATCATTGCCCTCAGTTGTATCTTGCATTCCTTGGAAGATTTTCCCGTCCACAATAGCGACGCGCACCGCCATTTTTTTCCGCTGAGCGATTATCGGTTTATCAGTCCGGTTTCGTATTGGGACCCGAAACATTACGGATCGATCGCCGCAGCCGTGGAATTGAGTTTGGTGGCGATGGCGACGGTGTGGCTTTTTCCCCGAGTGGAACTGTGGTGGGTGCGAGTGGTTTTGGTGGCGACCAATGGGTTGTATGGGTGGGGATATTATCGATTTTACGGGCGATACTCCTCCGGAGTCGCTACGCGATCGCGACGAGTGAAAAAAACGCTATAGGATGACAGCGAGGGGTTAGGTCTTAATTCCCCAATTCCCTTTATGTTTCCCCTCGATCGCCTCTACAAATGCCTCGATCGCGGTCGATTCACGATCGAATGTCACGAGAGCGGAGAAGATGTCAACGTGCGCGGTTTAATTGATGGGGTAATTACCGATGCTTTCGATTATCCGGAATTCTTCGATGGCGATTATCGAGAGGGGTTTTCTGAAAAGTTTGATCGCGATCGAATCCCTAAATTTAGGCGCGATCGAGCCAAACCGAGAAATCCACCACCGCCTCCCAGCGTCAATTTTTCTCTCACCCTAAATAACAACAACCAACAGGAACAAGAAATGAGCCACGACAAACAACAACACCTTCACGACGATTACGTTCGAGGCGATAAATTTACGGGCAATAAAGTTGCCGGAAATAAAATGCAAACGGGAAATGTTGCCGGAGACGCGATCGCCGGAAACAAAATCGTCACTTCCCAAAACCTCGCCGACGCTGCCGAAGAAATTCAAGAATTAATGGTGAGACTTTCACAAACTTATACCACCGATACGAGAGCCGCCAAAAACAATTTCGCCGATGAAATCGTTCGCCTCGTCGATGAAAATCCCTCGCTGAGCCAACGTCTTCTTAGTGCTAGCAAAGCGGGAGGAATTTCGGCGATCGAACAATTCCTCAACCATCCCCTCGCCAGTTTCGTCGTTGCCGCCTTGGAAGATTGGCAAAATACGAAAAATGGGAATGGGTAATCGGTAATTGGCACGGGAATAGTTTACAATTTTAGAACGCCTCGATCGCGTAGCGACTCCGGAGGAGGATCGCGCGAAAAATTAACCTAGAAAACGAGACCCATGACCGATAAGCTGGTTGCCATTGCCAATACTTTTACCCCCGATAAAAATGTCACCCGAGTTCGTCCATTGGGAAACGGAAATATTAACGATACTTTTCTGGCAACAACCGCTTCGCAACCCGAAACATCTTTTATTTTACAGCGCATCAACACCCAAGTGTTTCGCCAACCCCAATGGGTGATGCAGAATATACGAATCTGTACCGAACATATGCGCTCGCGCTGTCAAAGCACATCCTCCGATCGCCGTTGGGATGTTCCTGTAGTATTTTTGACCGAAAAAGGACAAGACCATCATATCGACGCAGATGGGTCATTTTGGCGGGCTATGAGCGCGATCAAAAATGCCGAATCGTTCGATACGATCGACGATGCCGAACGTGCCGCCGAAGTGGGTTACGCGCTAGGAACATTTCACCGTTTAACGATCGATTTACCCCCAGAAAAACTAGCCGATACCCTCGAAGGTTTCCACATTACACCGCGTTATTTACAACAGTACGAAATAGTCCGAGAAAAGACAACTCACCCAGAGACGCCAGATACCCAATATTGCGAGAAATTCATTGGCGATCGCGCGTTACTTGCTCCTGTTCTAGAAGCTGCAAAACAACGAGGAAAATTACCCCTGCGATTGATGCACGGAGACCCTAAAATTAATAATGTCTTGTTTGATCGCCAAACGAAAAAAGCAGTCAGTTTAATCGATCTAGATACCGTCAAGCCGGGTTTAATTCACTACGACATCGGCGACTGTTTGCGATCGGCTTGCAATCCAGCAGGAGAAGAAACCCAAAATTGGGACGAGGTTTATTTCGATACCGATTTATGTAGAGCAATTTTACACAGCTATCTTGCCGTTACCCATACCTTTCTGACTGAAAACGATCTCGCCTATTTTTACGATTCCATTCGATTAATTACCTTTGAACTCGGACTGAGATTTTTTACCGACTATCTCGCGGGAAATATTTATTTTAAAGTGCGATATCCGGAACATAACTTAGCCAGAGCGATCGTGCAATTTAAGCTCGTTGAAAGTATCGAATCTCGAGAGAGATCGATTGCTCTAATCTTCAAACAATTTCAATCATAAGATTTATTTTTGATGTCCGCTCTCAATTTAACCTTTCGAGAAGCTAACGATCGCGATATTCCCGAGATTGTTAATATCCATAACTCCAATGTTAGAATGAATTTAACATCGCTCGATCGCGGTTTTTTAATTGCCGAAGTGAACGAACAGTCTGTTCGAGACAATCTGAGTCGGGGAACTCAATACTGGGTAGCAGCGCGAGCGAACGACATTCTGGGATTTGTTGCCATCTCCCAACCCAAAATATCAACGGAGATGTTGAAACAAATTGATTGGAACGAGGAAAGTTACCAAGATAAAGTTCGAGATCCCCGACATATTTTCATTCAAGTTTTAGCCACGCAACCAGAATGGAGCGGTCGAGGGGTCGCACAATTCATGTATCGATCGCTCTACGACACCTTTCCCAACTCGTTTTTCTCCTTATTCGTCGTCATTAACCCGATCGTCAACCAGCGATCGATGAATTTCCACCTCAAACAAGGCTTTAAACAAATCGGTACAATTCGATGGGAAGAATTTTTAGATTTGAAAAACTATGAAGATGCTTTAATGTTTAAAGACAACTCAAAAAATGACTCATGAGTATCGACTTTAAACTCATACCTTTTGGAGCCGATCGCCCCATTCCAGACATCGAGATTGTTGGCAAAATCGATCGCTGCCAGAACCATCTCTCTCTCCAATACCAACTTCTTGGCGATCTAGAAAAAATTGCCATTCCTGCCCCTTCCGATTCGCCCAAACGTCAGGATGAATTGTGGCGCAAAACCTGCTTTGAATGGTTCGTCAGCATCCCTAACGAACCTCAGTATTGGGAATTCAACTGTTCCCCGAGCGGAGACTGGAACGTCTATCATTTTGAAGATTACCGCCACAAAATGCAGACCGAATCCACCTTGACCGAACTCCCCTTTACAATCGATCGCGATGACGATCGCTTCGCACTGTCCGTTAAACTCAATCTCGATCGCCTAAAATTGGGAGATCGACCTCTAGACCTCGCCATTACCGCCGTGATTCAAAATATCGACGAAACGGTCACCTACTGGGCATTAACCCACACAGGCGATCGACCCGACTTTCACCGCCGCGACAGTTTTATCCTCGCAATCGATCAATAACCAATGACCAATCCACCCCAAACCCCAAACCCCGATCAAGGTTGCAAGACCACGATTCCTGCGTATGATATTACAATGTATGAATATGATTTAGGATTCGAGATTCGGGATTCCACCTGTAATGACAACAGAACACATCCGTCAACGCTCTGAGATATTGGGAACCCAAGTCATCACCCGCGACACCGGAAAACGGCTGGGGGTGGTCAGTCAACTGTGGGTGGACATTGATCGCCGCCAAGTCGTTGCTCTTGGCGTCCGGGAAAACATTTTGGCAATGACAGCACTTCCTCGCTACATGAGGCTGTCGGAGATCGGTCAAATCGGCGACGTAATTTTGGTCGAAGACGAGCAAGCGATCGAAGACGACCTCGACGTTGAAGGTTATAGCAACCTCATCCAAAGCGAAGTGATCACCGAAACCGGAGATCTTCTCGGACGAGTGCGCGGCTTCAAATTCGACACCGAAGACGGAACCCTCGTCTCCCTCATTATCGCCTCCATCGGCATTCCCCAAATCCCCGAACAAATCCTCAGCACCTACGAACTCCCCATCGAGGAAATCGTCAGCAGCGGACCCAATCGGCTGATCGTGTTTGAAAACGCTCAAGAGCGGCTCTCTCAGCTTAGCGTTGGCGTTTTAGAGCGATTGGGATTGGGAACGGCACCTTGGGAACGGGAAGAAGACGAAGAGTATTACTCTCCCGTGGCACGTCCGGAAAACCAACTGGCAAGCGGCGTGCGTACGGCTCCCATCCCCGAACGCACCCAAGCCCCCCCGGTAGCCGCCGAAGCGTGGAGCGAAGACGACGACTGGCGTCAAACTCCGGCATCCCTACGCGAGCGCGATCCGCAACCCATCTACGCCGAACGACCCGAAGAAGTTTACGTCGAGTACGAAGAAGAAGACAACTGGAACGAAACCAGCCGCGATCACTACCAGCAAATGGAGTACGAACCCGAACCGAGCAATCGGGAAGAAAAGTACCCCGAATACGCCGAATACGACGAATACGAGGACATCGAAGCCGATGCTTGGGCATCCGACGAGGATCGTCGCGCATCTTATCAAGCACCGAAAGTCAACCTGCCCAGCAAAACCAAAATTCCCGAGTACGAAGAAGAATCGGGATATTAATTGAAAGGAGTTCAGAAGTAAGCGCCCTGGCTACGCCTACAGGAGTTACAGAAGTTCAGAATATAAAGAGATCGCTTGGCACTCGTTTTTCTCCTAAACTCCTAAACTTCTGTATTCTTCTCGGTCACGGGTCACTGTTATTCGGAACTCCTTCTCCTCACCCTTGCCCGTTTAAAAATGCCGCCACCGTTGAATTGAATGCCTTGGGTTCGACCAAAAACGCCCAGTGATTGCCGGGAACTTGGCGAATTTCCAGATTGTTGAGGTAGGTGCGAAAGGGCTTCAGTTGCCACGCCGTGCGATTCAGTCCGGTTTCCGGTTGCACGAACAGCGTGGGGATGTTGATCGCCTCTGTCAGTCCCGCCACTTGCATCGTATCCTTAAAAATCTCGTTCCTCGCTTGGGTGACGAACTTGCTGCCCCAACGTCCGTCCGGTTTTTGTTCGACACTGGCTTGAAAAACCATTTCCTGAAATTCGCTCCATCCCCGATACTGCTTGAGTTGTTGAGCTTGTTCTCGCGCTCGTTCGTAGGTATCAAACGCACCCACGAGTTTGAGAAAAGGTAACGTGTGATACAGGAGGGGAAAGGTTAGCGTCATCCAACCCGGCAAGCGATCGATAAAAAACGGATCGACCAACACCAGCGATCGAAAACGTTCCGGATGCTGCCTAGCCCACACCGCCGCCACTTTCGCCGACCACGAATGCCCCAATACGTGCGCCGAAGACCAACCCACGCGATCCATCAGCGCTTCGAGATCTGCAATAATATCCTGACAGCGGTAGCCGCGATCGGGTTTGCTGCTGTCGCCGTGTCCCCGTAAATCCGGGGCGATACAGTGGTAACGATCGCTCAAATCCTCCGCCAAGCTCACCCACACCGTCCCGCAGTCAGCTAAACCGTGGAGTAACAACAGGGGTTCGCCCCCGGAATTCCATTCCAAGTACGAAAGCTGCATTTGGGGCAAATGTAGCGTCCGGCGATGGAGATCGAGTTGCAGTTGCGTTTCGGACATGGGCATAGGTCGGGCTGGAATTTCGGGTCGATTCTTGAGATCGGAATGTCTTTATTATCTATAGCAAAAGGTAGAAGGCAGAAGGCTGTGGACACTCAACCGACGATCGAACCCTCCTGGCTGGCGCGTCCCGCACCGGAAGTCGCCCCCGATCTCATCGGCTGTACCCTCGTGCGACAATTCGAGGACGGACGAGTTTTTCGAGGACTCATCGTCGAAACCGAAGCCTACGCACCCGGAGATCCCGCGTGTCACGGGTATCGGCGGCTCAGCGATCGCAATCGCCATATGTTCGGGGCTGCCGGAACCACGTACGTCTACCAAATTTATGGCATTCACCACTGTCTGAATATTGTGACCGATGAAGAAGGTTTGCCCAGTGCTGTCTTAATTCGAGCGCTACAACTGGACTCAATTCCGCCATGGGTCGATCGCACGCGAGAACCAAAAGCTCACCGAGTCGCCGCCGGACCGGGGAAACTCTGCCGCATCCTGGGGATCGATCGCCGTTTATCCGGACAAACCTTATATCCGGGTCAACCCCTGAGTTTGGAACATCGCGCCCCCCAGTGGCAACTGGATTTGGTACAAACCACGCGCATCGGCATTTCTCAAGGTACAGATTTGCCTTGGCGCTGGTATCTCGATCGTTGTTCTGCCGTGTCTAAACCGTAAACTTTACCCATCTGGCAACAACGATCGATCTTGCGTGGGAAACCCCATTTCTCAAACTGGACAAATCGCTGAGGGTCAACCTTGCGCTTCTACAATATCCTACGCGATCGAGGAGTTTCGGTATTCCCGATGTCGGATTCGCATTTTGTTACGCTTTATTGACCTCACGCCGATCGTCAGTCCGATCGCCCCTAAAATAGAAAAAATAAAGTATATTTCGATACAGAAATTTACTCTAATTCTTTTCAAAAAATTTAAAGCAAGCCCATGACAGTTCTGAGCAAAGACGAAGCGATCGCTCGATTGCACGGCGGACAAGCGCTCACCCGAGTCGATCTGAGCCAGATCGATCTCCAAGGGGTAAACTTGGATCGGGGTCGGTTATCTCGCGCGTATCTGCGATCGGCAAATTTGTTAGGCGTTTCCGGTCAGCAGATCGATTTGAGCCATGCCGTGTTGGGGTTTGCGCGGTTAGCCGGTGCAAACTTAGTCGGGGCAAATTTCTCCCATGCGTGGCTGAATAATGCCGACCTCAGCGATGCCAATTGCCGCGAAGCCAACGCCAGCAAAGCCCATTTTAATAGCGCCTGCCTTGATCGCCTGCAAGCTCCCCTTGCCAACTTCTCCAGCGCCGATCTGCGTGCCGCACGAGGAGACGAAGCCAACTTCAGCGCGGCAAACTTGGAACGAGCTAGATTGGGGGGAACGTGTTTGCGACGATCGAACTTTAGCGGTGCGAATTTATATCTCGCTCATTTAGAAGCGGCTCGCCTTCAAAACACGGTTTGGTGTAAAGCCAACCTAGAACGAGCGAATTTCAACCGTGCGGATTTAGCGGGAGCCAATTTAACCGGAGCGAATTTGCTAGCTGCCAACCTGAACGCCGCTCGTTTAACTTCGATCGTCTTGCAAGGTGCCGACTTGTTGGCGGCAACCCTGCAAAATGCCGAGTTGGAAAACGCAGATTGTACCGAAGCCTCGTTTTTTAATGCTAATTTCCAAGGGGCAACGCTGTCGAATGTCAACTTCAACGGTGCGGACTTGCAGAATGCCAATTTTGAAAATGCGGTGTTTGATCGGGTAGATTTTACCAACAGTTGGGTGCGCGACGCCAGCTTTACAGAAGCTCGAGGACTGACTGCGGCACAAAAGCACTGGCTTCAGGCTAATGGTGCTTTGAATGTCCCTTAGAAGCAATTCGATCGCTGGGAAAAACATCGCATTTGGATAGGTTTCGCGGAAAACTGGTAAACTCGAACCGAACGCGCGATACTCCTCCGGAGTCGCTTTGCGATCGAACCGTACTCTATGGAACTCAAAAAATTAGACATCAAAATCGAACGCCAACCCAGTCCGGAGCGACTCGACGAATTGGGAATTTCCAGTTGGCCCATTTGGACGAAAGAAGTCTCGGAATTTCCGTGGACTTACGATATGGCAGAAACCTGTTACTTTTTGGAAGGAGATGTAGTCGTGACGCCCGAGGGCGGTCAACCCGTCGAAATGGGTAAAGGCGATTTAGTGACATTTCCTGCCGGAATGTCGTGTACCTGGCAGATTCGCCGCTATGTGAAAAAACATTACAACTTCAGTTAAATTTTTGACGAACTTATGAGAATCAAGGTTTAATGGGTCATCCTCCTCGATTGTTGCTAAGATAGGCTGTCGCTCGATCGCCTGAGAATTCGATCGAGCAATTTTTTCAGTGACATTCATGCCTTCAACTCTCCATTAAAGAAAGTTGAAGGCATGACATTTCGCAACTTGTCTCGATCGTACGTACGTGTTAACTTCACCCGGTTGACGTAGTGTGTCGGTATGTTTCCGCGAATACTGAGGATGGGCGATCGTGAAATTCGTTGGCGATCGTCAAAATTTTTCGTGTTTCGTTATTTTTACGGGCAATTTCAGTATATTTTCTTAAGTTTTTACGCGATATTACGGTGTTTCTGGTAAAGTGATAGCGTTTTTAGCATCCAAATGCAGAAAAGGTCTATGAAAAAGTACATTGCGGAGTTTATAGGCACGTTTACGCTGGTTTTCTTGGGCTGTGGGAGTGCGGTCATTGCCAATTTGGTCGTTGTCGGGGGCGAACAGTTAGGCGGCGTGGGTTTGTTAGGCATCTCCTTCGCCTTCGGATTTGCCCTGATTGGTATGGCTTACGGCATCGGTCCGATTTCCGGCTGCCACATCAATCCCGCCGTTAGTTTGGCGGCGTACACTGCCGGACGGATGACGGGTAAGGATTTGGGCAATTAATTATATTATCGCGCAACTTTTAGGGGCGATCGCTGGGGCTGCCGTCCTCGCCGTTATCGTCACCGGACGGTTAGAAGCCTACGATCTCGCCGTCAGTGGCTTGGGGCAAAATGGCTGGGGTAAAGGCTATTTGGGAGAATACAATACTCTGGCGGCAATTGTGTTTGAGTTCGTCGCTACCTTCCTATTTGCTGTCGTGATTTTAGGATCGACCCAAAATGGCGTTCCCACTCAAATGGCAGGTTTGGCGATTGGGATTACCCTCGTAGTCATTCACATCGTCGGCATTCCCGTGACCGGAGTTTCCGTCAATCCCGCCCGCAGCTTGGGACCGGCAATTTTCGCTGGAGCTAAAGCAATTTCTCAGTTGTGGTTGTTCCTAATTTTTCCATCCCTGGCAGGTGTGGCTGCTGGTTTCCTCTTCCACAACAAGACGTTGGAAATCTAATGGTAAAGTGCCGAACCTGTTGGCAGATGGGAATTAGATAAGAAAAAGGCGATCGGTCGCGATCGCCTTTTTGGTTTAGTTGGAAACTAACGGAGAGGGAGGGATTCGAACCCTCGTTAGAGTCACCCCTAAACAGCATTTCCAGTGCTGCGCCTTAAACCGCTCGGCCACCTCTCCAGGGGAATATTTAGATTGACTCGCGATGCGAGCTTAACCATCATAACAGAATATTTCGACTCCTGGGAAGAAAATCGAAAAATTATTGGTGAGTAAGGCAGAAGGAAGAAGGAAAAAGACCCAGCGGCAATTGTTTTTATAGCTGACGACCGATCGTTATCGCTATATAAAGGGCGATCGGATGAGAAGATGAGAGAAACAGCCACACTTGCGCCAGCCACTAACAAACTCCAATTACCCATTACCCAAAATTCCCATGACCCGTTTTCACACCGTCAAAATTCACCACCGCCAAACCGACAAGCATTACACCGTTCGCGTCAGTGACGATCGCTACATCCTCCACAGCGCGGAAAATCAAGGTGTTGACTTACCCTTTTCCTGCCGCAACGGCGCGTGTACCACTTGTGCCGTGCGCGTTTTGTCGGGCGAACTCGTCCAACCAGAAGCGATGGGATTGTCCCCCCACCTGCAAAAACAAGGGTACGCACTGCTGTGCGTCAGCTACGCGCGATCGGACTTAGAGGTCGAAACTCAAGACGAAGACGAAGTGTACGAACTTCAGTTCGGTCGTTACTTCGGCAAAGGGAAAGTCCGCACCGGATTGCCGTTGGATGAAGATTAGTCAGAGAAGGAGTTTGGTAGGGAGTGCCACCGGAACGAAACGCACCATTCCCTACCCGTGACCCGTGACCAATGACCAATAACAAATGACAATTTTCAAAGTTAAGTTGTTGGCTATTATGCTATGTCTTGTCGGATTACTGGGAGGGTGCGATCGACCAATCGCGCCGTCGGGAGATTCCATCGAGATTCGGCGAGTCGTTAGCGGTCAAACCGTCGAGATTGTCAATTTTGGGAAAAACGCCCAAACCGCTCAAACCGTACGACTGATCGGCATTGACGCCCCGGATTTGCAACAACAACCTTGGGGGATGGAGGCGAAACAGGCGTTAGAACAACTGGTGGGGTCGCAGTCGGTGCGGTGGGAATTCGACATCGAAAAGCAGGACGGATACGGGCGATGGCTCGCGTACCTGTGGGTGGGAAACCAACTCGTTAACGAGCAACTGGTTGCCTCCGGATACGCCCTAGCCATGCCTCGATCTCCCAATGTAAAATACCAAGAAACGCTCCAGCGAGCCCAAGAATCCGCTCGGATCTCGGGCAGGGGAATTTGGAACTCCGATCGCCCTATGCGTCAAACTCCGGCAGAGTTTCGCCGTCAAAATCGATAAGTGTTGGTCATTTGGGGTTTGGCAAACTTCTTCTTCCCCTGCCTCCCCGGCTCAAGAAAGCTCCCCCTGCTCCCTCTGCCTCCCCGGCTCTCTTCCCCTCCCGAACTCCTTCTTCTGTCCTCCCGTTAAAATGAACCCTCGCATGAGCGATCGAACCACAGAATTACCAATTTTCCTCGATATTGCCACCGAAGCAGCCCTCGCAGGCGGTGCGGTATTGCAATCCTATTGGGGAAAACTCGACGAAATTGAAGAAAAAGGTCGTCCGGGAGATTTGGTCACCGATGCCGATCGGGCTTCGGAAGTGGCTATCCTAGAAGTATTGCGCCGCCACTTCGGCGATCGCGACATCCTCACTGAAGAGTCGGGACGCTTGGGGGACACCGACAGTCCCTATCTGTGGGCGATCGATCCCCTCGACGGCACGACCAATTACGCCCACCAATATCCCTGCTTTGCCGTTTCCATTGGCTTGTTAATCGACGGCGTTCCCGAAGTCGGCGTCATCTTCGATCCCTTTCGCCCAGAACTCTTTCGGGCGGCAACGGGATTGGGGGCAACCCGCAACCGTCTCCCCATCCGGGTCTCGACCACTCCAACTTTAGACAAAAGTTTGTTAGTCACGGGTTTTGCTTACGATCGCACCACCCAACCGGATAATAACTATGCGGAGTTTGCCTACCTCACCCATCTGACCCACGGCGTGCGACGGGCGGGGGCGGCGTCTTTAGATTTGGCTTATGTCGCCTGCGGGCGGTTGGACGGTTATTGGGAACGAGGGTTGTCTCCCTGGGATATGGCAGCGGGAGTGGCAATTGTCCGAGAAGCAGGAGGTTGCGTCACCGCATACGATCGCACTCCTTTGGCGATCGAATCCGGGCGAATTTTGGCAACCAACGGTCGCATTCACAACGAATTGAGCCATCGTCTCTTACAAGTCAAACCGAAAGATTGGGTGCGGATTTCAGAGCTAGACCAGTAAAGTAAAAGAAGAAGCAATGGCAAGGAAGGAGAGCAACGCATCATGTCTTTTGAATTCAACCGGGGGCTGTTTAAATTCGACTTCATCGACCACCACGCCATCTTGGGAATGCCCATCGATGCCAGTGCCGGAGAAATTCGCAAGCGGTTTCTGAAAATCGCCCGTCGCTTACATCCCGATATTTGTAAAGCAGAAGACAAACAAATGGCAGAGGCTTTACTGTCGAAGTTAGCCAACCCCGCTTACGCCAAATTATCGAACGATCGCGAACGGGACGAATACGCGATCTTGCTAAAAATGATGGGTAAACGCCTCGTGCAAGAAGACTCGTCGGTCTCCCTAAAAAGCGACGCCGCCAAACAATTATTGCAAGGCGCCGCCTTCGAGCAAACCTACAAAAATACCCTCGCTCAGATCGCCGAAAAGCAGTACGATAACTTAAGCCAAACCTTGGAGACGATCGCCGACATCAGCGAACTTAACTTAGTGTATCTGTTGCGGAAAGAACGATCGGGCAGCGGTCTTAAAAAAGATCCGCGTCCGGTGACTCGACTGCCCATGACCACTCAACCGCCCACCACGGCTGGCGTCGGGGCAACCGCTCCCACCTCTCGGCAAAACCCCTACGTGGAACAATACTGCAATCGCGCTGCCGGGTTAATCCACAAAAACGATCTCAATAGTTTGATGATGGCACGGAAAGAATTGCAGGAAGCCCTCAAGCTCGATGCCAACAGCAGTACGGCACACGGACTGATGGGCAAGTTATATTTCGCGCAAAATCAGATCAAACCCTCGACTGCCTATATGACTCTGGCAAAGCAGCACGTCACCCAAGCCCTCAAATTAAACCCCCAAGAACCCGTCGCCCTCGAAGTCCGCAAGCTCATCAACCAAATGGTGGCGAAAGCGGCAATCACCCGTCAAACGGCTGGAGCCAAATCACCGAAAAAAACCGAACCCAAATCGAACGGGGGTGGTGGATTGTTTGGTGGATTATTTGGTGGGAAAAAGAAATAGAAATTAACTAAGGAACGATGGTTTATCAACCCCCCGCTGGGGCGCGGGATTTGCTGCCCCTCGATGTCACCCAAAAGCGCTGGATCGAAAAGCGATTGCGATCGGTCTTTCAGCGCTGGGGCTATCATCGGATTATCACTTCGACCCTGGAACGCTTGGATACCCTGATGGCGGGCGGGGCGATCGGTCGATCGACGGTGATACAATTCCAAGATGCCGACGACGAAATTTTGGGATTGCGTCCGGAGTTGACCGCTTCCATCGCTCGTGCTGCTGTCACCCGCATGGCGAGCACCACCTTTCCCCAACGCCTGTACTACAATGCCAACGTCTTCCGCCGCGATGGCAACGGCGGACACGGACAGCAACAGGAGTTTTACCAAGCGGGGGTGGAACTGTTGGGGGCGGGGGGAACTCTGGCTGATGCCGAAATCTTGCTGCTGCTAGCCAACTGCTTGCAGAATTTGCAACTCGATCGGGTGTCGATCGTCATCGGCGAAGCGGGACTGACGCGATCGCTCCTCGAACCCTTTCCCGCTCCCCTGCGAGAAGCCGTGCGGCGGGCGATGTCTCACCTCGATCGGGTAGCGTTAGAGACCTTGCCCCTGACGCCGGAACTGCGCCAACGCGCCCTCTTTTTATTCGATCTGCGGGGTCGTCCCCAAGACGTGCTGCAAAAATTGTCGCATCTCGATCTCGATGCTGATGCCCGCAAGACCTTAGAAAATCTCAAGGGGTTGTTCGAGTTACTGGGTGAATGCGATCGGAGTCGCGCGGGTTTGGAGGATGCCCCCTCTTCGCCCTCAATTCTCGAGTCGGCTGTTCTGGATTTGAGCTTGATTCAACCGTTGGACTACTACACGGGCATCGTCTTTGAAGTGGTGGGGGAAACGGACTCGGGAACCCGGATTTTAGGGCAAGGAGGTCGCTACGATCGCCTCTTGAGCTTATACCATCCCCAGGGAGAAGAGTTCCCCGGTATCGGCTTCGCCCTGAATCTGGAAGACTTGCAACAAGCCCTCCAATCCACGGGGCAATTGCCCGATCGCACCCCGCCTAGCGATTGGCTGGTGGTTGCCAAAACCCCTCAAGCTCAAGCGGCAACCCTGGCATACGCGCAAAAACTGCGGCAGTCTCCCCAGTTAGTGCGCGTTGAGGTTGCCTTGGGCGAGGGCGACACCCCAGAGATCGTTCGGGACTACGCCGGGCGCCGTCAAATCGGTCAAATTGCCTGGATCGATCCCGACGGTTCCTCGGAAATCGAAACGCTGTAGGTGAGGGGATAAAGAGGTGAGGAAACCGTGACCGATTGGTAATTGGTAAAAAAACACTGATTACTTATGACTTCAAACCCCGAACCCCAAACCCCAAAACCCAAACTCTAATTACCCATTACCCATTACCCATGCCACATACCATTGTCACCAACACTTGCGAAGGCGTCGCCGATTGCGTCGATGCTTGTCCCGTTGCCTGCATTCACGAAGGACCGGGAAAAAATACCAAAGGAACGGATTGGTACTGGATCGATTTTTCGACCTGTATCGATTGCGGGATTTGCCTGCAAGTTTGTCCCGTCGAAGGGGCGATCGTTGACGAAGAACGCCCCGAACTCCAGCAAACACCCTAACTGGGGAAAAGACTGTTTCTGGTGGAGATGAGCGGGGGAACAGGGGGTCTCTCAAGGGTATGTTTTTCACAATTGGTGAAACGGTGACCCGAGATCGGTTATGGGTCATAGATCCCAACCCCAAATCTAAAATCTAAAATCCCCAAACCCCAACAAGGGATACAGGGTTTTGCTTAACCCGTACTGAGGTTACTTATTACTTATTACTTAAAGAGCAGCGCTGCCAAAACGCTCGACCCCAATGCCGCCAGCAAAATGGTCGCACACCATTTTGCCAGACGCCAACCGCCGATCGAGGTGGCGATCGCCGCTTTCACCAGCGTATTAACGATCGCCGCAATCAGAATCCCCGTTGCCGCCACCGATACAGGCAACTCTCGCTGAGTTGCCTGCGCCAGGGACAAACTAACGGCATCAACATCGGTAATGCCGGAAATCGCCGCCAGCGCGTAAATCCCTTCTCGACCGAAATCGGTGGATTCCACGGCGCGGATGAGGACGAACAACACCGACAGAACGACACCGTAGAGCAGCGCCGAACCCAATTCGATCGGGTTGCGCAGTTCCACAGAAGCGGCAGATTCCGTCGAAGATTGGCGCAGCACGATCGCCCCGGCAGCCACCAACGGCACGATCGCCAACAGAGCAATGGGAACCGCCAACGCACCCAGCAGTGCCGGATTGACCACCCCTACCAGAATGAGGATGCGAATCGCCATCGTCCCCGCCGCTAGGGAAATTCCCGCCCCCAACACCGGAATCGCACCCTCTCCCTGCCGCGCCATCCGCGCGAACGACACCGTGACTGCCGTAGACGAGACCATCGCGCCGAGAACGGCAGTTGCCAGCAACCCCGCGCGAGTTCCCAACACCTTCATGGCGAAGTAACCGACATAGGAAATTCCGGCAATCAACGCCACCAAAAAACCGATCGCCTTGGGATTGAGGGCATTCCACGGACCGAGATCGCGATCGGGCAATAACGGCAGCACCACCCCAGCAATCAGCAACAGTTGCAGCGTTGCCAACAATTCTCGCCGATCCAACCGTTCTAAATACTGATGCAATTCTTGCTTGAAGCCTAACAACGCAGCCGTCACCACTGCCACCGACACCGCTTCCCCTTCCAATCCGCTGCCCGACATTGCCCCTAAAATAAAGGTAATCAACAGTGCCAGTTCTGTCGTAATGCCGAAATCCTCGCTGTTTTTGGCAGTCAACCCGTAAGAAACGATCGCTAGCGCCCCCAAACTCAACAAAGCGACTGCCAGCACGCCTTCCCCCAACTTGCCCGCTAAGACCGCCGAGACGCCGCCCAACAGTCCGGCAAACCCAAAACTGCGAACGCCAGCTACCCGCAGACCCTGGGGACTATCGCGACTTTCCCACCCTCGTTCGAGACCGATAATTAGCCCCAATGCCAGGGCGATCGCCAATTTGAATGTTACGGTTAGATCCATGTTATGTAGTATCGGTCAACTCGAAGACCTGCCACGCCTAACCCCCCAAATCGCGAATTTATGAAAACGATCGTCATTTCTCCCCATGATAATCAACCCCCGCAGGGATTAATCGTTTTGCTACACGGTTGGGGAGCTAACGCTCGAGATTTGGCATCTTTAGCCCCTCTTTTACGCCTGCCGGACTATCAATTTGTTTGTCCCGACGCGCCATTTCCCCACCCCCACGTTCCCGAAGGAAAAATGTGGTATGACTTGGAAACCTCCGAGTATGTGGGATTGGCAGACAGCCAAACCTTACTGACCGATTGGCTGAACGGTTTGGAAGCAACCACCGGAGTTCCCCCGTCGCGAACCCTGGTGGCGGGATTTTCCCAAGGCGGGGCGATGGCGTTGGATGTGGGACTCAATCGGGACAGACCCCAACCGTTTGCCGGGTTGGTGGCATTTAGTGGTTACTTGCACGCTCCCATCGAATCGGCGATCGCCACCCGACCCCCCGTGCTGATTTTACACGGAACTCAAGACCCGATCGTCCCCGTTGCTGCCGCCCGCCAAGCGCGAGATCTCCTCACTCAGTTGGGGATTGCCGCCCAGTATCGCGAGTTCGACATCGCCCACGAAATCTGTCCTGAAGAAATCGCCCTCACCCGCGAATTCGTCCTCAATGCCATGGCGCGATCGCAGTAAGCACTCAGCGATAGCTGCGAGCCGATCGGTTCGGACACCAGCTATCGCCGAAACCTCGACCCGATCGAACGTTATCCCTTCTGCCCTGGAGCCCTGGAGCCCTCTTCCCTCTAGCTTTTTATAGCTGTATTCAGTGAGGTTAGGACAGCCCGATTCAACATGAGCGTATCTTTTATCTTTATCTTTCTCCCCCTGCCCCCCTGCTTACAGGTGTAGGTTTTTGACAATCAAGTGAGTGTGGACTAACGATCGGGCAATTCAGAGCGTGACGGCAACGAAAATTCAAAGGTTTTGCTTCCCCGGCTTCCCCGGCTCAAGACAGCTCAAATCCGCACCTTTGTAAAAAACCTACCCTTGTCAGTGCCCCCCCTGCTCCCCTGCCCACGATCTCTTGTGTCCTAACACGACTGCGTAAGTCCTGCTTTTGCGATAAAAAACCCAGTTTGGGCAAACTGGGTGTCAAAAACAAATCTTGTGGCTAAAACGGCTAGCTCTCTTTGTCGAGAATAAGTCGTACAAATTATGACCGTCTTGTCCTGGGGTAAAGCTTTGGCTAAGGGATCGCAGCGATCGAAATTTGTTCGGGGTTAGTGGGTAGGGTGTGCCGCCGGAACGAAACGCACCTTTGGGGTTAGTGGTTCGTGGCTAGGAGTCGATCGCCAATTCCCCATTATTAACCTTAAAAAAAAATAAAAGTCCCACCGACTTTTGTTAGGGTGGGAGCATGACTTGGTATTCGTTTCAGGGTGTATATGATTATTCAACCCTCTAGGGGTCAAATTCGTCATCCGCCAAATGGCGGATCTCGGGGGTGGCGACTACGCCTTCTTCGCTAGTTCAGCTTTGGCCTGTTGCCAAAGTGCTTCCAATTCCTCTAAGGAAAAATCGCTAAGGGGACGATCTCGATGGGTTTGTTGTATCCAGGCTTCTACGCGGGAAAACCGATCGACAAATCGATCGTTCGTTCCCTGAAGTGCTGCACTCGGATCTAACCCTTGCCATCGGGCAATATTGATTAACACAAACAGCAAATCCCCCAGTTCTTCCTCTTGCCGTTCCCGACTTTCACATTCGAGTGCGTGTTGAAATTCCCCCAGTTCCTCGTGGAACTTCTCCCACACTCCAGCGATATTCTCCCACTCGAAACCCATTCCCGCTGCCTTTTGCGAGATTTTCATCCCTGCCATCAACGGGGGTAAGGTTTGTCCGTAGCGGCGAAGTTTCGCAGAGACACTCTGGGACTGTGCCGTTTCTCCCTTCTCCTCCGCTTTGATGCGTTCCCAGCTTTGGCGCACCTCTTCGGGGGTTTGGGTCGTGGCATCTCCAAAAACGTGGGGGTGGCGTCGCACCAATTTCTCAGCAATCCCCCGCGCTACCTCCGCCAGGGAAAACTGTTGGTTTTCTCGGGCGATTTGCGCTTGGAGAACCACTTGTAAGAGGAGATCCCCCAATTCTTCGGCAACTGCCTCCGGATCGTTTCGGCGCAAGGCATCCACCACTTCGTAAGCTTCTTCGATGACGTAGGGAATCAGGGTTTGCGGCGTTTGCTCCAAATCCCAAGGGCAACCTCCCTCGGGATCTCGCAAGCGTTCGACCACTTCGATTAACTGTTGTAAAGCCGCTAACACGTCCGGATCGGTGGCGGCAGAAGGATGAGAAGAAAAACGAGACATAGTTTTTTGATAGGAGTTCGGGAATGATGAAGGCAGAGGGCTCCAGGGCAGAAGGCAGAAGGAGAAGAAGATGGCAAGAAAGTCAGGAGTTGAGGAGGTGAGGGAAAAGCAACCAGGGTAGCGGGGGGAGAAGATGTGTGCCAATGACCAACCTCAAACCCCAAACCCCAAACCCCAAAACAAATTATCGCCGACGTTTTCGTTTCTTTTTGTTCTTCGGGGGAAACACGCCTTTTAACCCTTGTTTTTGGAAGCGCTTGTAAGCCGAACCTCCCCAATCGCATAGGGAATGGCTCATAGCGCCCAATTCTAAGCCCACCAGCAGGGCGAAGCATTGGGAAAGGTTGGATTGTAGCGATCGCCCCATCCACGCTGCCATGACTCCAATATTCTGGGATGCCAAGACGTGCCAAGCGAGATCGTCGCCAGAGAGTTGGCGTGCCACTGCCGAGAGGCTGATGGCGATCGCGCCTAGAAAGGCAACCCAAAGGGCAATATAGACGACTCGGATCGCCGTACCGAGTAAAGGACCGTGGGACAGAGGGGAACGATGGCGGATACTTTTTTGATAGGGTAACCAGATCCAGCGGAGAATGCCCCAGCGTTGGTATTGCCGAGAATAGGTATCCAAATCGGGACCGAACATCAATCCGCCCAATAAGAACCCTCCCGCCACGAGCAAGGTTAAATTGCTACTTCGAGTTCGCTCGAAGGCGATCGCGGCAACAACGGGCAGACTCCAGAGGGTGACGCGATCGTGAGTGCGACCGGATGGCACGACGAACTACTCCACTACCCGCTCGGGGAAAACTGACACTCGGGGATAGAAGGGGCTACTCGGTTTTGGGATCGTCATTTCCACCTCGCCGGATTGACACGACTCAATCGTAATCCAAGATGCGATCGCAATAGGGGTATTTTTTCTGTTGGGATAATTCCCCAAGCGAGCGAGTTCTGGTATATTGGTATTCTATAGAACAAACTGGGCGGTTAGCTCAGCGGTAGAGCGCCTGCCTTACAAGCAGGATGTCACTGGTTCGATCCCAGTACCGCCCATTTTGAAGTAAAAAATTGTAAATCGCTAGCGCTCGTCGTTCAAAGTTCGTCCGATATCTCGAATCCTTATTAGACGGAATCTCCACCTTCAATTACATTAGAGATACCCGATCCTAGTACCGATTCGAGCTGGGTGCGAATGCGATCCCTATTTTGAAGGATTCGTCTACCATAGAGGATTAAAGGAGCAAGAAAGTATTGAATGCTCGGTTAGCTAACTGACTTGAGAGTTTAGATGGCTCGTTCTCAAGGCGATCGCGAATACAACAACCGATTCTCTGTGGCAACATCCTCGCTGGTGGGAAGATATTCATGTTTCGCATCCCAATTGGTTAGCTCTGGGTCAGTCTGTATCAGGTGAATGTGGGACACTAGAATCAATATGGCTTGGACGAACCCCTTACTCAATCTAACCGTTTTTTCCCTGGGATTGTCGCTGGAACTGGCAATCGGCGCGAGTGCGTCCGCTCAATCGGCAACGCGGGTTGGCTCGACTCCAACCTCCGCGCCCCATCAAACCTGGATGGTGAGTCGATTTAACCCGCCCGATCGCGGCGCTCCCAATACGGCAGTGGGAGGAGCGACGCGCGGAACCTACTGCGATGCGGCGGTTGTCGATCGCGTCACGCCGCTCATGCCCAAGGACAGCAAGGATCGCTACTTTGGCTTGACGGTTGCGGACAATCCAACCTTTTTCTGGCACAGTCAGGGCAATCCATCAGAAACCGTCATGTTTTACCTGTACGAGGTGGATGCAGCCAGCAATGAAACGCTCCTGTACGAAGCTCCTCTAAACTTGCCGGAAGAACCGGGAATCGTCGGGTTCAATTTACCCCCCCATTTAACCTTGGAAGCGGGGAAAAGCTATCACTGGTATGTCGAAATGAACTGCGACGATACGGGGGAAGTCGGCACGATCGTCGGTTGGCTCGATCGGGTGGATGCCGACACCCATCTCGATCGTCGTTTGCGTTTCGCGCTCACCCCCAGCGCCCAGTCGAAAATCTATGCCGAATCGGGAATCTGGTTCGATTCCCTAGATACTCTGGCACAAGCTCGGCTGACCGCAGATTCGCCCGAACTCGCAGCCAACTGGGCGGCACTGCTCGAAGATGACGACGTGCAGCTTGGCAATTTTGCTCGCGAACCCTTTCTGGATTGCTGTCGCGAGGCAGCTGAATTACCCGACCCGAGGCTGACCACGCAGAATTGAGATTGTAGGTCAGGGAAGCGTGTCCCTTTTGGCTCGGCTGTCAGCCGTGGCTCGGCGATCGTGCTTTAAAAACTTTAACAATTGTGTTCATCCCGAGATACAGTTGTCTTTTTGATTCACAATAGAGGCAGAATGTCAAACCTCGAGCGTTAAATTCGGAACAATTTTCCGGATTTAGACGACTTTATGTAGAAAGTTCTCGTACGTCGAGGTTTCAGAACCTGCTCGACTCGACAAAGTCCCGATCTAAAGGGTGCTGGAATTTCGAGCAGTGAGTTAGATGTCGGTCATTTCATAAATAGAGTGGGACTTGAAAACCATGGCTTGGAATAAATCTTTATCGATCGTCACTGCCTTGTCTCTCGGGATGTGCCTGGAAGTGGCAACCTTAGCCATCTCCGCCCAAGCTGGAGTCAGCACTTCAACAACTCCGAAAACCTGGCAAGTGAGTCAATTTAACCCACCCGATCGAGGGGCACCCACCACAGCCGTTGGTGGGGCTACACGTGGCGAACCGTTGTGCGGGGAAATCTTGGCTTTGAGTCCAGAAGTAGATATTCAAGACCAAGCCAATCAAAAAGCTTATTTAGGGTTAACTGTCTCCTCACAACCTTCTTTACTTTTCTATACAAAAGGGTCGCAAGAGTATATCGGCGAAGAGGTTACATTTGTTCTAACAGATTTAAATGGACCGGGAAAAGGAGATAATAAAGATATCTACGAAACAACCTTTAACTTACCCGATCGATCGGGCATGATTGCCATCAATATTCCTTCTGAAGTAGTTTTAGAAGAAGGAAAAAGCTATGAGTGGTATATGGAAATGGGATGTCCAACTGGTGCTGTTGAAGTCAGCTGGATGAATGGTTTTGTCGAGCGGATCGAGGAAACTTCAACTCTTAAGAATCAATTGGCTGTGGCGCAGACATCCATTGAAAAGTCCAAGGCTTACGGAGATGCAGGAATTTGGTTCGAGGCTCTCAATACTCTGGCTGAAGCACGTCGCAACTCAGATACACCAGATCTCGAAAGTAGCTGGAAATCCCTACTTGAGTACGCTGCAATTAAGGTTGAAGATTCTATGAAGGAATCAATCGTTAATGCAGAGTTTCTAGATTGCTGTAGTTTGGAATCGGCAAGTGACGATCCGGATTTGACAACGCATAACTAAAACTCTATTTCTAAGCCATATTTTTCCTCGGTGCGTCAGATTTTATTGGCAACCGAGGATTATTTTATAGAACAAAAGGTAGAAATAAAATGAGGATGTGAGGGGATAGCAACCAACAACTAACAACTAACAACTAACTAACTCTATGTGGGCAAAACTTAAACGACAGATTTGGCAGTGGCGAGGCGTGTTATTTGCTGCTCCCAGTGCGGCTGGATTGGTGCTGTTAATTCGCGGGCTGGGGTTGTTGCAGGGAGCCGAACTGTGGGCTTTCGACCAACTGGTTCGTTGGCGCCCACAGGAAGAACCCGACGATCGCATTGTAATTGTTGGCATTTCCGAAAAAGATTTACAAACTTATAATTTTCCCATTTCCGATCGCCTGTTAGCGGATGCTCTCAACAAAATAAAACAACAACAACCGAGGGTGATCGGTTTGGATATTTATCGCGACCTTCCCGTTCCACCTAACTACGATAGCCTGGTTGAAACCTTTCGTAAAAATCCAAATTTGCTCGATCGAAAAGTACCGATCGAACCGGGCTATGAAAGTTTGATGGATGTCTTTAAGACTACCGAGAATTTAATCGGAATTGAAAAGATTACCGCAGATAATGATGGCAATGGACGAGTGGCAGCACCGCCTTTACTCAAAGAACTCGATCGAGTAGCCTCTAACGATATTCCTCGAGATTCAGATCTCAAAGTTCGTCGCGGTTTGTTCTACCTCCAAGATACTCAAACCGGCGATACAGTGCTGAGTTTAGCCTTTCGGTTAGCCATGCTCTACTTAGAGAAAGAAGGAATCGTTCCAGATGTCACGGAAAAAGAGGAGTGGGTTAGATTTAAAACGGCTGTTTTTCCCGTGTTTTCTACTAATGACGGCGGATATGTTCGTGCGGATGATGCGGGCTATCAAGTGTTATTGAACTATCGAGGACCGACTGCTAGTTTCCAAACTGTCGAACTCCAAGAAGTTCTCAACAATAAAATTCCCTCGAATTTATTTCGCGATCGCATCGTACTCATTGGCTCCACTGCACCCAGTCTCAACGATTACTTGGATACACCTTATACACGGGGAACGAATAAAAACTGGAAAGGTTTTCGTCGATTGCGGTGGTTGAGTACACTTTGGCAGAAACAGGACCGTACCACAGCAGTATCCGATCGAATGAGTGGGGTAGAAATTCACGCCAATCTCACTAGCCAAATTTTAAGTGCGACCCTCGACGGCAGAACGCTGATTAAAGTTTGGTCCGATCCTGTCGAGTGGCTGTGGGTTCTGGTAGCTTCGACTGCGGGTGCGATTTTAAGTTGGCAGTGGCGATATGCCAAAGGCGTTGTTAAATTTTTGCCTCCGATGATGGTTTTGGGGGGTTTAGGGGGGATTGCTTACGTTGCCTTTTTGGGGGGATGGTGGATTCCCGTCGTGCCGCCAGCGTTGGCGTTAGCCAGTTCGGTGGGGGTGATTACTGCTTACGTGGCGCGAACGGCAGGCGAGATCCGCAAAACCTTCAGTCGCTATCTCACCGACGAAGTGGTGGCGACGCTTTTGGAAACGCCGGAAGGCTTGGAAATGGGGGGAGAAAAACGCACGATTACCATCCTTACTTCGGATTTGCGCGGGTTTACCTCAACTGCCGAACGCAAAGATGCCAAAGAAGTGGTCTCCATTCTTAATATTTACTTGGATGCGATGGCGAATGTGATTACTGCCTATCAAGGAACGATCGACGAGTTTATGGGGGATGGTATTTTGGTGCTGTTTGGGGCGCCGGTTCCCCGTCCGGACGACCCGGAACGTGCTGTCGCTTGTGCAGTGGCGATGCAGTTGGCGATGACCGAAGTGAACCGCAAAATGAAGGAGTTCGATCTGGAATTGGAAATGGGGATCGGGATTAATACGGGTGAAGTGGTGGTTGGTAATATTGGTTCGCTGAAGCGGACGAAATACGGGGTTGTCGGTCGGGAAGTGAATTTGACTTATCGGATCGAATCCTACACGGAGGGGGGACAAATTTTAATTAGCGAGTCCACCCTCGAATTCGTGAAAGATATCGTTAAAATTGACGACGAGCAAAAAGTGTCGCCCAAAGGGGTAAAGAAACCGATTACGATTTATTCGATCGCCGGAATTGGTGGCAAGCACGATCTTTTCCTGAAAAAAGAAGAAGATATTTTGGTAGCTTTGCCAGAGGCGATCGCCGTCAAGTTTGCGATTTTAGATGGCAAACACGTTAGCGATACCCTATTTGACGGGGAGGTTGTCGAACTGGGACATCATAGTGCGCTCGTTCGATCTCTTGCATTAGTTTCTCCGTTGAGCAATCTTCGATTTGCGATCGTCGATCCGAAATATAACGGAAATTCCGATGGCGAATTTTACGGTAAAGTGCGGAAGAAATCCGCTCGAAATGAAACGGAGTTCTACATCGGTTTAACGTCTTCGCTGCCAGAAGTAGAAGTTTTTTTAAAACAACAATACGAGGCTTGTAAGTCTTAAAATTTCCCGTTGAGGGCAGCGATACACCGATCGCACAACGTGGGGTGCTCGCTGGATTTGCCGACAAAGGTTGAATAATTCCAACAACGCTCGCATTTAGTTCCCTCGGCATTGACGACGCCAATACCGAAAGTCTCTGTTTTTTGGCTGTAGGTTAATCCTTCCAGTTTTTCAGGAGAGTCGAGTAATTCAACTTGAGAACTGAGGAAGAGATAGCGCAGTTCGTCTACACCATTGGTGTAGAATAATAGATCGTCTAAAGATGCAGGGGTAGAGGCGATCGAACTTGGCGTTTCTGTTGTTTCTAAGGGAGTGTTTTTTATTACGACTCCTTCCGTTTTATCGCCGCTTTTTTTTGGGCTTTCGTTGGGAGTTTTTTTTTGAAAACCTCGAGCATTGGACTCTGTTTTGTTCTCTTCGGTAGCGTCAGCATCGCTGATCGCCGCTTCGACAATTTCTTTGACTTCTTCGACGGTTTCAATTGTTTCTGCTGTGGGTTCGACAGCGATTTCGCTCGAACTTTCGGCATCTGAAGAGGCAACTTCTGGTTCGGTTTCGCCGACGATCTCATCTTCTTCCCCAATCGTCGTTTCTGTCAGCGGTTCGGGGTTTAAAGTCGTTTCTTCTTCGACCGAAATAGCGGCAACTTCCGGAGGGAGAACTTCGGGAAGCGAATCTTCGATCGGTTCGGATTCTGTTGGGGTTTCGATCTCCTCGGGAACTAAAACCGCGTTGGTATCTTCCGCCGTTTGTACGGCTTCAACTTCTGGAGAGATCTCCTCGACTGCGGTTTCCTCAACGATGACAGGAGGCTCGATCGATGCGGGTTCTTCAACGGCGATCGCCTGAACTTCGATGGCTCGATCGGACTCTAACAAGGGAATCGAACTCGAACCGATTAACTCTTTTTTAACCGATCTGATTTGCTGCAATAACTTCTGACGATCTTTGGCAAACAAGACGTTGCGATAGGCAAATCGTAACGCTTGGACGATTCCTAGTACTGTAAATAACGTTGGGATCAAGATCAGATGGTTGACCGATTCGATGAAATCAAAAATGGCGACGATCGCCGACAGTAAAGCCAGAACGATCGCCACATTGACAATGGGACGGCGATATGTCTTCCAACCATAGGCGAGGATACTCGGTGCTTCTGCTAGAAATTCGACAACGCGATCGACAATTTCGCTAACTTGATAAGTTGAGGGGCGATCGTTGGGGTTGTATTTTGGTTCCATGGGTTTTAATAGGTTATGAGTTATGGGTTGAATTCAGATTTTCGAGGATCGATCGCTGTTCGGGATCGCTAACGTATAATAAGATTTTCGCATCCAGCGACGAGCCGATCGCCTTATTCGTCCGCGCTTTTTCTAGCACTTTATTAACTTCCGAGCGATAGAAGCGCAACGTTTCCCATTTCTTCGCTAGTTCCGGATTTTTCCAGTAGTCGCCCACTTGGACCCAACCCGCTTGAAACACCGATTCGCAGGGGGTTTCGTAGGGGATATTCTGCCAGATATCCTCTGCCATGTGGCACAATACGGGAGCGATCGCGCGGGCGAGATTTTCCAGGGCGATCGCCAGTACCGTCTGGCAACTGCGGCGGCGTTGGGCATTTTCCGCGCTGATATACAGCCGATCTTTAGCAATATCCAAATAGAAATTCGATAAATCCACCACGCAGAAATTTTGCACCGTTTGGAAAAACCGGAAAAACTGATAGGTATCGAATGCTTCCGTAACTTCGGCAAACACTTCCGTCATTCGGTGCAGCATATACCGATCCAACTCCGGCATATCTTCGTAAAACACCGCGTGTTCTGCCGGGTTGAAATCGTGCAAATTCCCCAACAAAAATCGCGCCGTATTGCGAATTTTGCGGTACACATCCGCCATCTGTTTGAGAATCGTTTGCCCCAGGGGAACGTCCGCAGAATAGTCCACCGAAGACACCCACAACCGCAGCACATCTGCCCCGTAAGCGGGTTCTTGCTTGGCATTCTTGCCCCCATTAATCACCACAGCGGGATCGACCGTATTCCCCAAGGATTTGCTCATTTTGTAGCCCTTTTCGTCCAGGGTAAACCCGTGGGTTAATACGGTTTTGTAGGGGGCAATACCGTTGGTTGCCACGCTGGTTAGCAAACTGGATTGGAACCAACCCCGATGCTGGTCGGAACCTTCTAAATAGACATCCACCGGATATCCCAAACCCCGTTCTAGTGCCACTGCCGACCAAGACGACCCGGAGTCGAACCAGACATCCATCGTATCCGTGCCTTTGCGGTACGTGCGACCGTTGTTGCGGTAAGATTCGGGGAGTAATTCTTCTACCGACAGCTCCCACCAGGCATCAGACCCCTTTTCAGCAATAATCGAACGGACGCGATCGATCGTCTCTTTGTTGAGCAAGGGTTCGTTAGTTTCCTCGTCGTAGAACACCGGAATCGGCACGCCCCAACTGCGCTGGCGGGAAATGCACCAATCCGAGCGCTCTTGCACCATCGAAGTAATCCGATTTTCCCCTTGTGCCGGAATCCACTGCACTTGGGAAATGGCTCGCAGTGCCGCATCTCGGAACCCTTCCACCGAAGCGAACCACTGTTCCGTCGCCCGAAAGATGGTGGGTTTTTTGGTGCGCCAATCGTAGGGATATTTATGCAGATAAGGCTCTCGTTTCAAGAGAAATCCTCCCGCTTGCAACGCCTGGATGATGGCGTCGTTGGCATCTTTGAGGACGTTCAACCCGGCAAACTGCCCCGCCTCTTCCGTAAAATTACCCTTGGCATCCACGGGGGATAAAATCGGCAACCCGTAACGCAACCCCACTTGATAGTCTTCCAACCCGTGACCCGGTGCGGTATGTACCAACCCCGTTCCAGATTCCGTGGTCACGTAATCGCCGCCGATGACGATTTCGCTGGTGCGATCGAACAAGGGATGGCGATAGGTACAATGTTCTAAGTCTTTCCCCGCGATCGTTGTCAGAACGGTGAGTTCGGTTCCCCAGGTGGCGGCTAACCGTTCCACCGCTTCCGCCGCCACCAGCAGGAATTTCCCGGCAGCAGGTTCAAACTCCAATCCCGCTTCCACCACAGCATACGTGAGATCGGGATTGACGCTGACGGCTAAGTTGGCAGGGAGCGTCCACGGCGTCGTCGTCCAGATAGCAACGTGGAGGTAGGGGAGATATTCTGCCAGTTTGGTTTGAGTGGGTTGAGTTCCCACCACGGGAAAAGCAACGTAAATACTGGGAGACGTGTGACCTTCGGGATATTCCAACTCCGCCTCTGCCAGTGCCGTTTGCGAACTGGGACTCCAATGCACGGGTTTGAGTCCGCGATAGATGTACCCCTTCAGCGCCATTTCTCCGAAGACGCCGATTTGTGCCGCTTCGTACTCGGGAGTTAGGGTGAGATAGGGGTTGTCCCAATCGCCCCACACCCCATACCGCTTGAAGCTTTCGCGCTGTTCGTCCACAGCTTTGAGGGCAAATTCGCGGGCTTTTTGGCGCAGGGTGAGGGGCGTTAGTGCTTGGCGTTCTTTGGATTTGAGGTTTTGTAGGACTTTCAGTTCGATGGGCAAACCGTGGCAGTCCCAACCGGGGACGTAGCGGACTTTGCGCCCCCGCAGCAGTTGGTAGCGGTTGATGATATCTTTGAGGATCTTGTTGAGGGCGTGACCCAAGTGCAGCGACCCGTTGGCATAGGGCGGTCCGTCGTGGAGGATAAACGGTTCTCCCGGATTTTCCTGGGATACCGTTTCAAAAATGCGGCGTTCTTCCCAGAACTTCTGAATTTCCGGTTCGCGTTTGGCGGCGTTTGCCCGCATATCGAACCCAGTCTGGGGCAAGTTGACGGTATCCTTGTAGGTTTTCGCTTCAGTCACGGTTCGCTATCCTGGACGGCATCGAATGTTTGTTATTTTACCGTTAATCTTGGCAGACAACTTGCGAAGGGGAGAGAGTTCGGCGGTTGGCAGGGGATTCGACCCCAACTTCGGTGAGTTGTGAGGGGTTTGGTCTTAGGATGGATGATACATCCTGCTATTTACCCTGTTACTCGCAAAACCTATGGGTCGAAACCGCGAACCTGTCCAAAGCTTAGTGTTGTACCACCTGTTGAAGTGGTCGGTCGTCAGTCCCCTGCTGCATACCTATTTTCGGGGACGCATTTACGGGGCAGAGAACGTTCCTCAAGATCGACCCTTTATCGCCGTCAGCAATCACGCTAGCTACTTCGATCCGCCTCTCCTATCCTGTGCCATGCGCCGTCCGGTTGCCTTTATGGCGAAAGAAGAACTGTTTGAGGTTCCGGTTTTCAAACAGGCGATCGTCCTCTACGGTGCGTATCCGGTGAAGCGAACCAGTGCCGATCGCAGTGCCATCCGTTCCGCCTTGAAAGCGTTAGATGACGGTTGGGCGACGGGGGTATTTCTGGAAGGAACGCGCACCCCCGACGGACGCATTACCCAACCCAAACTCGGTGCCGCCACGATCGCCGCTAAAGCTCAAGTTCCCGTCCTCCCCGTCTGTCTGTGGGGAACCGAAGGCATCCTCAAATCCGGTTCCATTCCCCGTCCCGTTCCCGTCACCATCCGCATCGGTCAACTCTGCGATCCGCCCGAGTCCAGCAAGCGAGAAGAACTGGAAACCCTCACCCAACAGTGGACGGACACCATTAATTCCCTGCATGATTTGGGAAGGTAAGAGAAGTTGGTAGGGAGTGCCACCGGAACGAAACGCACCATTCTCGATGAATCCCCCATTACCCATTACCCATTTTGTCGTCGCAGTTGTTTGCGGATGACCCATATAACAAACCAGATGGCTAAACTCAACAGAGCAATTTTAGAAAATGGACCGATATACTTCTCAACATCTTCGTAATGATCTCCTAATTTATAACCCGCGTAGGTGAGGAAAGAAACCCACAACGCCGTTCCCAAGGTGGAATAAAAGGTAAAGGGGATGAGAGCCATATTATTGAGTCCGGCGGGGAGAGAAATTAAGGTGCGGACGCCGGGAACTAAACGACAAAGAAAAACGGCTTTGACGCCGTGTCGGTTAAACCAATGATTGGCTTTTTGGATATCTTTAGACGAGACAGAAATCCACTTTCCGTAGCGATCGGCTAAGCGTTCCAAACGAGCTTCGCTAAAAAAGACCCCGGCATAGTACCAAACAAAGCCACCTGCCACGGTGCCGATAATACCTGCCAAGATCGCCGGAAAAAACTCGAGCTTGCCTTGGGCAATGGTAAACCCCGCTAAAGGCATTATTAGTTCCGAAGGAATGGGGGGGAATAAGTTTTCTAAAAACATGAGTAGGGCTATTCCCACGTAGCCCATTTTCACCATGATATCAGCGATCCATACATCCATCCAGCTTGAGTCCTTCAGTCGAAATATCATCCCCCATTCTAGCCGTAAGTTTTCATCCGATTCATAGTGCCTTTTTTCTGGGGCGATCGCCTTTTCTGTTTTACCGATATAGACCGGATAAAAAAATGCCCTCTTTCAGTGGGTATAGAGGACGGGAGTATCGGATTGTCGATCGCGCGAAGACGAACTCAATTGCCCAGACCGTTGAACAGTTCTAGGGTTTGCCGACAACAGCGTTTGAGTTTTTCCTTCATTTCCGGGACGGGTTCGGTATTGCCGACAAACTGCCAGTTTTCCACAGTCGAGAGTTGCCACTGTTTGCCGTTGTGGTCGTATCCGGCGGTTTCGATGCCGATGGCACGGCGTTGTTGTTCCAGGGGATCTTGATGGAAGCGGATTTGAACGAGCAAGCTGCGACTTTGGAGGAGGCGACTGCGACCGGGAAAATGGAAACCGATATCGATCGAGTCGGGGTCGAGGAGTTGCCGAGTTTCGGGATCGTTCGTCCAGGGTTTGAGATCCGATCGCAAATCGGGAAACTCGGTTTTAAACAGGTTGACAACCGCAGCAATTTTGCTGGCGAATTGAAAATCGTTGGCTTGTTCTGCTGCGTTCACGATTCACACTCCCCCATCTGCAAGCGTTTCCCGATCTCGACCGATCGCGAAGCGCGACTCTCATAGGGAGTATCGCACTTTCTGGTTGCTGCCGGATCGCGATCAAGTCGCTGTTAAGAAATGTTATACCTTAATTCTTAAAGCCCGTCCGCCTTTTAGCTCTGTAGCAACGGTAACACCAGCGTGACAAAATAGTAGACCAAAGGGGCAGTAAAGACGTAACTGTCGCCGCGATCGAGAATGCCCCCGTGACCGGGAATCAATTGCCCGGAATCTTTCACCCCAGCATCTCGCTTCATCATCGATTCGGTTAAATCGCCCATCAAACTCGCCAAGCCGACGATCGATCCCAATGTCGCCCCCAACAGTCCCCAATAGGACCAATGCAGGAACCACGCCCAAGCCATCCCCACTGCCATGCTGCTGCCCACACCGAAGACAGCCCCTTCGACGGTTTTCTTGGGGCTGATTTCCGACAAGCGGGTGCGACCGAAAAACTTACCGAAAAAGTAAGCACCGATATCTGCTGCCCAGATACAGGTAAATCCCACTAGGGTAGCGGCTAATCCTGGGGTGAGAAAATGATGGACATCCGACCACTGCGGGGGCAAAGAGAAGGCAAAGGGTTGGCTGCTAGCAACGAGGCTAGAATTTTGGGCAAATGTGGTGGTATCGGGTAACAGCCGCAACCGGACCCAATAACTCGGCAGCAAACCACCGTAGAATAAACCCAAAATCGAACTGGAAATATCGGCGATCGAGGATAGCCTGGGTTGAAATAACAGATAGCAACAAATAGCGGTTCCGGCAATGGGAAAAATAACTTCGACTAAATTGGGTGCAACATTGGCGGTAATCAACAGGATTTGACTGACCACTAACGTGGTTTTACCCGCCGGAGCAATCCCTTTTGCCCGCACCATTTGAAAGTATTCCTCTTGACCGAGAAAAATGAGGACGCCCAAACCAATGGTAAAGTACCATCCTCCAGCGATAATCATTCCCAAAGCAACGGCGATCGCTACAATTCCACTGATCAGCCGAGCGGGAGAAACGGTCGTTGTGTTCATAGATAAATAGACAGCGGAGACAAAGATAAATGGGTGGGTGGAGAACGTTACCGAAATGGCTTCTCGATCGGAGATCGGCTAGAGCAGTACGTCAGTTGGGAGATCGTCGATCGAAGGCTTAACCTCGCTCTCCACCATCTTTATCAGTTTAACGAGACGTTAAGACTATTAGAAAAGACGATCGAAAATATTTAAATCTTGAAGAGGGGTTGGGGGTTGGGGGTTTGAGGTTGGTAGGGGGTGTTGAGGCACGAAACGCACAAACAATTACCCGGAGAGGTTTGGAGAGGGGTCTTTCTTGATTTCCTCCAGATGTCTATTACCTACCCATTACCCATTACCCATTACCAGTCCTCACCCGATCATCTCTGTTCCAAACAGATGTCATTCCAACTTCTCGCCGCTGAGGATAAATAGGGGCTCGAGGGGGGCGAAGACTTGGTGAGTCCCCCGCTTCTCCAGGCGATTGACGCTCGATTGGACAACTTCGATGTTGCGAACCTGTAGCTGGGCGAAGCATTCGGAAATGGCGTAGAGATTTTCCAGATTGGCTGCGGTGGCAACGATTCGACCTTCGAGGGGCAAATAGGGCCAAACCTGGTGCAAGATTTCCCGAATGGGACGCCCTCCTTCAATACAGACGCGGTGGGGTTTTTGGGGCAAATCTTTCAGGCATTCGGGGGCATTGCCTTCGATGACTTCCACATTATTGACGCTAAAGCGATCGCAATTGCGCCGAATTAACTTAGCCACGTCCTCATCCCGTTCGATCGCCAAAATTCGCCCTTGGGGACACAGCAACCCGCACTCAACCGGAATCGTCCCCGTTCCCGCACCGATATCCCACACCACCCCATCGGGAGTCAACCGCAGTTGCGCCAGCAGCAACAGCCGTAATTCGCGCTTACTCATGGGAATTCCCGGCAGGCGATCGAACAAATCGTCGGGAATACCAGGGGTAACGTAGGGCCAAAGGGGGGAGGGCATGATGGGTTATTTGGGGATTTTTAAGTAATCAGTAATCAGTTAGGATTTGGGGTTGGTTAATTACCCATTAGTTGCGGGTCACTGATAAAGTAGCAAAGGGGTTCGGGGTGATGCAATGCGCGATCGCCCGACTCATCCCTGCCAAACTCTCAAATTCAGCCATTTCAAAGATGCTCAGAGCCGGTATTGTTGGACTGCCTAACGTCGGAAAATCGACCTTATTTAATGCTTTGGTTGCCAATGCCAAAGCCCAAGCCGCCAATTTCCCATTTTGCACGATCGAACCCAATGTCGGCGTGGTTGCCGTTCCCGACGAACGCTTGCAAGTCTTGGCGAAGATTTCCACCTCCGCGCAAATCGTCCCCACCCGCATCGAGTTTGTCGATATTGCCGGATTAGTCAAAGGCGCGAGTCAAGGGGAAGGCTTGGGAAACCAGTTTTTAGCCAACATTCGGGAAGTAGACGCCATCGTCCAAGTGGTTCGCTGCTTCGAGAACGATGATATCATCCACGTTTCCGGTTCCGTCGATCCCCTGCGCGATATCGAGGTGATTAACCTAGAGTTGGGATTGGCAGACTTGGATCAAGTCGAGCGTCGCATGGATCGCACCCGCAAGCAAGCCCGCAACAATAAAGATGCTCAATTGGAATTGGGGGCGTTGGAAAAGTTGGCGGCAGTGTTGAATGAAGGGAAAGCCGCGCGGCAAGCCGAGTTGACGGAAGAAGAAACCGAAGCGGTGAAGTTTTTAGGCCTCCTGACGGCGAAACCGATTATCTATGCCGCCAACGTATCGGAAGAGGATTTGGCAGAGGGGAACGATTGGGTGGAACAGGTGCGGCAACTGGCAGCCACGGAAAATGCCCAGGTTGTCATTATCTCTGCCCAGGTGGAGTCGGAATTGGTGGAGTTGTCCGAAGAGGAGCGAGTGGATTTTCTAGAGGCGTTGGGGGTAGAAGAAGGCGGATTGCGATCGCTGATCCGCGCCACCTACGAGTTATTAGGCTTGCGCACCTTCCTCACCACCGGACCCCAAGAAACCCGCGCCTGGACGATTCGCGCCGGAATGAAAGCCCCCCAAGCCGCTGGAGCCATTCATACGGACTTCGAGCGCGGGTTTATCCGGGCGGAAACCGTTGCCTACCGAGATTTGGTGGAATCGGGTTCGATGGCAGCCGCGAAGGATAAGGGGTTGGTTCGCAGCGAAGGTAAAGAATATGTTGTACAAGAGGGCGATGTGATGTTATTCCGGTTTAATGTTTAATATCCAGTTGTGTTGTTGTCTTTCCAGGCACTTGAACTGGATGTCAACAGATCCAAATCAAACATCAAACCTATGAATATTCTTCTTCTTGTATTAACCTGGCTGGTGACGGCAGTTAGCTTTGTCATCATTTCCAAAATCCCGATCGGCGTAGAAATTGATAATTTTAATAAAGCTTTGATTTCGGCGGCGGTCTTTGGCATTTTAAACGTTTTGCTGCGTGGGGTTTTAGAAGTGGTCACGCTTCCAGCGGAAGTGATATTTTCTGGATTTCTCGTTACCCTAGTCATTAATGCCATTATCTTTGGATTGTCGGCTTGGCTGGTGGAGGGCTTTCGATTGCGTTGGGGGGTGTGGAGTGCGCTCTTGGGTTCTATGGCATTGAGTATTGTCAACGAACTTTTAGTCAAAATTCTCCCAATTGTTTAAAGTTAACCTAAACTCAATCTTTTCATGTCATTTTTGTGGAATTTGTTGAGAACAATTTCCACGATAAGAGACACAAGTCGATCCGGATTCGATCAATTAATATCTATGCGAGATTCTATCAAACTTAGAGTGCTTAGGAATAAGTATGTAGGGTGTGTTTCATTCCTTAACACACCATT
The DNA here is from genome assembly GCA_015295945.1 of Oscillatoriales cyanobacterium M59_W2019_021. GTDB lineage: Bacteria > Cyanobacteriota > Cyanobacteriia > Cyanobacteriales > Geitlerinemataceae > DVED01. The sequence continues at coordinate 20,223 of DVED01000065.1, read as the reverse complement.
ATCCACGATCGAGTAATCCCTAATAAGTAATAAGCAATAAGTAAGAATTGGGCGATACTCCTTTGGAGTCGCTATGCGAGCGAAACTGTAGGGAGTGCCACCGGAACGAAACGCACCATTCCCAATTCCCCGCCCTCATCGGCAGATCGTCTGGCTCTCCCAACACTGCGGGGTCAAATGTATATTGTGTAACTTTTTTTGACTCAAAACATAGAAAAATTGCCCATCGTCCCGACACGCCTTTAAAATTGGGGATGGCGTAACGGAACTCAGAGACCCTTTTCTAGCCAGAAAACCCATGGAAAACCCCAACGAAACCCAAATTAACTGTGCCGAAGCCTGTGTTGATGGCTGCGTGCTCGGGGACAAATGTCCCAATCTCCAGTATGTCGATCGAGCTTCCCAATTTATTCAAAATACCTCGATCGATAAAATGCACGAGATCGCGGACATGGCATTCCGGAAGAAAATGAGCGAACCCCCGAAATGGATTATTCCCGATTTTCCCGATTAGCCTTCTTCCGAACCCGGTCGTGGCATGGGGGGATATTTGCGTTTGTTGAGTTGTCGCAGCCACATCCAACCGCCAACGGCAACGATGAGAGACAGCCAACCCATGCGAGGTTGCAAAAGTAAGAACCCGCCCGTGCTGAGGAGAATGCCGAAGAGTAAGAGATTGGCAGCGATCGATCGCTTGACATCCTCGAGCAGATCTTGGGCGGGAGTCAACCCGGTTTGTTGCTGTTGGCGATGCCAGCCGGAACCGCCGGGACGCACCCGCCGATAAAATTCATTTAACGTAGCTTCCGATTCGGGCGGCGTCAGGAACATGACGGCAATCCACAGGGCGCAAACGACGATCGTAATCACCATCACCCGAATGCCGTAATCTTCGATTCTCAACGGTCCGATACTGGTTGCCATCCCCACGAAAAAGCTGCTGACGATCGCCGTTAGTTCCGCAACCGCATTGACCCGCCACCAAAACCACCGCAAAATCAGCACCAATCCCGATCCCGTACCGATGGCGATAATCAGTTGGAACACCGTGGTAATATCTTGCGCCACAAAAGCGGCGATCGCCCCAAACGCCGTCACCAACACCGAAGAAATCCGCCCCACCGCTACCAATTTCTCCTGACTCGCCTCCGGTTCCACAAACCGCAAATACAGATCGTTAGTAATAAAAGATGCCCCCCAATTAATCGACGTAGACACCGTACTCATAAACGCCGCAATCAACGAGGCAACCACCAACCCCAACAAACCCGGCGACAGGTATTCCAGCATCAGCTTGGGATATCCCAACTCCTTATCTTCCAAATTGGGAAACACCACCACCGCCGCCAATGCCACGATAATCCAGGGCCAAGTCCGCACCACGTAGTGCATGACATTAAACAACCACGCCGCTTTCTCCGCTTCCCCTTCATCTTTGGACGCGGCGAATCGCTGGACGAATTCCCCGCCGCCATCGCTACGCCGCCACGCCCACCATTGAATGAAAATATTGGCAGAAAAGGCACTGAGGGTGATTCCGGCGGTTTTGCTAAAACCGAGAAGTCCGCCATTTTCCCCCCAAGTCAACGGAACGATCGCCAAATAGTCTTTATCGGGAAGTTGGGACACTTTCTCGACGAGGAGATGAATGCCGCCGATGCTATCGAGAGCGATGACCGCCACAATGATTGCCCCCAACAACGCCAGCACGAATTGGAAGAAATCCGTAGCCACCACCCCCCACAGTCCGGCTAACCCGCAGTAAATTAACACGAAAATACTGACGCCAATGACGCTGAGAATTTTTAGCGTGGTTTCTCCGGTATCAAAGCCAAATCCCTGCCAAATTTCTAAAGCATCCATCACTTTAACCATTCCCAGCATGGCGTAACCGATGCCGATGCAGTTGACGGGAACGGCAAAGATAAAGGCTTTCACCCCGCGCAAAATCGCTGCCGTGCGACCCCCGTAACGCAGTTCTGTCAGTTCGGCGTCGGTAATCACTTCCGATCGCCGCCACATCCGGGCAAAGATATAAATCATCGTCAGGTGGGAGATGCCAAAACTCCACCACAGCCAGTTCCCGGCAATGCCTTGAGTGCCCACGATCCCCGCAATCAGTAGTGGCGTGTCGATGGAAAACGTGGTGGCTGCCATACTCGCCCCCGTCAACCACCAGGGCAGCGATCGCCCCGAGACGAAAAAATCCGCTAAACTCTTCGAGGCTTTACGGGACAGGTACAAGCCTATTCCCATCGTAAAGACGAGATAAAACAGGACGATCAGCCAATCGATTTGACGCACGGTGGAGGGTGACTTTCAAGGTTAGAACCCTCAATGTACCATTCCTCGACCCCGTCAACCACTATGACCGCGATCGCCCCGAGACGAAAAAATCCGCTAAACTCTTCGATGCCAGGACTTACGCAGCCACGCTACTCTTGGGGGTGATGGTGCGTTACGCTCCGCGCTTCACACCCTACATATGGAGGCGTTGCGTAAGTCCTAGAGGCTTTACGGGACAGGTATAGCAGTCGCCACAGCAATTGGGACGCTGCGTGAAAGTGGGCAGGGGAGGAGGGAAAAAATTCAGACCTAGTATTTTGGGTGTCCTAACCGCCTTGGCAGTTGCGATACAAGCCTATTCCCATGGTCAAGACCCGATCGAACCGGACGATCGGTCGATCGATTTGACGCACGGTTGAGGGTTGCTTTCAAGGTTAGGAGTCCCAATGTATCATTACACAAGGCTGTAAACCACTCAAACTTTTTCTAACCGTATGGCACAGCGTTACGTCCGCGTCCAAACCCCAGAAGAACGCATTTACTATGGCATTCTGGAAGTGAATCGTGCCGTTCGCGCGATCGATGCCCCGCCTTGGCTGAACGGAAAACCGACGGATTTAGAATTGCCTTGCGATAAATATCGCTTGTTAGCACCGTGTGCCCCGTCTAAGATCGTTGCCGTGGGTAAAAATTACGCGGAACACGCGGCGGAAATGGGCGGTGTCGTCCCCAAAGAACCCTTATTATTTCTGAAACCCCCCACCACGGTTATCGCCACCCAAACCCCCATTCTCTACCCCTCCCAATCCCAACAAGTCGATTACGAGGGCGAACTGGCGTTGATTATCGGGGAAATTTGTAGGGACTGTTCCCCACTGGAAGCACTGGGGAAAATTTGGGGCTATACTATCGCCAACGACGTGACGGCACGGGATTTGCAACGCCAAGACAATCAGTGGACTCGCGCCAAAGGCTTCGATACCTTCTGTCCCCTCGGACCGTGGATCGTGCGGGACATCAATCCGGGGGCGAAGTTGCAAACCTTTGTCAATGATCGCCCCGATCCGGTACAGTCGGCATCCATCGAACAAATGGTGTATTCTCCCGAAGTTCTGGTTTCTTATATTTCTCACATTATGACGCTGGTGCCCGGAGATGTGGTGTTGACGGGAACGCCGCCAGGAGTGGGTTCCCTGCAACCGGGCGATCGCGTGCGGGTGGAAATCGAGGGAATTGGCTGTTTGGAAAATTCGATCGCCGCTAAAGGATAAGCTATCAGCCGTCAGCTTGGTCTTAGCCAGATGATGGAGGTTTTCCCCCACTTTTGAGGCTACACTGATCCCAATTACCTATTACCCATGACCTACCCATGACTGGGTTGCTCGATCGGAATTTCGATCGTCAATTTCGTCCCTTCCCCTGGAGTTGACACGCAAGTTAACCGTCCTCGATGTCGCTCGACCACAATTTGATAACTTGTTGACAGTCCCAAACCCGTCCCTTGTCCGACGGGTTTGGTCGTGAAGAACGGATCGAAAACTCGCTGGCAAACTTCCGCGTTCATGCCCACCCCATTATCTTTAATTTGAATCAAAATCGATTTACCTTGGGTTTCAGTTTCGATCCAAATGGTTGGAGAAGCATAGTCTTGAAGGGTTTGAAACTTTTCGGTAAGCGCATCAATCGCATTTTGCAAAATATGCATTAACACTTGATTGATCTGACTGGCATAACATTCAACTTTTGGTAATTTGCAATATTTTTTAACAACTTCAATCGGGGTCTTGTTGCCGATTGTAAGCTGGTGAGATAAAATGACCAACGTGCTTTCAATTCCTTCGTGAATATCGACTTTTTTAACTTGAGCTTCATCATGGCGAGAAAAATTTCGGAGCGAATCCACAATTTTGATGATGCGTTGCGTTCCCACATTCATTGAAGCCAGAATGTTGGAAACGTCAGATTGAATAAATTCAAAGTCAATTTCTTCGAGGATTTCTTGCAGATTTTCAGGAGGATTTGGATAGCATGCCTGATAAGATTTGATTAACTCGAGTAAATCCTCAACGTAGTTTTTAACATAACCAATATTGCCATGAATAAAGTTGACGGGATTGTTAATTTCGTGAGCAATTCCAGCAACTAACTGACCCAAACTCAGCATTTTTTCATTATGAACGAGTTGAGCTTGAGTTTGTTGCAGGGTTCGGAGGGTATTTTGGAGTTGTTGCGCCTGGTGCTTGAGAGAGGCTTTTGACTGTTTTAGGTACAGTTCTGTTCGTTTGCGAACTCGAATTTCATCTGATAGTTTTTTGTTGTTTTGTTCGAGAGCGGCTGTTCGAGCGGCAATTCTTTCCTCCATTTCTTCGTAAGCGTCTTGCAAAGCTTCTTCAATTTTATGTTGTAAGGTTTTGTCCTGCATAACCACGGCAAACCCCACCAGCTTTCCGTTTTCATTTTTTAACGCGGAAATTGCAAAATAGCCCCAAAACTGCTTTCCATCGCGGCGCAATTGCCAATTTTCATATTCCGAGCTTCCGGTTTTGGCTGCAAGTTTGAGCAGTTCTTCTGGTTTTCCCCGATCGATGAGATCGGGAGTAAATAACAATCGAAACGGTTTTCCGATCATTTCTCGTGCCGACCAACCCCCGATGGATTCCGCACCCAGATTCCAAGTCAGAATTAGTCCTCGTTTGTCGAGTAAATAAATACCAAAATCTTTAATCCCTTCAACTAAATTGCGAAACCGAACTTCGTCATCTTTAAAAGAAGTAATATCGGTCGCATGATGCCTTTTATTTCTATTTTTACTCTCTTGAAGTTTTGCATATAAAAGTTTACTGTCCGTACAAAAGATAACCTGCCATTGCAATAACTTGCGATCGCCATTTTTACAGATAACGTGATTTTGAAAGGTGACCGTTGGCGCTTCTCCATCGAGCAATCGTTTGATGTGCTTTCGGGTGAGCGCAATATCTTCGTCATCAATCCACGACATCCACGGTTTAGCTTGTAACTCGTCCCGAGAAAATCCCAGGCATTCTTCCCAAACCGGTGTAAGTTGCTCGAAATAACCATCTAAACCCATGATACCGAGCATTTCTAGCGATAGATCGAGCAACTTGCTGATATTGGTCTTACGGAGACGATCGCGATCGGACACTATTCGCACAGGAGATGATAACGGTTCGATCTGAGAAAATTCGATCGGAGTTGCTTTGGATGCGATCGAACGAAGATTGTCCATAAAGCGATAAACTCGACACGATTGACGTGCTTTAATTTTTAATTAAACACGATTGATTTTAAAATCTAAATTATGTCAACGAGAATTAGCAGCACCGTACTGCCAACGAAAGTACGGGCAGAGTCTACAACCGAGACAAAACCAATGGCAGCACCCATCCTGAATGCGGGCGGAAGGGAAATGATAGAAACCTACAAATGCCCAAAAAACACCCTTTGCGACTTCTGAGTGACGTAGATTGCCTTCAAGAAATTTCCAGATGGCGATGGGGTCGGTTTCGGCAGGAATTTTGCCGACAAATGGGTCAAACGCTTGACTGACATCAATCGGAATCGGATGCCGAACGTGCGAGCTCCCTTGCCAATCCTTGCCATCTTTCACTATCGTAACATCGGTAATCGGAGGCGTCGCCTATTACTGAACGTCTATACGGGATAAGCAGTTTCCGGTGGAGGGGAGCTTTCTTGAGTAGGGGAAGCCAGGGAAGCAGGGGAAGAAAGAAACTAGCGAAAGCGCGACTAGCAACTAGCAATGACCAACCCCAAACCCCAAATAACTCAACTGATGTTAACTCATGTTCCGACAAGCTCGATAAAAATCCGCCCATTCTTCTCGTTCTTTGACGACCGTCTCCAGATACTCCCGCCACGCGACGCCATCTCGAACCGGATCTTTCACCACTGCCCCGATCGAACTCGCTGCTAGGTCGCGTGCGGTCAAACGTCCCTCGCCAAAATGAGCCGCCAGTGCCATGCCGCTACTGACGACCGAAATTGCTTCAGCCGTACTCAGGGTGCTGCTGGGCGATTTGAGTTTGGTTTTGCCATCGGCGGTAATGCCGCTGCGTAATTCTCGAAATACGGTGACAATGCGGCGGATTTCTTCTAAGGCAGGGGGTTCCACGGGCAATTCTAAGGCACGTCCCAAACTTTCTACCCGACGCCGGACGATTTCGACTTCTTCTTCGGTGGTTCTGGGGAGGGGGAGGACGACGGTGTTAAAGCGGCGTTTGAGGGCGTTAGAGAGGTCGTTAACACCTTTGTCGCGATCGTTGGCAGTGGCAATGACGTTGAATCCGCGAATGGCTCGAATTTGAAAATTCAGTTCGGGAACGGGGAGGGTTTTCTCCGACAAAATCGTAATCAGCGTATCCTGTACATCTGCGGGAATGCGCGTCAGTTCTTCCACGCGAGCGATTTTGCCTGCTTCCATTGCCCGCATCACCGGACTGGGAACGATCGCCTCTGGAGAGGGTCCTTCGGCAAGCAACCGGGCGTAGTTCCAACCGTAGCGAATAGCATCTTCCGAGGTTCCCGCCGTTCCCTGTACCAACAGGGTCGAATCTCCGGAAATGGCGGCGGCGAGGTGTTCGGAAACCCAGGATTTTGCCGTTCCCGGTACGCCTAACAACAGCAAAGCGCGATCGGTCGTCAGGGTGGCGATGGCAATTTCGATCGCCCGCCGATCGCCAATATACTTCGGCGAAATCTCCACCCCATTCTCAAGCGTCCCTCCCAAAATATAAGTCAAGACCGATCGCGGCGAAAGTTGCCAGTTCGGCGGCAGGGGATGCGTTTCGGCAGCTTTGAGGGCTGCCAGTTCCTCGGCATACTCTCGTTCTGCCTGTTGCCGCAGTATATGAGTATCCAAAGTTGAAGGCGATGGCGTCGCCACTTCCTCCGATGCGGGTTTTCTCTGTTCGGAAGACGGTTTTCTAGATTTTGAAGATGCCATAGTTGGTAGTTGGTAGGGTGTGTTGAAGCACGAAACGCACCATATTACCCATTACCCATTACCCCTCTTCCATCCACCCCATCAACCAATTCGCCATCGTCGCCCGTCGCGTTTGCCGGGGTCCAAACTCGCCGATTTTATATCCCTTAAAGCCTAACTTTTCTTTCAATAATTGTTTGTTTTCCGGCGCGATCGATCGCGTCAACTTCACCGTTGCCGGACGACTTTCTATAAAATCCGGTGGTTCGGGATAATCTTCGCGCCAACTCGGGTCTACTGCCGTCGCATCCCAACTGTCCGCTGCCGCATCGTAGCGATAGCCCAGATAGTACCACACCAGTTGATTGACCGTGCGATCGTCAATCTCTTCATTGAGAATCCCCCAAATCGTTTCTGAAGTTAACGGGGGAAGTTGAGAAACCTCGAGCATACTTATTACTTATCTCTTACCACTTATTACTTACCATAAAGGGGAGCAGCCAGCGCCACTCCCCGTCATTGTTGCTAGCCAGCCAAACTATCAATACATAGCGGAACCAAATCGCCTTGGGTTGTGAGTCCCAATAACATGGGGGTGTGTGGTGCAATCAGCTTGCCAGTCAGGACGCAGCGTTCTTCTTTCTGGGCGGTGGCGTCGAGAGTCGCGCGAATATCGGCGCGTGAAAATTGGGGCTTGTACTCTCCGGATTTGTATTGTACGTAATTCCACAGGATGTCGCGCACGAGCGCTTGGTAGCCTTGGTTGCCCGACAGATCTTTGAGTCTCTCCTTTAACTCTCGTTCCAAGCGGATGCTCGTCACTTCCATGTCGGTGGTGGAAGTTTTGGTGCGAGTCGTAGCTTGCATGATTTTTTTCTCCAAAGTTGTGGACGTGTTTGTAATATTAGTGTAGTATGTCATCGGTAAGAATTACAATTCCCAGGGTTAAAACTTTCTGTGAAACGACTCTATCCCTTACTGCGCTGCGTGTCTGCGGTTCCCGATCGACCCGATTTTGAGAAATCGGCTACATTAGGGACGTGGGATCGCGCGTGCGAGGATGTCGCAAGCACGAAAATCAACATGGGAGGCGCGAACTTGCTAAGCCTACTCCCTTTCAATCCGGAAACCGGAAATAACAACAAGCTTATTTTTTCAGAACGTTTTTTCTCAGGACATCGAGGTTACAACCGGATTCGGCTGAATCGTCAGCCCGAAACCGACTTTAGAAGCGGAGGGTATCGATCTTCGATCGCCATACCCGACTAACCCCAAAACCGACTGTGTTTTGCCCCCGCTTCGAGTTCCGAAGACGGGGGTTTTTAGATCGAGGAGTCAAACGGTGACGACGATAACGGATGTATTGCGGCAATCGGTGGTGGTGTTCTCGCAGAATTACCTCCCGATTAGCCGAATAAATGTTAAGCGGGCGATCATTCTGCTGGTGACGGATAAAGCCGAACCCTTAGAGTTTGCCGACAATCTCGGGGGTTGGTACGTTCGCGCTCCCAGCGTGGTGATGTGGGTTCCCGAGCATATTCGCTTGAAAATGGCGGGAATGGAACGCATTTGGAAAGTACCTCCCGTCAATCGCCGGGAGGTGCTGCGTCGGGATAACCACACCTGCCAATACTGCGGCAGCCGCAAGCATCTGACACTGGATCACGTCGTTCCCCGTTCCAAAGGCGGAACCCATACCTGGGATAACGTCGTGACCGCGTGCAGTCCGTGTAACGCTCGCAAGGGCGATCGCCTCCTGCACCAGGTGGGAATGAAGCTGAAAACGCAGCCGAAAGCCCCGATGCACCCGGCGGTGGCGTTTGCCGAACAGTTCTGGCGCGATTGCCAAAATTGTGAAGAGGTCATGGGTAATGGGTAATGGTGCGTTTCGTGCCTCAACACACCCTACAAAAACTGGTACGGGCGAAGGGCGAAGCATTCGGATCGAGATCTTTGGGTTAAACCAATAACGTATCGCCCATGGGCGAAGCCTGTGCGTAGCACTTATGCTTCGCCCCTACAAACCCCCAACCCCAAACCCCAAAGAACCAAATCGCTATGCCCCCAGATTTATCCGCAATCGGAGGAAAATCCCAGTCATGTTGAAGTTCACTTATACTGAAACGGGCGTGCAACTGGAGCGCTTGAGTGCTTCAGCCGAAGCGATGGCGGCGCAGCGCGTCACGCTGGCGATGCGCGTGGGGCAAAGCGTTTGCATCGAACCGAGCCAGGCTTCGTTCTTGTTGCCGAGTCATCTGTCGGATCTCGTCCAACTGGAAGTTGCCGCGCGGGAGGATCGCGGGCGATCGATCTCGATGTGCGTTGCCGATGCGGATTTCGTGGAAGTTAGCTTGCGAGGGACTTGGATTGCCGATCACGCGGATACCGCTGAGGGGATTTTTCTAGCGACGCTCTCACCCTCTTGCGAAGCGCTGATCGGTCAACTCTGGCAGATTTCGCAAAGAGATGCTTCCTACATCCGGGATTGAGGCAATTTATCGGCGATATTCAATCCGAAACTGTTGGACGCCTTCGCCTTCGGGAAACGGATGGCGATCGCGTTCGACCAATCCCAGTTCTCGAAATCGATCAAGTTCGGTTTCGGACAGGGGCCACGGCGGACCGTCTGGGGCGGCGTCGGTGTCGCGATAGCGGGTAAATACCAGTAAAGTCCCGTTGGGGGCGACTAAAGGAACGATCGCCTCGATGGCTCGCGATCGCGCGCTGACGGGCAAGGCTTGCAAGTTGCGACTTTCAAACACCAAATCGAACGCACCCACCCAAGACGGATCGGGGGCAAAGATGTCGCCCACGGTATAATTGACCGCAGAATCGGGAAATCGTTGCCGACACCAAGCGATCGCCGTGGGGGCAATATCGAATGCCGTCACCCGAAAGCCCAAACGGGCAAGCGCTTCGGCATCGTCTCCCAAGCCGCAACCGACAACCAGCGCCGATTTTCCCTCTCCCTGGGGTGAGGCGCGATCAATCCAATTTTGCAGCGCCCAATGCACCGTCAACCGCGCCCACGGCACTCGGGCGGCATCCCCAGCAGCATCGGCATACAGCACGTCAAACCATCCCGAAGGATCGTTGCTATCGAGAAATCGATCGGCGAGTTCTTTCACTTTTTGGCGCAGATCTGGGGGTTGTTGCTCGAACATCAGTTTTTAGTTATTTTAAATCTAATAAACCCGTTTCTTTCAGTTTTGGATTGAAGCGCAACTCCATTTGAACGCCTCGGGATTTTAACTGCTCTAAAATATCGGCTTCGACGCGCCGAGAGACTTTTTTCAACAGTTTCATTTGAGCGAGTTCTTCTCCCGCTGCGTTATCGTAAGCCGTGCGTTCTTCGTCGGTCATTAAAGGTTTGACATCGATCGGTTGCGTCCATTGGGTTTCGTCAGTATCGTTCCCCGGCGGAGTCCTACCATTTTCAGAAATCCAAGCCTCTTTAATGGTTTCTAAAATCATCCGATTGGGACGAGAGATGGTCTGAAACTTAATCCAAAAACAGTGTTGGGGTTGGCGGATTAAATGCTGTTTGAGGCTGAGATAGATATCGCGTGAATAGCCGATAAATTGCAGGACTCGATCGCGATCGAAGATCGCATAGACCCCCACTTTTCCTTGAAAGGGTGATTCGGGAATCATTCCCGAATCATCCACATAGGGTGAGTATTCGAGACGGGCTAAGGAGAGAATTTCAGGTCGATCGCTCATCGATACAATCCGGTCTAAATTTTCCGATAAATGGCACACAGGCGACTGGGTTTAAAAATTTTTGCCTGGAATGTAAAATTAGGCGGAACGTTGATAATAACGTAGTCATCTGAATTGCCATACGACTCGAATTCGGCTGGCATTCCTTTTGGAGTAGCCGTGCTGTAGGGAACGGGTTGGAAAAGGAGATGCGTAAACTCAACTCGCTGTCCCCCGATTTGTTCGGCAATTTGTTGGAGAAAGCGATCGCTTTCAAGCAAGGAAAATAAGGTCTGCTGTGCTTCTGGATCTAAAGTAAAGCGAGCGTCAAAGTTTTCAATAATTTTGAGAGCCATACAACTGGAGGACAACAACCGATCTCAGTATATCGTAGCTTGAGGACGTTAAAGATCGAGTTTTATGTAGCGTTTTGTAAATTTCGATCCCAAGTAAGGTTCGGGAGTCATTTTTTAAAAAACGATCAAAATCGGCATAAAGCCCAAACGACTACACGCGAAAAATCTCATCGGTTTCCCGAGCAAAAATATAGTCGTAGTCAAATTGCAGCGAGTTGGGATGGCGGATAATCTCAAAACCAAAATCAGTGACGACTTTGGCAGGAAATGTGGCGATCGTCAGTTCGACTAGTTTTTTGGTTGTGAGTTCTGGAACCCGAACGTAATAATCTCGTTTGGCAAAAAATTTAGTTTTATCTTTAGGGACGATCAACCCATTTAATTTATGGGTTTGTTGAATTGGCTTAATGTATTTAATAATAAAATCTTGCTGGTTTTTTTGCATCAAGTATAGCTTCTCGTGTTGTAGCCAACTCATTTGAAATATCATCTTTAGTAATTCAAATCCTAATGTATAGTTAAAAGCGTTATTGCTTTCTTCCGTACTTCCCATTAAGCGAACGGCAGTTTCCAGATAGCAATCGGGTTTGCGATGAAGATCTTGGGCGCAATGAATGTAAAATTGACGAATATACCGCCTTAGCAAGGATTCTGTCAGTTTGGTTTTAATGCGAAATCGTTTTAAATGTCGTTTCACTTTTTCCTTAGAATCATAATCTTCGAGCAAACGATAGACCAATCCATCTGCGGTATATTCATCGAGAAATTCGGCTTGCTGTTCTGAGGTCGCCGCACATAAAATATGACAGAGTGAAAGAACATAACGTCGTTCGTTCCAATGCAAGCCTTCCGCCCATTGACGTGCTTCTTGGGGAAGCTTCTCAAAAATGCTGACTGCATCGGAAAAATCAGGAGGGAGCATTCTAATCGGTTAAGTTAAATGTAGTCACCAAGCCTCTGATTTCCATCATAACAAGCGAGCTTGAGGACTCCCATTGCCCTCCTAGGTCACGGTTTCATGACAAAAAGACCTGTCGATCGAGATCGCCGACAGGTTTGTGTTTTTTTTGGATGGATTAAATGGGCGATACTGGACTCGAACCAGTGACCCCTTCCGTGTGAAGGAAGTGCGCTACCACTGTGCTAATCGCCCAAGGCTTTCTACTATAGCATACCGATCTCCCGGATGGCTAGTCCTAAATCTGGCATCAGTTGCCATAACCCGCCTGGAGTTCAAACCCCAGGTGAATCGCTGAAGTTTTCTCAAGAAAACTCTCAATGAAGTTCAGTCCATTTTAATGGAGTTGAGTTATTAGCCAGGAACTTAAAGTTCCTGGCGGGATTTGAGACCCATCGAGGGGCAAAATCTGAGTGGTATCGCGACGCGGAATTAAAAATGTGTCTTTCTGGTTCAATCTCCCTGAGGATACTCGTCCCAAAGGGTTGTGATTTCGCGCAAGCTTTGATAGTTCCCATTCCCGAGAATCAGGTGATCCAAGATGGGAATCCCCAGAAATTGTCCGCCTTGCAGAAGTTGGCGGGTGAGATCGATATCTTCGGGACTGGGTTCGACGTTACCGCTGGGGTGATTGTGCGCGACGATGGCGCGGGTGGCGGTATGGCGAATGGCTTCTCGGAAGATATCGCGAGGATGCGCCAGGGTTTCGGTTGCCGTGCCGATAGTGATGGTTTGCGTACCGATGAGGCGGTGTTTGGTGTCGAGCAGCAACACGGCGAAACGTTCTTGCACTTGCCACATGAGATCGTGACTCAGGCAAGCGGCAGCCGTATCGGGACTGTCGATGGTCGTACGTTCGCCCGGACGAGTTTGAAACACCCGTTTTCCTAATTCAACTGCCGCTAAAATTGTCGTGGCTTTTGCCGGACCGATGCCGGGAATTTGCGTCAATTCCCGAACCCCAATTTCTCGTAAAACCTCTAAGGGATCGCGCTGGTGTTCTCCGAGTTTTTGCAAAATATGCTGTCCCAAACCCACCGCAGACAGCTTGCCTTTTCCCTGACCTGTCGCCAGTAAAATAGCAATCAGTTCGGCTGTGGAGAGATTTTTCGCACCGTGTGCCATCAAGCGTTCGCGCGGTCGTTCGGTGGTGGGTAAATCGGCTATTCTCAGGCTATAGGTCATAAAGAGGACGGGATTGATCGAGAAGACTTTCCTTTATTTAAATTCTTCATTTTTTAAGAAAGCTTTCAAATTGCCCTTACTTTACAAAATCTTTAAGGACTTTAGTCTTTAATATGAAAATATTGTTTGAAGGAGTTCGGGAGTTCAAGAAGCGAAGAGAGCCGGGGAAGCTTTCTTGAGCAGGGGGAGAGAACAACTAACCCCTAACAAACCCCAAACCCCAAACTCCTAACCCCAAACCCCAAATGACCGATGACCAATAACCAAACCCCCAAAATTCCAGATTCGATCAAACTGCGACCTTACCAACAGCAGGCGATCGCCAGTTGGTTTGCTAATAACGGACGGGGAACTTTGAAAATGGCAACGGGAAGCGGAAAAACGATCGCCGCTTTAGCCATTGCCACGGAACTGTATCGACAAATTGAGTTGCAAGTTTTATTGGTAGTGTGTCCCTACAGACATTTGGTCGCGCAATGGTCGCGAGAGTGCCAACTCTTTAACTTAGAACCCATTTTAGCGTTTGAAAATGCCCACAATTGGCAAAGCCAACTTGCCAATCAATTGTATACCGTTCGCCAGGGCGATCGCGCGTTTGTTACGATTATTACAACCAATTCGACGTTAATTGGCGATCGCTTTCAATCTTTACTCAAATATTTTCCCGACAAAACCTTAATTATTGGCGATGAAGCGCACAATCTCGGTGCGCCGCGATTAGAGGAAAGTTTGCCGACCAAAATTGGGTTGCGTTTGGCGCTTTCGGCAACACCAGAGCGCCATTTTGACGAAGAAGGAACGGAGACTATTTTTAACTATTTTGGTGAGGTCTTGCAACCCGAATTAACCCTGGCAGATGCGATCGATCGTGGGGCTTTAGTTCGCTACAACTATCATCCCGTTCTGGTTCATTTAACTGAAGCAGAATCGCAGATTTATGCTAAAATAACTCATAGAATTGGCTGGGCTTTAGCGGAATGCGACGGTAATTTCACGAGCGAAGAGGTGACGGCGTTATTGATGCAACGATCGCGATTGGTGGGTGCAGCAGCTAATAAATTAACCGCGTTGCGAGACTTGATGTCAACGCGCAAAAATACCACCCACACCTTATTTTATTGCGGGGATGGCACGATCGAAGAAACTGGAGAATCGCAACTCGATGCCGTCGTCAGAATTCTGGGACATGAGATTGGCTACCGCGTCAATAGTTATACCGCACAAACCTCAGTTGACGATCGAGAAAGTCTGCGCCAGCAGTTAGAAACAGGTCAACTACAAGGCTTAGTTGCCATTCGCTGTTTGGACGAAGGCGTGGATATTCCCGCCATTCAAACAGCGGTGATTCTGGCTAGCAGTAGCAATCCGCGTCAGTTCGTTCAGCGACGGGGAAGAATCCTGCGACCCCATCCGGGAAAAAATCGCGCCACCCTCTTCGATTTTATCGTCATTCCTCCCGATCTCGATCGCGAAACTTGGGATATCGAACGCAATCTTCTCAAGAAAGAACTGCGGCGATTTATCGAGTTTTCCGAATTAGCTGACAATGCAGAATCAGCACAGTTAAAGTTATTAAAAATTCAAACAAAATATGATATAAAATAGTAAAATATTAGTCCAATCACCCATTCCCAAAAATACATGACCTATTCCAGCCACCACCTTCGATCGCTCTCCAAACTCCTTGGAGAAAAGCGATCGTCCTACGGTAGAAAAGTTAACCCACAAGCGATCGAAATCGTGGAACCCATTAGCAGCGCACCCCCAGAAGTCAAAAAAATTATCGAGCGAGTTTTGCAAGTGGAAAAAGATCGCTTGTATACTCAAAATTATCGGGGCATTAACGACGATATTCTCAAAATTATCCAAGAAGCGATTCCAGAATGAAACTGATTTCGATTAAGTTCTGTAATTTTCGTCAGTTTTACGGAGAGACTCCCGAAGTCCTTCTCAGCAATGGTGCTAAAAATACCACAATTATTCACGGGAACAATGGTTCGGGAAAAACTACCCTGATGAATGGGTTTACTTGGGTATTGTACGACAAATTCAGTACGGCATTTTCCTCGGAAGATCGACTGGTGAACAAACGCGCACTTGCCGAAGCCGAACCCGAACAACCCGTACAATGTTGGGTCGAAGTTATTTTTGAACACGATCGCAAGCGGTACCAAGCTAAGCGTTGGTGTCGTGCTTATAAAACTAGTTCGGGAATCGAGCAAGCTCAAAATAAACTCTTTTTGCAAGTTGCCGGAGAAGATGGTCGTTGGTCGTTCCCTCCCGAACATCCTGACGATATTATATCGCGAATTTTACCCGAAAGTTTGCATCGATATTTCTTCTTCGACGGCGAACGGATTGAAAAGATCGTCCGAGACGATAAAAAATCAGAAATTGCCGAAGCTACCAAAACTTTACTCGGCGTCGAAGTTATTTTGCGTGCAGTTCGCCATTTAGGAGAAGCCAGAAAAGCTTTAGAAACCCATCTCAAAAATATTGGCGATACCGAAACAAAATATTTTATCAGAGAGAAGCAAAAATTAGAGAAAGAAGTCGAAAAAATTGCCCAAAAACAAACAGAGATCGAACGAGACCTTACTGAAGAAACGGAACTCAAACAAACGTTAAGTCATCGCTTGCGCGAACTCAGCGGTGCGGAAGAATTGCAGCGACTTCGCGACGAATTGCAGCACCAAGAAGCCGCGATTTCCGTACAACTCGTGCAAGCCAAAGCTAAGCTCAAACAAATTCTTTCTCGCCAAGCTTATACCGTTTTACTCGGCACCCAAACCGCAGACTTTCGCCAATTTATCGAAGAAATGCGCGATCGCGGCGAGTTACCCACGGGAATCAAAAAACAATTCGTGCAAGACTTATTGCATCGGCAAAGTTGTATTTGTGGAACGAATTTGCAACCCGGTTCTAGCGAGTTTGATCGCGTGCGAAGCTGGATGGAAAAAGCCGGAGTTGCTGCGGTGGAGGAAACCACCATTTGGCTGAACGCACAAGTTGATGAAATCGATCGATCGGCGGATGAATTTTGGCAAGAACTCGATCGCCTGTGTGCAGAGATCGATCGTTACAGAACCGAACTTTCCCGGCGACAAACCCAACTCGACGACATCGCGGGTAAATTACGAAACTATCCCGACGAAGACATTCAAAACTTACAGAAACGTTTGGATGCAACGGAAAAACGGTTGAGCGATTTGCATCGAGAAACGGGTTACAACCAACAACAACGCGAGAGTTTTATCGCCGAAATCGAAAAATTAGACAAGCAACTCGAAAAGCAACGAACCAACGAAAAACGGCAAGATCTCGCCAAACGCCGCATCAGTGCCACCCAAGACGCGATCGATCGTTTAACCACCGTTCGTTCTCTCCTGGAAGAAAAGTTTAGAACTTCCCTAGAACGGCGAGTTCGAGAACTTTTCAGTCAAATTTCCTTTACGCCGTATCTTCCCAAACTCAGCGAAAAATACGAGTTAACCTTAGTCGAAAACACCTCGGGAACCGAAACCGAGGTTGCTGCTTCTACCGGAGAAAATCAAATTCTCAGCTTATCTTTTATCGGCGGAATTATCGAAAGCGTGCGCGAGTGGAGTCAGAAAAATACGTTAATGGGACCCGATAGTAGTACCTTCCCGATTGTGATGGATTCTCCGTTTGGTAGTTTGGATGAAATTTATCGCCGTCAGGTGGCAAAAGCCATTCCCAAACTCGCTAACCAACTGATCGTTCTGGTGAGTAAAACCCAGTGGCGGGGAGAAGTGGAACAGGAAATGGAACCGTATATCGGTCGAGAATACGTACTCTCTTATAACTCGTCGAAACCCGATTGTGAGGAAGATTTGATCGAGCGGGGTGGCGTTTTTTATCCCTTAGTTCGTCGCAGTCCCAATGAGTTTGAATATACCGAAATTATCGAAGTGGAACCGGAGTTTTGATCGGTCATTGGTCATTTGTAACAACCTTCTCCCCTCACCTTCTGCTCCATTTTGTGGGGGCAAAATGGGAGGTTTGCCAAAATGCGGGTTGGAAGTGTTGCGGGATGTGGGTTTTATGGTACGGTGCATCTAGACTTCTTCGGAAGCTGAATTAATCGAAAAGAAAAAGGTCAGATGTTACGAATCTAACCTTTTTTTATAAAGACGAGCGGGTAAAGATCGGGCAAAGCATTTGCATAAACCTTGTAGTTTAGCGGACGAAATTGTCCTAGCAAATGCTTCTCCCCTTCCCCTACAGCTACTTAAGCCACCTTTTCCACTTCCGTCGGCATCTCTTTTTTCGCTGCCAAATACGCTTCCAACTGGGCGGTAATTTGGTCGCGAACGAGTTGGCGGTACTCGTGGAAATGCTCGAAAAACGCGCACACCGTGAGATAGTGCGCGATCAATTTGGGGCTGCGTTGGTAGATTTTATATAAATTCACCCAAAAGCGGAATCGGGTATTGCGAACTACCCCTTGCCGCCACAGCAAAATGCTTAAGGCGCGAATGCTTTTCCAATCCAAACTGCCCGATCGAGAATGGCGGGGAATGCCGATTTTCATGAAATGGCGGAAGGTGCGATCGAGATAAGTCTTCGGTTCGTACAGCTTCCAGAACGCATCAATATATTCGAGGGCAATTTCTTCGATCGGTCGAGTCGGTATGAAATTCATCAACGTGGTTTGGTTGGCATTCGCCCCTTTCCCCAGCAACCGTCCTTCCTTTTCCAGACGATGCCACAGCGCCGTATTGGGAAGCGCTTGTAGCATACTGAACATCGCCATCGGCACGTTGGTTTTCTCCACAAACCGCACCACGCGATCGCCCGCACCGGGTTTTTCCCCGTCAAACCCCATAATAAACCCCGCCATCACCCGCAATCCCGATGCCGTAATCGCATCCACCGCTTCGCTGAGCGAATCGCGAGTATTTTGGAACTTCTTCGTCAGTGCCAAACTATCCTCATCTGGCGTTTCGATGCCCAGAAACACCGCCCGGAAATTGCATTCCGCCATCAAATCCATCAGTTCCGGATCTTGGGCTAAGTCTACAGAGGCTTCGGTGGTGAACATGAACGGATAGTTCTTCTGTGCCAACCAACCCTTCATTTCCTTCAGCAACAGCTTGACATTGCGCTTGTTGCCGATGAAGTTGTCGTCCACCATAAACACGCTCCCTCGCCAACCGAGCTCGTAGAGGCGTTCCAATTCGGCAATGAGTTGTTTGGGGTCTTTGGTGCGGGGTTTGCGACCGTAGAGGACGATGATATCGCAAAATTCGCACTGGAAGGGGCAGCCGCGCGAAAACTGGATCGACATATTGTCGTAGGCGTCGAACTCCAGCAAATCGTATCGGGGAATCGGCGTTTCCGTCACGGCAGGCTTTTCGGTAGCGCGAAACACGCCGTGGGTTTCTCCTCGTTCGATCGCCGCGACGAACATCGGCAGGGTGATTTCCCCTTCGTCCAAAACCAGGTAATCGACCCCTGCTGCTTCCATTTCTTGGGGAACCGACGTGACGAACGGACCGCCAACGGCAACTCGCTTGCCGCGCAACTTAGCTTCCCGCGTCAGGGCAACCATATCGTCTTTCTGCACGATCATGCCGGAAAGCACCACCAATTCCGCCCAATCCCACTCAGCTTCGGTGACATCGCGCACGTTGCGATCGACGAGTTTGAACTCCCACTCTTGGGGCAAAATCGCCGCCACCGTCACCAAACCCAGAGGGGGTAACAACGCTTTGCGGTTGACCAGTTCCAGGGTTTTCTCAAACGACCAGAAACTTTTAGGAAACAAGGGATATAACAGTAAAACCCGCATGGATGCTTCAAACCTCACACTGTAATGAGTCGATCGATCCTTAACCTCTCAAGCTTATCGCGTTCCCGGCACTTGTCAATATTTGTCATTTGGGGTTTGGGGTTAGTTGCTTCTCTCCCCCTACCTCCCCTGCTCCCCCAACTCCGGCACTCAAGCCACGTGAACGGCAGACTGACGGATGGGGATTTCGATCGCGAATTCCGTTCCCTCGCCCGGGGTCGATTGGCAGGTTAATTTGCCGCCGTGACGCTCGACGATAATTTGATAGCTAATCGACATTCCCAATCCCGTTCCTTTACCGATGAGTTTGGTGGTGAAAAACGGGTCGAACAGTTTCGATCGCACGGTTTCGCTCATCCCGTGCCGTTATCGACAATGCGGACGCGCACTTGTTTTGGGGCGATCGATTCTAGGTGAATTTCAATCTGCGGATGTTTGCTTTTTGACTCTTCTAACGCTAAATCTCGGATGTAGTCTTGGGCGTGAACTAAGTTGCCGTGAATGAAGCTGACGGGATTGTTGATTTCGTGAGCGACCCCCGCCACCAGTTGCACCAAACTCGACATTTTCTCCGTTTGAATCAGTTGCAATTGCAGTTTTTTGAGATTGTCGATCGCCCGTTCTAATTCCTGCGATTTTGCCCGCTCTCGCGCTTCGCTTTTCCGCAATTGGGCTTCGGCTTGCTGGCGTCGATCGAAGACCGCTTGAAACGTGGCGGCGAGAAAGCGAATTTCGTTATCGGATAAGCCGTGGGGAATGGCAAACTCTCCCGTATCTCGGCTGGCGGAGATCGCCCGATCTAAATATTTCAGCGGCAGCAGAACCTCCTTTTGCAGCAAAATTCCAATCCACAACAACAGTACGATAATTCCGATGATATCAAAACCGGGCTAACGATCCCAACCGATCTTTAAGGTTTTGAGGGGAATGTCGGCGGGACTGGTATGAATGAAAAAAGTTG
>DVED01000107.1 GCA_015295945.1 Oscillatoriales cyanobacterium M59_W2019_021 | reverse complement strand
GGAAAAAATGACCTCGATCGACCTTTTTCTGGCATCGATTCCGAAAGTCGATCTCGAACTGCAAAGATAACCCAAACCGAAGAGCGGCTACAAGCAAAACGGGGTAAGGATTATCGCGAGTTCGATCGCTCTGAATTTCCGGCATTCGCACGCCTTTACTGGGGTAGAAAGGGAGGGGTCTACTTCACCCCCTATACAGGGGAATGTTTAGAAAATCGAATAAGTTTTGCAACGTTAGATTACAAATCTTTTCACTTTCGATCGGCGATCGTTTCACTCGTTCCCACATGAGATTATGCCTTATCTGGAGGTTCCCCGATCGCCCGTTGGACTGCATTGCGAATGTGAAGAATCCTGACCGTCGGCGGACTGAGATCGTCAAGAACAGTGAAAAGTATGCGATATGTAGTTTTACCGCTTTTATAAAGAAGTTGGCGAATCTCTTGGCTGAAGAATGCGTTTTCACGAGCGAGGGTACAGCGATGGGGCATTTCTTGGAGCGAAGAAATAGCTGTAATTAGACCTTGATACCACGATCGAGCGCGTTCGGGAGTGGTAAATTGGGCAAAATTAACAAATGCTGCATCGGCTTCAGCTTGAGCTTGGCTGGAGAGATCGATGCGATAGGTCATGCTTCCAAAGAAAGTCCGTATTTTCGGTTTTGTTCGGCAACAAATTCTTCCAGACTGGAAAATTGACCTCGATCGAAGTCATCAAGTCCGCGTTGAATCCCTTCCAATGCTTCAAAAAAATCGCGTTCGTCGAAACTCAGCCCGAAAGCGAGAATGGCTAGAGCCATGCTAGCAATATCTAGCCCCGCACTCTCGGCTCGTTGGCGGAGTAGTGCTTCAATTTTAGGAGGTAAAGTTAGCGTCAGAGGCATAAAAGTTTTCTGTCAAGTTGTTTTTATTTTGGCATACAACAACCGCATCTCATCCAAGCTGATGAAATACTCGAACGCGAAATAAGGGGAAGCAGATTATGACCCAACGATTGTAGGGGCGGGTTTTGATGACAAATCTCGGCTCAGTCCGATCGATCTTAGCTAAACCCGCCCCTACGACAATCCCTAACAAACCCCCAACACCCAACACCCAACACCCAACACCAAATAACCAATAACCAACACCTCACAATCCATACTGTCGATATATATCGCTCGCCACCCGATGCAGCAAACTGTGACGGTATGCCAACGCTGCCATATCTTCCGCGTACCCGCCGCCAATCACGCAAGCAACCGGATATCCCCCCGCCACGCAGGTACTCAGCACTTGCATTTCCCGGCGAAATAGCCCCGTATCGGTGAGCGCCAGCTTCCCCAGTCGATCGCCCGCGTGGGGATCGACTCCAGCGTCGTACAGCACCAAATCCGGCTGAAATTGGGCTAATAAGTCCGGTAAATACTCCCCCAGGGTTTGCAGGTAGTCGTCGTCTTCCATGCCTTCGGGTAACGCCACATCTAAATCGCTGCGTTGCTTCTTCCCCGGAAAATTAATTTCGCAGTGCATGGAAAAAGTAAACACCGTGGGATCGTCTTGGAAAATCACCGCCGTGCCGTCTCCCTGATGTACATCCAAATCGACGATGAGGACTTTTTGAGCCAAACCGTGCTTTTGGACCCACCGTGCGGCAACTGCCAAATCGTTGAAAATGCAAAACCCCGACCCAAAATCGGGAAAAGCGTGATGGGTTCCTCCCACCGTATTGCACGCCAACCCAAATTCGATCGCCAACTGCGCCGTCAGAATCGTCCCCCCCACTGCCATACAAGTCCGATTCGCCAACGCCTCCGTCCACGGCAACCCGATGCGACGCTGTGCTTTCGGGTCCAGGGTTCCCTCCAGGTACGCACCGACGTAATCCGGATGGTGTACCCACTCGATCCACTCTCGCTGCGGCAGGGTTGGGGTGCGAATTTGCGAGGGTCGCGCGATGCCATCGTCGAGCAACCGCCGATACAGCAACCCGAACTTCCCCATGGGGAAGCGATGACCGGGAGGCAACGGCGCAACATAATCGGGATGGTGAACGATGGGTAGCATATTGGTTATTTGGGGTTTGGGGTTTGGGGTTTGGGGTTGGTCATTGGTCATTGGTCATTTAGGGTTTGGGGTTTGGGGTTTGGGGTTTGGGGTTGGTCATTGGGGGATCCGATCTTTACTCTCTCCTTCCCCTGCCTCCCCTGCTCAAGAAAGCTCCCCCTGCTTCCCCTACTTTCTCCTCGAGTCGGGTTAGACTGGACGAGTAAGCACGGCGACCCCCGCGAACCGATTTTATATGGAACGCAAAATTACTTGGCAATTGAGTAGTACCGATCCCGAGAATGCGACGAATTTGGACGCAATTCGCCAGTGGTGGGCGAATTTGCGCGATCGCGAAATTTCCTGGCAGCAACGGATACTTCCCCCCAGTGGCAATCCGGAGGATCTCGACTGGGAAAGTACCCGATTTGATGAAGTTTTTGTGATCGCCTCTCCGGAACTTCGGGGAATTACTTTATATTGGCACAAACCCGGAGATCCCCAAGAACGTAATATTACCGCTCGCAAGCTGGAACTCGATCGCCTGCACGCTTGTTTGTACGTGTATTCCCAAGCTCAACAGCAAGTTATCCTGCGAGTGGCATTGCCGCAAGTTTCCTATCAAACGCTGGAACTGAAACACCCCCAAGTTTCGTATGTTGCCGATGGCGACAACCGCGTTTTCCGATTTCGCGATGCCGATCTGCAAATGGAGGTGAAAGTCATTCTCAGTGCGGAGGAAGTCCGTCAACTCCAACAAAGTTGGCAGTAAGCGTTTGCCGAGTGGCAAATTGCCACGATTTCTCCTTTAAAAAATTTCCATTATACTCGATCGAACGCTCTAAAAAAAAATTTAAGCTTTCTTAAATCCAACTTTATCAATGCTTTGAAGAATTTTTAAGATTTCCAACTTCAATTGAAGAGAATATAGTGGAGGTGAGGGTGCAAACTTCGCTATTCAACCGGCAAAATTCAAACGATCGGGAATGACATTCGCCTCTCGATTTAGGAATCAGGCCCGGTTTGAGTTTGTCTGACCTCCAAAACAAGCAACATTTAGATGAAATGGCTTGACCGTATCAGTCAGGGGATGCAAGCTTACTCATCAAATTCAGCAGAGTTGAGTATGAAAACGGCAAGACAAGACCAGATTTTAATTGTAGATGACAATCCTCTGAATGCAAAACTGTTATTCAAGTTTCTCAGTCGAGCGGGGTTTGCGAATGTAGGCATTGCCGAAGACGGGAATGTCGCGTTGGATATCGTTCGCCAATCGCCACCGGATCTGATTTTATTAGACGTAATGATGCCCGGTATTGATGGCTTTGAAACCTGTCGCTATCTCAAAGAACTCGAAGGTGGTCGGGACATTCCCGTCATTTTTATGACGGCTTTAGTTGATACGGAACACAAGCTTAAAGCTTTTGAACTCGGTGCTGTTGATTATATCACAAAACCGTTTCATAAAGAAGAAATTCTGGCGCGGATTGACGTTCATTTAAAATTACGCAGCTTGACCCACCAACTGGAGGAACAAAACACCTTACTCCAACAGTCACGGCAAGAATTAGAACGGCGGGTTGAAGAGCGGACAGCAGAATTAGTGCAAACGGTCGATCGCCTGCAAAAAGCCCAAATGCAACTCATCCACAGCGAAAAAATGTCATCCTTGGGTCAATTAGTCGCGGGTGTAGCGCACGAAGTCAACAATCCGGTTAACTTCATTCACGGTAATATCACCCACGCGGCTCAATACCTGCAAGATCTGATGGAGTTAGTGGAGTTATACGACGAGTGTTGCGATGAAATTCCGACTGAAGTTCGGGATAAAATCGAGGAAATCGATCTAGAATTCCTCAAAGATGACTTACCCAAAATCCTGTCTTCGATGAAAACCGGAACCGATCGCATTCGTCATATCGTGCGATCGCTCCAACTCTTCTCTCGAATCGACGAAGCCGAATGCAAATGCGCCAATTTAAACGAAGGTCTTGAAAGTACGTTAATTCTGTTGGGAAGTCGGTTGCAAGGGGATAGCGATCGACCCCCAATTCAGGCAATTGTAGAATACGGAAACTTACCGGAAATCGAATGCTATCCGGGTCAACTGAATCAAGTCTTCATGAACGTCCTGACCAACGCCATCGATACCCTCGAAGACGCCATCTCCAGTACCCAGAAACTTCAGGGTTACGTCCCCACCATTTGGATTTCGACGGAGGTGAGAAGGGGGAACGATCGATCGGCAAACTTGATCGTCATCCGCATTGCCGACAACGGACTCGGCATCCCCAAAGCCATTCAACACCGCGTCTTCGATCCCTTTTTTACCACCAAACCCGTTGGCAAAGGCACGGGGTTGGGAATGTCCGTCAGTTATTCGATCGTCGTCGAGCAGCACCGAGGTACGCTAATCTGTAATTCAGTGCCGGGGGAAGGAACGGAGTTTATCATTACCATTCCAGCGGATCTCAGTTTAGAGCGATCGATGTCCATCGACACTCATCCGCCTTGCATTCCCGTGTTATCTTCGTCTTGAGCGCGATATGAAATCGACTCCCGAAACTCAGACGATTTTAATCGTCGATGACAATCCCACCAACCTGGAAATTTTATCGGGAACCCTTACAGATTCGGGGTGGGAAATTCTCGTTGCCGTCGATGGCGAAAGCGCGATCGAACAGGCTCGATACGCTCATCCCGATATGATCGTTCTCGATGTGATGATGCCGGGAATCGACGGATTTGAAACTTGTCGCCGCTTGAAAGCCGACCCCGCACTGCGCGACATTCCCGTGATTTTCATGACGGCACTGGTGGATACGACCGATAAAGTTAAAGGGTTGAATTTAGGGGCAGTCGATTATATTACCAAACCCTTTCAGCAAGAAGAAGTGCTAGCGAGGGTGAAAACCCACCTGCAAATTCGCCAACTCACCAAACAACTCCAACAAGAAATTACCGAACGCATCGCTGCTGAAGTTGCCCTGCAACAAGCCAACCAAGAACTCGAGCGGCGCGTGGAGGAACGGACGGAAAAATTGGCAAAATCGGAAGCGCAATTGCGGCTCAAAACCCAAGAACTGGAAAACTCTTTAGAGGATTTAAAACAAACCCAATTCCAACTCGTTCAAGCCGAAAAAATATCGAGTTTGGGTCAATTGGTGGCTGGGGTTGCCCACGAAGTGAACAATCCCTTGGGATTCATTTCCGGAAATCTCTCTCACGTCAAAGAATATATCTGCGAACTGTTTGAAATTCTGAAACTTTACGAACGCGAACATCCCAATTTGTCTGCCGACACGATCGAGGAACTCGAAGATGCCGACTTAGACTTTTTGAGGGAAGATTTACCCAAAATGTTAGAGTCGATGCAAGTGGGGGTCGAGCGCATTCAAGGGATTATGTCATCGCTGAGAACCTTCACGCGCGCGGACAAAGACGACAAGCAACTTGCGGACATTCATGCCGGACTCGAGAGCACCTTAATGATTTTGCAGCATCGTTTGAAAGCCAACCCCCAACGTCCGGCAATTCAAGTGAAGAAAGAATACGACAATTTACCGCTGGTTCGCTGTTATGGCGGACAACTCAATCAGGTGTTCATGAACGTTCTCGCCAATGCGATCGATGCGTTAGAAGAGTGCTCTCAGGGAAAAAGTTTTGCCGAACTGAAAGCCTCGCCGAATATTATCCACATCAAAACCGAGGCAGTGGGCGATCGCATTTACATTCGCATTGCCGACAACGGCAAGGGGATGGATGAAGAAACCCAAAACCAAATCTTCGAGTCTTTTTATACAACGAAGCCCGCAGGCAAAGGTACGGGATTAGGATTGTCGATTTCTCGGCAGATTCTGCGCGACAAACACGGCGGCGATTTAACCTGTCTTTCTACCCTGGGTCGAGGGACGGAATTTACGATCGAATTTCCCCTCTTGGGCGATTGAGCTGATGGCATTAGCGACTTTCAAAAATAATCTCGCCATTGCGAACGGCGACGAGTTGGAGCTTCAAAGGTCCGGCGGTGTAAGTTAAATCGGTGGAGATCGCTTGGACTTCTAGGGGTTCTTGTTGCTCTTGCAGTTGTTTGATAAATTCGATCACACTTTCGCGGGAGTCGGCAACTTGAATGCGTTCGGCGAGAATCCCTGCCTGTAAAGCTCGCAGTCGGGCGGCTTCAATGAGAAACTCCATACTATCGAGGACTTCATCTTGGGTCATGGTGGTCGGGTCGATCGAAGTAGCGGAAACGATTTCCCCAGCTTCGTACACCAGGCGATTGCGATCGAATTCCAGATAAACCCCGATCGCTTCTTCCCCGAGAATGTAGTTTCCGGCTGATAAAACGCGCACCACGTACTCGTTGCCATCCTGAATTTGTCTCACCACCTCATCCACATCGGCAATGGGAATTCGCACGATTTGTCGGTCTGAATCGACTCCCGGACGAATTAAACCGGAAGCCACGCGATCGGATTCTTGTAAGAGGCGATCGATCGCTTGACGGGCGCCAAAGGGTTGCACGGCGCGAATCACCCCCGAAGCGAGAACTTGTCCCCGTCCGATGGCAACGCGGCGTTCTCGCAACAGCCGAAAGCCTTCTTCTAGGACTGCCACTTGTTGCGAGAGTTCGGCTTGCCGAGCTTCGAGTTCTTTGAGGAGGGCTTCTCGTTCTTCTAAGGCCTGTTCTTGGGCGCTCAGGGATTTTTCTTGTTCGCTGAGTTGCTGCTGTTGGCTCTTGATTTCTTGTTGTTGTCTGTCTACCTGCTGCTGTTGGCTTTTAATCCGTTCTTGTTGCAAGGCGACTTGTTGTCGTTGGGTTTCGATTTGTTGTTGTTGGGAAGCGATGAATTGCTGGTTTTGTTGAATCTCTCGATCTCGTTCGGTAATTTGAGCGATGACGGCTTCGCGCTGTTCGACGAGTTGTTGGCGTTCGGTTTGTAGCGCTTGAATTTCCGATTCCAGAGCGTCTTTTTGGTCGAGAGTGCGATCGAGTTGGGATGCCACAATCTGGCGCTCTTGGCTGGCACGATCGCGTTCTCGATCGACCTGGGTCAATTCTTCTTGGGTTTGCGCCAAATCCTCTCGTGCTTGCACCAGTTGTTCGTCGGTGGCAGCTTGCTTTTCCAAAGCCTCCTCAAGCTGGACGGAAACTTCTTCTAAGGATTGCTCGATTTCCTTGAGTTGCCGTTTAGCTTGGGCTTGCTCCGCTTGTGCCGCTGTCAATTCCCGTTCCACTTGCTGCTTGCGATCGCCCGTTTCTCGGATTTCCCGACGGGCTTTCCTTAAATCCTGTTGAATTTCGTCTAGCTCGAAAATCCCCGTTCGCAGTTGTTTATCTGCCGCCAGCAAAATCCCTAACGTGGTTGCCGCCACCACACTGCCACTCAAAATCGTGACCACCGTTGCCGTTTGACGCGGACGCATCTTGAACAAACTCAACCGCGCCTTGCCCACTTTGGTGCCGATGCGATCGCCGACAGTGGCGATCGCACCCCCCAAAATCAAGACGGCTAGGATCAGGATATACCCGGTGGTCATTTAGCATTCCCATCGCTCATTAGGTAAACTGGTGACTGAGCGCCACGGGGTTATGCACCGTAATTTTCTTCTTGTGAATCGAGATCATGCGTTTTTCCCGCAGGTCTCCGAGCAACCGCGTTACCGTTACCCGAGTCGAACCGATGGCTTCGGCGATCGCCTGGTGGGACAGCTTCAGATCGATGGTAATGCCCTCGGAACTGGGAATCCCAAAATCCCGACAGAGAATTAACAGAAAGCTGACCAATCGAGACCCCATATCTCGGTGAGCTAGGGTTTCGATCATCATCTCCGTTTGCAAAATTCTCGAAGACAATCCTTGTAGCATTAAAATCGCTAAATCCGGATCTTCTTTGAGCGCTTTTTCCACCTGTTCGATCGCTGCGGACAACAATTCGACAGGCGTAAAGGCGACGGCGTGATAAAACCGATCCGATCGATGACCCGTAATCAGCGATAGCACGCCAAACACGCTATTCTCGCGCAACAGGGCAACGGTAATTTCTTCGCCCGCTTCGTAAACGCGGGAGAGTTTGACCGCGCCTTTGAGCAAGAAATAAACGCGCTCTGCCGGATCGCCCGGAAAAAAGATCGTCTTACCGCGTTCGTAAGTTTCCACCACCGGTGGAAATGCACCGCTGCCGATTTGGCGAAATACAGTGGCTAGTGGTCTATCTGGCATCGCGACCATCTTCTTTCCCCTCTCCAATCCCCCTTGGACTGCTCTTGGAACTTGGTTCGAGTCTGTTATCCCGCTTCGGCATGCGACCGAAGCGTTCTGACCCTCATGTAGAATACTGCAACGATTTTGAAGTATCTGCACGAAGTGTCAGGATTCGATCGTAATTTCCGAAGGCGTCGTTATTCCCTCTATCTTAGTTCCTTTAGAGCGATAGAGGAATTCCCAGACGATCGTGCGTCGGCGGGGGCGAAAGATCCGATAATGGGATCTTGACTTCTTTAATTTGGGGTTGGGGGTTGGGGGTTTGTAATTGGTCATTGGTCATTGGTCATTGGTCATTGGGGTTTGGGGTTGGTTATTGGTTAGTCGCTTTTCTCCCCCTGCTTCCCCTGCTTCCCCTGCTTTCTTCCTCCCGAACTTCTGAACTTCTGAACTCCTTAACTTTGCATATGCTAGATTTAACCGGAAAAAATGCCCTGGTCACTGGGATCGCCAACAATCGCTCCATCGCCTGGGGAATCGCCCAGCAGTTGCACCAAGCCGGGGCAAATCTGGGAATTACCTACTTACCGGACGATCGCGGACGCTTTGAAAAGAAAGTCCAAGAACTCACCGAACCCCTCAATCCCAGTTTATTCGCCCCCTGCAACGTCCAAGATCCCGCGCAAGTTCAGTCTACTTTCGATCTCGTCAAAGACAAGTGGGGCAAACTCGATATCCTCGTTCACTGTCTGGCCTTCGCCGGGAAAGACGAACTCAGCGGCGATTTCAGCCAAACCTCTCGCCAAGGATTCACCCAAGCCTTAGAAATTAGCGCCTACTCCCTGGTAGAAATGTGCGCGGCAGCCAAACCCCTAATGGTAGAAGGTGGCAGCGTCGTCACCCTCAGCTATTTGGGCGGCGTTCGCGTCGTTCCCAACTACAATGTCATGGGCATCGCCAAGGCGGCGTTGGAAATGAACGTCCGCTACCTCGCTGCCGAACTGGGGGCGCAAAACGTTCGGGTTAATGCTATCTCTGCCGGACCCATCCGCACCCTAGCCTCTTCGGCAGTTGGCGGCATTCTGGACATGATCCACCACGTGGAAGAAACCGCCCCCCTCAAACGCACGGTGACGCAACTGGAAGTGGGCAATGCCGCCGCCTTTTTGTGCAGCGATTTGTCCAGCGGCATTACCGGACAAGTTCTCTATGTCGATTCCGGCTACTCGATTATGGGAATGTAATATGTTTGGGGTTTGGGGTTTGGGGTTTGGGGTTTGGGGTTTGTCATTCGTCATTGGTCATGAGTAACAACCTTTACTATGCGAAGAGTTTTTACCCATGACCAATAACCAATACCCAATAACCAATAACCAATAACCAATAACCAATACCCAATAACCAATAACCAAAATTATGCAAACAACCGATCGCCCTTCTACCAATCACGATATCCTCACCACTCGCACGGCATCGGTGCGGCGGACAACGGGGGAAACGGACGTACAGGTGTTTCTCGACCTCGACGGCACGGGAAAGTGTACGGCAAACACCGGAATTCCGTTTCTCGACCATATGCTGCACCAAATTTCCTCCCACGGGTTAATCGATTTGGAGGTGCAGGCAACGGGGGATATCGAGATCGACGACCACCACACCAACGAGGATGTGGGGATTACGCTGGGACAGGCTTTGGGGAAGGCGTTGGGCGATCGCAAGGGGATCGTCCGTTTCGGGCATTTTGTCGCCCCTCTCGACGAAGCGTTGATTCAGGTGGCGTTGGACTTTTCCGGGCGTCCTCACCTCAGCTATGGGCTGGAAATTCCCACGCAACGGGTGGGAACCTACGATACTCAGTTGGTGCGGGAATTTTTCGTGGCGATCGTCAATCACGCACAGATGACGTTACACATCCGCCAACTAGACGGCATCAATTCCCATCATATTATCGAAGCGACGTTTAAAGCCTTCGCCCGATCGCTGCGAATGGCGACAGAAGTCGATCCCCGTCGAGCCTCGGCAATTCCCAGTTCTAAAGGCGTTTTATAATTTTTTTGGGGTTGGGAGTTTGGGGTTTGGGGTTGGGGAATTTTAGATTTTAGATTTTAGATTGGTAACTGGTCACTGGTCACTGTTTTCTCCCCCTGCTTCCCCCGCTCCCCCTGCTTCCCCGGCTTC
>DVED01000099.1 GCA_015295945.1 Oscillatoriales cyanobacterium M59_W2019_021 | reverse complement strand
TCGCATCGAACGAATTTTCCGACACCTTCGGTTTGACTACGCTCGATTTCCCCAAGTTTACTGGGCGGCAGTCCGGCAAGATTTGGGATACTGGCGGGCGCGGCAGTTACCGTAACGGGAGCTTTCTTGAGCAGGGGAGGCAGGGGAGGCAGGGGGAGCAAGGGAAGCAGGGGGAGAGAAACAACTAACAACTAACAACTAACCAACCCCAAACCCCAAATACCAATTCTCGTTTTTCAGGTCGCAGCGATATACCTAGGAATGCGTGTGGGAGTATGTCACGATGTGTATCATCATTATCCCCAGTGATGGGCAACATCATCATACTGAGCAACGCAATCTATGAAGTCTTACCTTGCTGCGGCTATCCAAATGACCAGCGTTCCCGACCTCGCCCAGAATTTGGCGCAGGCGGAAGACCTGATCGACCTTGCCGTCCGCCAAGGCGCCGAGTTGGTCGGTCTGCCGGAAAATTTTTCGTTTCTGGGAGAGGAAGCGCAAAAAGTCGCGCAGGCAGCGGAGATCGCTCGCCAAAGCGAACAGTTTCTCAAAACCATGGCGCAACGCTTTCAAATCGCCTTAATGGGGGGTGGATTCCCGGTTCCGGTGGGGAGCGGTCGCGTTTACAATACCGCGCTGTTAATCGGACCCGACGGTACGGAACTCGCCCGATATCAAAAAATACACTTGTTCGATGTAAATCTGCCGGACGGCAATACCTACGAAGAGTCCGTCACTGTTAAAGCCGGAACGGCACTGCCGCCCATCTGTGCGTCCGATCGCTGGGGGAACCTGGGACTGTCGGTGTGCTACGACGTCCGCTTTCCCGAACTTTACCGCCACCTGTCCCGCCAAGGCGCCGATGCCCTGTTCGTTCCGGCGGCGTTCACTGCCTATACGGGGAAAGATCACTGGCAAGTTCTCTTACAGGCACGGGCGATCGAAAATACCTGTTACATGATCGCACCCGCCCAAACCGGTTGCCATTACGGTCGCCGCTACTCTCACGGACACGCCCTCATTATCGATCCCTGGGGCATCGTCCTCGCCGATGCCGGGGAAAAACCGGGGGTGGCAATTGCCGAAATCGATCCCCACCGCATCGAACAAGTTCGCGCCCAAATGCCTTCTCTCAAACATCGGGTCTTCGCTTAATCGGACTCCCGTCCGTTCCCTCTCTCGAGATGGGGAGGGGGAACAACCCTCCGACGCCGCGAGCGATCGTGAGGAAATGCTAAAAAAATCTCCAGGGACAAAACTCCCCAAATCTTCCCAGGAGTAGGGGTTCGAGAAAAATATCGGGGTCGATCGATGCGTTAGGATATCTGTAAATTTACTGAGTAAATCTCCCAAAGCTTACCGTATAATAAGTAACACTCAGCATCTATAAAAGCTTTTTATCCGTTCGTTATCCTGCGAGGTTCCCGCCGTGCAATTGCGAAGAGTGCCAGTCATGCGTGCGACAGGGGCATATGCCCTCATCGACAGTTTGAAACGTCACGGGGTTCGCCATATTTTTGGCTATCCCGGCGGCGCGATCCTGCCCATCTACGACGAACTGTATCGGTTTGAAGAGCGGGGAGAAATCCAGCATATTCTGGTGCGCCACGAACAAGGCGCGTCTCACGCTGCCGACGGCTACGCGCGGGCGACGGGTCAGGTGGGCGTGTGCTTCGGAACCTCCGGACCGGGGGCGACTAACTTGGTGACAGGTATTGCCACGGCACACATGGACTCGATTCCCATGGTGGTCATCACCGGACAAGTTCCCTTGGGCGCCATCGGTACCGATGCCTTCCAAGAAACCGATATTTTCGGGATTACCCTGCCGATCGTCAAGCATTCTTACGTGGTGCGCCATCCGGAAGACATGGCGCGAATCGTTGCTGAAGCCTTCCACATCGCCAGTACGGGACGTCCGGGTCCGGTGTTGATCGACGTTCCCAAAGATGTGGGGTTGGCGGAGTTCGACTACGCCCCCGTCGATCCGGGAATGGTGAATCTGCCGGGATATCGCCCCACGGTCAAGGGCAATCCTCGCAAAATCAACCAGGCGATCGATCTGATTCGGGAGGCGCGGCAACCCTTGCTGTACGTGGGTGGTGGGGCGATCTCCGCCAGCGCCCACGCGGAAGTTCGAGAACTCGCCGAATGGTTCCAAATCCCCGTTACTACTACGTTGATGGGGAAAGGTGCGTTCGACGAAAACCATCCCTTGTCGGTGGGAATGTTGGGGATGCACGGTACGGCGTATGCGAACTTTGCCGTGAGTGAATGCGATTTGCTGATTGCCGTAGGAGCGCGATTCGACGATCGCGTCACCGGAAAGTTAGACGAATTCGCCTCCCGCGCCAAAGCGATTCACATCGATATCGATCCGGCAGAAGTGGGGAAAAATCGCGCCCCTGACGTGCCGATCGTCGGCGACGTGCGTCAAGTTTTGGTGGATTTGCTGCGCCGCCTCAAGGAAACCAACGTAACGGTGGATGCCGGACAAACTCAAGCTTGGCGCGATCGCATCGATCGGTGGCGGCAAGACTATCCCCTACAAGTCCCTACCTACACCGATCGCATCTCTCCCCAAGAAGTCATCGTCGAATTGGGTCGGCAAGCTCCCGATGCTTACTACACCACGGATGTAGGTCAGCACCAGATGTGGGCAGCGCAATTCCTGAAAAACGGACCTCGGCAGTGGATTTCCAGTGCGGGTTTGGGAACCATGGGCTACGGCGTTCCTGCAGCGATGGGGGTGAAGGTGGCACTGCCGGACCGTCAGGTTATTTGCATCAGTGGCGATGGCAGCTTCCAGATGAACTTACAAGAGTTAGGAACTCTGGCGCAATACGGCATTCACGTCAAAACCGTCATTCTCAACAACGGTTGGCAGGGGATGGTGCGCCAGTGGCAGCAAGCCTTTTACGGCGAGCGATATTCCTCGTCCAATATGGAAGTGGGAATGCCGGATATCGGCTTGCTGTGCCAAGCTTACGGACTCAAAGGGATCGTGGTAGAGTCTCGGGAGCAACTCACCGATGCCATTGCCGAAATGCTCGCCCACGATGGGGCTGTGGTGTTGGAAGTGCGGGTCAACCAGACGGAAAACTGCTATCCGATGGTGGCACCGGGTAAAAGCAATTCCCAAATGCTGGGACTGCCAGAACGCCATACCTTGGAAAAGGCGATCGAGTTGGTGTACTGTCCCAGTTGTGGTGCGAAAAACCCGGCAACCCATACTTTTTGTCCGGAGTGCGGCACGAAGTTGTAGGGCAAGCATTCAGCTGATCGACGATCGGCATTGGCGAATTTTGCCTCCGGAATGAGTACCCACGATGAAACTCATAAGGTTGTTGTGCCAACAATCGGGGAGTATCGTCATTCTCGCGGCGATCACCTCTTTGCTCGGTGGCGGTAGCAGCGCGGGTTTAATCGCCACCATTAACCTCGCCTTGCAAAACCTCGAAAATCCACCCAGTGGGCTGCTGGGGGCATTTTTTGCCCTCTGCGGTACGCTGTTGCTGGGGACGGTAACTTCCCTAATTCTGATGAATCGCCTGTCGCCAGCGATTATCTTCAACTTGCGAATGGATCTGAGCCAGCGGATTCTCGCCTGTCCCCTACGCCATCTGGAAACTGTCGGTACACCCAAACTGTGATCGCACAGCAACTCCTCTGGAGTATCGCTCGGTGAGTATGATACTTTCAAGCTAGATCCCCATCTCGGGAACGGAAAATGGGTGATGACTCTGGGGGAGTCTTGCCGATGGTTTCACTAGCTTGGAGTAGTTTAATGGATACGCGGGAGTTGAACTTTATCTTAAAATTGTTGGGATGCCCGGATTATCGGGCATCGATCGCGGATGTCAAGCCGAGTATGCGGACGAAATCGGGCGATCGCGATAGTATTTGCCGGAGACTGTGCGATCGGGGGTTGATCGACTGCGAAGAGGAAATCGTCCTGCTGAAAATCGCCCCGCCTGGGAAAGCGTTACTCAAACTCAACACGACCAATCTTCCGATTAGCAAAGCCGAACTCAAGGTGCTTCACGCTTGTGCCGAGTCGAGTATTTCGCCATCGGATACGGGATTGAAACCGGAGGAACGCCAAGGGGCAATGCGGAGTTTGGTAGAACGGGGGTTAGCCGTTGCCGAGAAAACCCGAATTGCCGATGTGTGGATTACAGAACGCGGGTTGGCGTATCTGCGCGACGAATACGCACCGACGGGTTCGGCATTGGCGATTAGCTTGGATTTGCTGACAAACTACCTGCGCTTTCTGCGAAAATCCGTTGCCCCTTCCCCCGAAGTGCGAGAAAAGCCGAAGCCTCAACTTCCTGCCTTTACAGATAAACCGAGTTTGGAAGAAATTTTGCAGCGAATTGCCGATTTGGATCGACAATTGGGAACGGATAACTATCTGCCGATTTATCACCTGCGGCAACAATTGCAACCCCCTTTATCGCGAGAAGAATTCGATCGCGCGTTGTATCAATTGCAACGGGATGACAAAATCGAACTCAGTTCCCTACAAGAAGCAATTCACTACACCTCCGAACAAATCGATGCGGGAATTCCCCAACAAATCGGCGGACCGCTGTTTTTTATCATCCGCAATTAAGGCAGAAGGCAGAGGGCAGAAGGATAGAAGAGTAGAAAAAAGTGAAGGGATGAAGGAATAAGGAGATAAGTCCCTCGAAACTAAAAACTAGCGATTAACAACTAACAACTAACCACTAGCAAATTAATGAACTCCATCGATCGAATCATCCAAGGCGAACCCAATCCATTTGATACCGAAACATTTTGGTCGGGCAATTTTTGGCAAGAGGAACAAAATCCCGATCTGACGGTTCATTCCATTCATTACGAAGCGATCGCCGAAATTGAGAAATTGATCGATCGAATTGCCGAAGATAATCGCACCCGAACGTTGATATTGGAAGGGGAAACGGGGTCGGGGAAAACCTACCTTCTCGGTCGCATCAAACGCACGTTAAAGTCGAAAGCCTTCTTCGTCTACATCGAACCATTTACCGCTAGCGATTATATTTGGCGGCACATTCTCCGCTATACCGTTGATAGTTTGTTGGAAGTGCCCGAAGGCGAAAAAGAATCGCAACTTGTGAAATGGTTGCAGGGATTATCGGAATTTAAAAATCGCAGTTTTTTGGATTGGTTGAGAGGAGAGCGCCAGGTTTTCATCCGTAAGTTGTTAGATGTATATCCTACGGGAATTTATAACGCTCAAGAGTTTTTTGGGGTATTGTATGACTTAACCGAACCTCGGCTGGCAAATTTGGCTTGCGAGTGGTTGCGCGGTGACGATCTCGATGAGGAATCGCTGCGGAAATTGGGGGTACAAAATGCGATCGAATCGGAAGATGCGGCACAAAAAATGCTGGCAAATTTCGGACGCATTGCCGCAGCAACTCAGCCGATCGTTCTGTGTTTCGATCAACTCGATAATATTGCCAGACAAAGTGATGGGACGATCGATCTTCCCTGCCTCTTTAGTGTCAATTCATTAATTCATACTCAAAAGTTAAAAAACTTTTTAGTTCTTATTAGTATTATTACCGATACGTGGAAACAAAATGCGCCCAGAGTGCAGGCAACCGATCGCGATCGCGTCGATTCTATTGTCCAACTCAAACAAATTAATTTAGACCAAGCCGAAGCCCTGTGGGCGAGTCGTTTGTACCTCCTCCACCGCCAAATCCATCCCCAACCCACTTCTCCCATTTATCCCCTGACTCGCCAACATTTAGAAGCAAAATTTCCGGGGGGTAAAACGCGCCCTCGCAATACATTAATTCTGGGGCGACAATTGATGCAAGCGGCAAAAATGGGCAGCTTGAAAGAGGCGATCGAAACGGTTCCTAACCCCACACCCGCCCCTCAATTAGTGACCGAAGATACCGGACTTTTAGCAGCCTTTAAACTGGTTTGGCTGCGAAAATTCAACCAAACGCAACAGCGGGTGACTCGCATTCGCCAATATGCCACGCCGGAACTGATTCAAATGTTAGCCGAAGCGATGTCGGCGGTGCGATCGATTCAAATTCAACCCCGACTTTTACCCAGTCGAACCTACGCCAGTTATTCATTTAGCTATCAGCTACCCGGTCAATCCGATCGCATTGCCATTGTCTGGACGGAAGACCTGAATATGGTAAAACTTTACAATCTTCTCAAAGCTTGCGAAGAGGCGATCGAAGCCAAGTTATGCCAAAAATTACAATTGATTCGATCGGAAGGCATTGGCACACCTGCCAATCAAGGCTATAAACTCTATCAAAAATTATTTACCGATTCTCCCCACGAACGCCTCGAACCCGATGTTACTTCCGTTTGCTATCTCGTCACCTATCACACCTTGGTCAACGACGCACTTTCGGGCGAACTGGCCATCGGCGAACACACACCCAATCTTCCCCAACTCGAAGCGTTAGTTCGCGATGCACAAGTGTTAAAAAATTGTTTGCTGTTGCGAAAATTGGGCATTTTTGATTGGGAGACTTTAATGATCGATCCGGAAGTCCAGGAATTAAACTGGACGGCAGTTGAAGAATTTATCACCAGTCGGGCAATCGACCAACAATGTATTGCCGTACAGCGTCTCGTTCAAGAAGCGATTGCCCAATTTCCCCATCTTGAGGCAGAACAAATTCGCCAGAGAATCCAGCATCTTTGCGAATCGCAAACGCAGATTAAAATTCTCGACCCGCAAGTGAGTTGGGAAGAACAAATCGTCTACTCTATTGAATGATAGCTTGGAAAATCGCAACTACCCCTTGTACGGGCGAAGCATTGGGGCGATAAGTTATCGGTTATCTTGAAACATGACTAGCCCAATGCTTCGCCCCTACCCCGAACCCCGAACCCCGAACCACTAACCACTAATAAAATGCCCTCGATTGACCAAATTATCCAACGAGAAATAAATCCTTTCGATTCTACCACGTTGAGACCGGGAAACTTTTGGCGAGAAGAACAAGATTCCCAGCTAACCGTCAACTCCATTCATCAAGAAGCGATCGATGAAATCCAACAAATTCTGAGTGAAATTTCTAGAGACAATCGCACTCGCAGCCTACTGCTAGCTGGTGATTCGGGTTCCGGCAAAAGCTATCTATTAGGTCGCTTGAAATTAACCCTGAATTCTCAAGCCTTTTTTACCTATATCGGACCTTGGCCCGACAGTCATTTTATCTGGCGACATACGCTGCGAAATACCGTTGATAGCTTGATGTACGTTCCGGAAGGTCAACGAGAATCGCAATTGCTTTTATGGCTGAAAAGTTTATCGGCATTTGGCGACGGCGGGTTAAAAAAACAACTACTCGGCGAACGCAAACTCTTCATTCATAACTTCAAAGGAACGTATCCGTCGGGGATTTACAATCCCCATGAATTTTTTGGAATTTTGTATGCTTTAACCGATTCGGAACTTTATCCGTTAGCGTGCGATTGGTTAAAAGGTGACGACCTCGATGAAGAAACATTAAGTTTATTGCGCGTTAAGTCTTCGATCAACAGTGAAACTAAAGCTCAAAATATTTTAGCAAATTTCGGGCGTATTTCGACAGCAACTCAGCCTATTGTCCTGTGTTTCGATAACTTAGATAATGTCGATCGCGCGGAGAATGGGGCGATCGATCTGCAAGCTTTATTTCACGTTAACTCCATTATTCACAATCAAAAATTAAAAAACTTCTTAGTGATTGTAAGCATTATCACTAACACCTGGAACCAACATTCTAAACACATTCAATCAGCAGATAAAGCCAGAATCGATACACAAATACGCTTGCGTCCCATCGATCTCGATCGAGCCGAAAGATTGTGGGCAAGCCGTCTATATCCCCTCCATCGCCAAGCTAAACCCAAGCCAAAGTCGTCAATTTATCCCCTCGAACGTCAAGCATTAGAAGATAAATTTCCCGGAGGCAAAGCATTGCCTCGCTACGTTTTAATGTTGGGTCGCCAACTCTTTCACACCGCCAAAAATGAAGAAGTTCAGCCCAAAAAACCTATTACTAGTGTCCCCCAAACAACGTTTTCAGATCCCTTGGCAGCATTTCAATTACTCTGGCTAAAAGAACTGCGAAAAGTCAAAGCAAAAATCAATCAAATCCGCGACTTTTCCGGACCCGAACTCATGCAGATGTTGCGAGAATCTTTAGAGACTTTAGAAGTCGCTAGAATTCAGCCAAAACTGTTACCCAGCCCTACGTATGCCAGCTATTCTCTCGGTTATCACGTTCCCATCCAACCCGGACAAATTGGCTTGATTTGGACGGAAGAACCCAACCTCGTCAGCTTCTGTCACGTGATGAAAACCTGCCAAACGGCATTGAAGAAAAAGATGTGTCAGTCGATCCAATTAATTCGAGCAGAACGATTGGGCGTTCCTAGAAATCAAGGCTACCAACGCTATCAAAAATTATTTGCCGATGATTCTCACCAACACGTCGTTCCCGATCTCGATTCCGTGCATTATTTAGCCACGTACCACAATTTAGTCAATGCTGCCCGTGCTGGAGAACTCATTTTGGGCGATCGCCCTCTGGATTTGTCCGATTTGATTGACCTCGTTCGTCAATCTGGCGTCTTGAAAAAATGCGCGTTATTGCAGAATTTAAAAGTCTTTTGGGAAGATGAATTACAGCCGAATTCATCTCTAGAAAATAATGAAAATTCTCAAGAACGAGACGCGATCGAGTCAATTCTCGCTTTAGTTAAAACGCAACAATTAATCGGTCGTCAGGTCTTAATTGAAAGCACGATCGCCCAATTTCCCGAACTCGATACCGCACAGGTCGATCGGCTCCTGGAAAAGGCGATCGAAAATTACCCCATCCAAATCCTCGACCCGACTGCCCCCCCCGATGCTCAACTGCTGAAATTTGGTTCGGAGTGAAGCCTCATCGGAAATGCAATCTAAAGTCGATCTTTTGCCGATGCTCTCGTGTGTCACACTTCAAAAAATGGACGAATTTCCATCGATACAGACCATTTTATAACGAGGTTTTATAGCTATAGACGCTGTGAATTTTATAAAAATAATGTGCGAAAACCGTTCGCGTCGCATCCCTAATTGATCGCAACGGAAGGCATACAACTCAACTCCGACTAGAAGATTGAAATCAGGGGACGAGCCATCTCATCCCCTATTTCTAGAGTCATTTTATTTGAATAAAAGGCACTCGAACTTAATGTAATTTCAGTGCTATTACAGGGTTTTATCGATATTCTGCTTTAGAGTATTTACAGTTTCTTTAGCAGAAGTAGCCGATTGTTTGACGCTATTTTTTGCATTATCAGCTCCTTCTTTCACCACTTCGGGAATCTCGCGAGAAGCTCGATCTAAGTTTCCTTTCAGATTTTCCATTCCTTCCTCAGTCCCTCGAACAAAGTTTTCACTTCTTTCTTGGGCGGTTTCAGAGATATCATCTTTGACGCTCTTAGCGGATTCCATCACTTTGCCCGGAACTTCCTTGGGATCTTCGCTTTGTTTCAGATTTTGTTTGGCATTATCCACCAGGGCGCGAGCTTTGGCTTTCACTTTAGGACTGTCGGCTCTCACATCGTCATTATAATTATTCATACCGCCCTTTTTGGGCTGGCTAGAATTGTATAGATGCTCCTTAGAATCAACTTGCCGATCGGCAGAAGTTGTATCGGACGACATGGACACATCGGGAGAACTGCACGCGACGTTCAGCACCAGCAGCATTCCAGCGAATACAAAAATGACTAAACTTTTGAGTTGGCGTGAGAGTGCTTTTACACTGAGTTGGTTCTTAATCATTTTCCTGTCTATGACTAAAATTTACACTGTATTTAGCATAGAAACTTTTCTCGTCTGCGCTTTCTTCCCTAAGACTGATTCTGAGACTTCTCTTGGGGGGTTGACAAAATCGATCGCTCCGGCTGTATCGGATCGATTCAATCCTCAGCGATCCCCAGCTTGACGAGTGCGAGCGATCGCGCATTTTTCTAGAGATTTACGAGGATGTCTTGATTCAATCAATCAACCCCATATTGAGGTTGGCAAAAGCAATGTTTTTTGAGGTTACGAGATCGTTTCCAATTTACCCAACTTCTCGACGTTGGTCATAGAAATCCTGTCGATGTGCCTGCCTCTCAAGTGATGACTGCTATACAATGAGGATATTTACAAAACTTTATGAATTAGGCGATGACTCCATCTCTCCTATCTTCTACCCCTCTGGAAAAGCAAACCTGGCAGTGGCGCGACTATACCATCGCCTATACAGAAATGGGACAGGGCAAACCCCTCGTCCTCATCCACGGATTCGGCGCATCTATCGGTCACTGGCGCAACAACATCCCCGCCTTTGCCGAAGCTGGATATCGCGTCTTTGCTTTGGATTTGCTCGGTTTTGGCGGTTCCGCCAAACCCCCCATCGACTATTCCCTAGACCTGTGGCAAGAACTCCTCAACGATTTCTGGGCTGAAAAAATCCAGGAACCGACGGTATGGATTGGCAACTCCATCGGCGCGTTGTTGGCATTAATGATGGCTGCCGACTCTCCCGAAATGACCGCTGGGGGCGTTCTCCTCAACTGTGCGGGCGGACTCAACCACCGCCCCGAAGAACTCAACCTGCCGTTGCGCTTCGTCATGGGAACCTTTGCCAAGTTGGTCAATTCCGAACCGATCGGACCGTTCCTGTTTAACCGCATTCGCGCCAAACACCGCATCCGGGGAACCCTGCGCCAAGTTTACCGCAACGCCGAAGC
This sequence comes from Oscillatoriales cyanobacterium M59_W2019_021, assembly GCA_015295945.1. Lineage (GTDB taxonomy): Bacteria > Cyanobacteriota > Cyanobacteriia > Cyanobacteriales > Geitlerinemataceae > DVED01. The sequence continues at coordinate 3,321 of DVED01000099.1, read as the reverse complement.
CATTACCGACGAATTGGTAGACTTGCTGCACGCCCCCTCTTGCGATCCGGGGGCACACCGCGTCTTTGCCTCCATTCTCAACGCGCCTCCAGGTCCTCTGCCTGCCGAACTGCTGCCGAAGGTGCAATGTCCTTTACTCGTGCTGTGGGGCGAGGACGATCCGTGGACTCCGGTGACGGGCGGACGGATTTTTCAACAGCACCGGGGTTCTCAACCCATCGAGTTTGTTGCCATTCCCCAAACGGGTCACTGTCCCCACGACGAACGCCCAACCGTGGTCAATCCGTTGATTTTGGATTGGCTTGATCGCGTAGCGACTCCGGAGGAGTATCGCACGGTATAGCAGTTTCAGGAATCTCATGGAGAGTGCCGAATGCCTTCGGTAACGACTGATCGATCGTCAAGAATAGCATTTAAACGATCGATAACAACTTCTGGAGAAAGAAACGTCATGCAAGGGTGATTTTCTAACAAACATTCGGAATTTTTAAAGCGATTTTTTTCGCATAGTTGACACTTAAATTGAGACAGTGCAACGCGAACGTGAGGTTGGCGGGGTGCCCAAAGATGGAACGGACTGGCACCGTCGCCATCTTCATCATTCCCGAAAATTGCCACCGTCGGACATCCTACTGCCGCCGCAATATGCAGCGGTCCTGAATCGAGGGTAATACAGGCTTTCGCTTGACGAAATGCCCCTGCCAGTTCGACGAGGGAGGCTTTTCCGCGTAAGTCCACCAGCGAAGTTTGGGAGAGTAATTCTTCTTCTAAGTTGCCAGAATGATACAATTCTCGTTGAATTTTAGGGCTATTTCCCACCAAACCAACGGTGAGAGATCGCCCTTCGCACCACCGAATCACCTGCTGCCAATACGCCGCTGACCACATTTTTGCCGGACGGGTAGCGGTGACGCTTATCAAAATATCGGGAACGGGAAATTTTGGAGGTTGGCTCGGCAATTCTAACTTAAAAAAGTTGGTTTCTACATAAGCAATTCGACAAAAAATTTCCGCGATATAATTACTTTGTAAAATCTCCCCATGTCGCTGGAGAAACTCGCGACTGTTCCAGTCAGAATCGCCGAGAATCTTCTGCACGGGATCGTGTCGGGTGTCGAGTTTGAGGCGAAAATCGAGAGATAGCGCTCCACCGACGATATACTGGGGTCGCAGTGCGGTAATCGTCACCAGATTGATTTCGCTGTATTCGTCGCAATTGATGGCTAAATCGTAGTCTCCCGCCACTTGACGGCGATCGCGCACCGCTTGAGTTAAACTTTCTAAAAAGTCCGATCGTTGCGTGTACAGCGAGAACCGCCAATCGATATACGGACGGTCAATTTCTAAATCCTTGGTAATTTCGCTGCCAAAAAAATCGAGAGTACAGTGCGGGTATTTTTCCTTCAATCCTCTCAGCAACGGCGTAATCGCGACAAAGTTACCGATTTTGGTCGATGAAAAAACGGCAATATGCGGGTTCGATCGCAGCGGTTGATTGGCAAAAATTTCCATCGATCGCAATTAGGTTTAAAGGCAGAAAGCAGAAAGAAAGAAAACAGGGGGAGGTGAGGATGAGAACAACAATGGTGCGTTTCGTTCCGGTGGCACTCCCTACCCACGAACAAACCCCAAACAACTAATAACCAATAACTAAGCCACTTTCACTAAAATCAGATTCCCTTCTTGCTTGGTTTCAAACTTTGCTAACGGTTTGGTAGACGGACCGACTTGAAGCGATCCATCCGCACCGAATTTGGAACCGTGGCAGGGACAGGCGAAGATTTTCAGGTCGGGTTGCCATTGGACTTCGCACTCTTTGTGAGGACAAAGGGGATTGACGGCAGCAATAGCGTTTGTGTCCGGTTGGCGATAAATTAAAACGGGTTTGGCTGCATTTTCGCTGTCTAAAATCGTTCCGTTGGCGTCTAAGGTGGCGATCGTTCCTAAAGCCTGAAATCCATCGGGTCGAACGGAGGTATCCAGGGGAGTTTCTCCCCCACTGCCAGAATCGGTGGTATCCGGGGTATCGGCATTGTCTGTATCCGTGCAGGCAGCAATGACAACGGGTAAAGAGGCTGCTAGCATTCCCATGCCGACCCAGCCTAAAAATGCACGACGATTCATGGTAGTGTTTCCTCTGAATATTATGAAGACGTTAACGCTCCAGCGATCGTTCATTAGAGTTGAGTTCTAGCTGATTTTCGCTCCTAACAATTCACACCCAGATGACCGCCGGATTCGCCTTTCAATTTTATAGCAAAAGGCAGAAGGGAGAAGGGGAGAGAGCAGGGGGAGCCGGGGAAGCCGGGGAGGCAGGGGGAGAAAACCACTAACCACTAACCACTAACCACTAACCACTAACCACTAACCACTAACAAACCCCAAACCCCTAATGACCAATGACGAAGGACAAAGTTTTTTGACGCGATCGATCGAGTGTCCGATTTGCGATACGGTATCGGCGATCGAATCGAGGGTTTTGACGTTTTCCTGTCCGGTTTGCGGCTGGTTGTTGACCCCGGCTTCGGAAGCCGAACGGCTGGCGTGGACGCGACAACTGTGGCAAAAGTCCCAAATTCAACAGGTTCCCACCGATCGAGAAATACCCGTGGGGTTAGAACGACGTTTGGATGCCATCGATGCCGAATTGCAACGTGCCAGCGTCGAACGGGAACAGTTGCGATCGCATCTGGAAACCCTCGCACCAATGCTATCGCAAATTGCCGACGCTTTAGGAGTTCAAACTCCCCCTTGGTCGGAAGTCGGCATCGACTATCAGCCGTTGGCAGAATTGCTCGCCTCGGGTCAGTGGCAAGCTGCCGACGACTTCACCCGATCTCTGATGCTGCAAGCCATGCAACGCAGTGAGGAAGGATATTTCGCGCCAGATGATTTGGCGGAATTTCCCCGCACCGATTTATTAACCCTCGACGGACTGTGGTGGGAATACAGCCACGGACGCTTTGGGTTTAGCGTTCAACGTTGGTTGTGGGATGAGGTGGGAGGCAACTACGAGGCATTTTGCGATCGCGCGGGTTGGCGCCAAGACGGTCTCTGGTCGTACTACGATCGTCTCGACTTCAGTCTAAATGCACCGGAAGGTCATTTACCGATCGTGTCTTGGCGCCAGCGATCATGTTACGGTCTCGGCGGGGAAACCGCAGCCGAACTCTTTTCGAGTTTGATGGCACGACGTACTGCGTGCGAATTTAATGGGTAATGTTGACATACTCACCGCCCTAAAGGATCGGTGATTCTTTACGTTTCATTGACGGAAGCAACCGAGGTTGTCTTACTCTGTCTCGACGTACATTTATAGTC
>DVED01000018.1 GCA_015295945.1 Oscillatoriales cyanobacterium M59_W2019_021 | reverse complement strand
TACGCAAAGCTAACACCCGTCCTTCACAACCCGAACCTGAAGAGGTGAAAAACGATTTGCCTAACAGTTTAATGTAAAGACGATCGCTCTATAGTATATTCAATCTGTTTCAATTTTTAACCCATTTTTTGTTCCCTTGGCATACAGAATTGAATATTTACCCATCGTCAAATTGCACTTTCGCACCCTCACCGCACGACAAAGATCGATCGTCTTAGATTCCGTAGACGAACAACTCACCTACAAACCCATTGTTATTACCAGAAATCGGTTTCTCATGCGTCCCGACTCGATCGCAGCCTGGGAACTCCGAATAGGAGAACTGAGAGTATACTATGATATAGAAGAAGACCCCGAACAGGTCGTCTACATTTGTGCAGTCGGCGTAAAAGAAGGCAACTTGGTTCGGATTGGCACAGAGGTTGTTGCACCATGACAGCAATTCAAAATATTCTCCAACGAACCCAACAGCTTTTTTCCAGCCTATTTCAAGCTTGGCGGATCGATAAAGAAACCGAAAGTGTTAGCCGCAGTCCTAAGTTTATATCAATTTTAAAGCAAGCACGCGCCCAAAAAGGTAAAGGTTTATCAAGTCAGGAAATGCGGCAGTGGGTAGAATCTGAATTTTCTGAGGATTGACGATAGTACCGAAACTTTATCGATTGCTACCCATCCTCAATTTCTTAATCTGACACTGACATCAAGCCCAGAATAGGAGAATTTGTGGAATGGTAGCACAAGTCAAGCTTCCAGAACAAAGAACATACAGCAGGCAAGACAGCATCACGTTCCGCAAAACAACCGAACCGTTTGGCGGATTGTCAAACATGGCAGGTGGATATCCACTCTTTGTTAACGGCATCAAAATTTTGACCTCTGAAGCCCTTTATCAAGCGTGTCGTTTTCCCCACCTGCCTGACGTACAGCGATTAATCATTGCCGAACGCAGTCCCATGACTGCCAAGATGAAAACTAAACCTTACCGCGATAATTTTCGCCCTGACTGGGAGTTCGTCAGAACAAAGGTGATGAGATGGTGCTTGCAAGTTAAACTCATTCAGAACTGGGATAAATTTAGCCAGCTTTTACTCAAAACAGGAGACTTGCCAATTGTTGAAGATTCTTGGAAAGATGATTTTTGGGGGGCTAAACCTCAAGCAGGAGAAATGCTGATTGGGATTAATGCGTTGGGGCGTTTATTGATGCAATTAAGAGAGCAGGTAAAAAGTGGAGAAATTACCGCTAAAATCGTTATAACACCTTTGCCTGTGCCAGAGTTTTTATTGTACGGACAAGAAATTCGATCAATCTCAGCCAGTGATAGATGTTATCCAGAAACCTACACAAATTTAGCAGGTGTAAAGGAATCTACTAGCCAGCTTGCTATAGAAATCATGACTTCTGAAATTTCTGTAAATGAGCTAGAGTCAAAACCAAATTATAGCTTATACGGTGAGATTAAAGATAATCAGATTCAAGAGTTCTAACCTGAAGTTGAACTACAAAATGCTTTCCAAATTCTGCTTCCATATATCACAAAATCGTTGCAAACTGAGCGTACTGATAAGGATCTAGCTAAACAGTTCGATCTTCCTTTAACGGTAATGCGGCGTTGGCTGAAGCAAGCCGTTGAGCTAGGGATAGTCCAAAAAATTTCTAAACCCGTTAGGTACATTGTAGAATTTTAATTGTCTGTACTCAGTTGATTTCAGCTTTAAGCATTATCGATTTGCGAGCGATTAAACACATTAAAAGTTTAGTCGGAAAGTGTACGGAGAAGGTTGAAATTTTGAGAAATATTACAGATTGGCTGGAAGATGCGGGTTATAAAACTGAGTTCTCTGTGGCAGAGCAAATTAAAAATTCAATTCCCGTCGATATTTTAGGGAAAATCGCGAATATCTGAGTTGAGAAAGATAAAATAACGATCAAAATAGACCTACGCAAAGCCAACTCCCGTCTTTCACAACCCGAACCCGAAGCAGAAACGGCTTGATGTCAAATCACGAGAGCGGGTGACGATCGCCCGCTCTCACTCACGAAAATAAGTCTAGAAACGGTTAAAACCGAACGATCGACTACTGATAGTTCACAATTCGGGCAAAACTTTCCGGTTGCAAACTCGCACCGCCAACCAACGCCCCATCGATTTCCGGTTGGGACATAATCTCGTCGATATTGTCGGGTTTAACGGAACCGCCGTACAAAATCGGCACGTCGGGATTGCTCAACTTCGATCGAATCAAACCGATGACCCGATTGGCTTCTGACGACTCGCAAGTATCTCCCGTTCCGATCGCCCAAATCGGTTCGTACGCAATCACCAATTGGTTTTGATCGACACCGACCAAATCTTTCTCAATCTGGCTGAAAATGTGGGACTCCGTTTCCCCTTTATCCCGCTGTTCCTTGGTTTCGCCTACGCAGAGAATGGGAACCAAACCGTGACGTTGGGACGCTTTGAGGCGTAAATTTACCGTTTCGTCCGTTTCCCCAAAATACTGCCGCCTTTCGCTGTGACCGACAATCGCATAGCGAACGTTCGTCTCCGTCAGCATCGGACCGGAAATTTCCCCCGTGAACGCTCCGGCATCTTCCCAGTGAATATTTTGAGCGCCCAAACGCACCCGACTCCCGTGCAAATCTTTACTCAGACTCATCAGTGCGGTGAATGGAACGCACAAAACCACCTCTCGTTCTTCAGGGGTATTTTCCAACGACGGCAGCAGCCCCTTCAAGAACTCCTGGGCTTCCGCCTGGGTTTTGTGCATTTTCCAATTGCCAGCTAAAACAAATTTTCGCACGGGTGATTACAACTAACTTGATGACGACTCTAAAAGCATCGATAAAGGATGCACTATGCTAGTGTACGACTTTGAGCGCCTTTTTCGTCAAACTGAATTAACGTAAAGTTTTGGTAGTTGCTGGTGGCTATTCGTTCGCCACCCATGACCCATGACCGATGACCCGCGACCAACCATGAGAATCTACGGCAACCGCCAACTTAAAACCCTCCCCGGACAACTGACCCGCCCCACTCCGGCGCGGGTTCGCGAGGCATTATTTAATATCTGGCAAGGAAAAATTGCTGGATGTCGCTGGTTGGATTTGTGTGCGGGAACCGGAGCGATGGGAGCCGAGGCGTTGTGTCGCGGTGCGGCGGAAGTGGTGGGCATCGATCGAGCAAATCGTGCCTGTGGCATTATCCGTCAAAATTGGCAAAGCGTGGCGCAACCTCACCAAACTTATCAGGTTGTGCGTGGCGATGTCGTCGAGCGACTGCAAGCATTATGGGGACAACAGCAGTTCGATCTCATCTATTTCGATCCGCCTTATGATCGCGATTTATATCGACCCGTTCTCGAGGCGATCGCCCGTACGGTTACAGCCTCGACGCCTTCGGGGGATATTTTACCCTTACTCGCACCGGAGGGGGAATTAGCCGTAGAGCATCGATCCAAGCATTGGAACCTCGACTCGATTTCCGGCTTAACCTTTGATCGCCAAAAAGTCTACGGCAACACCACCCTGCGGTTCTATCGGATTTATTCCCCGGAGGTCATCCCGCCGCCACGCTTATACTGCTCGTAAGCCGCATAGAACAAGCCAGCGAGGGTCACGACGATCAGTCCCAAAACAATCCCAGAAAGCAGGGGTTCTACCATGTGCGATCTCCTTAAAAACCTGTATTTGACACCCTATTAGTCTAAACTGTTTTCGTCTTGCGATCGCGTAGCGACTCCTCCGGAGTATCGCTCCCGGAAGAAGTCAGAGGAAAGAAGGGATGTGCGATTGACGACCGACTACCACCGACTCATTTCTAGAAGGCTCGCATTGCCGTCCCAGATGACTTCGCAATTCCATAATGCGGTCGGTCTGGCTCGCGAATTGGCAGTCAGCCTCAAAACACTAGCTCAGGCAATGGGCATAGACGGATCTGGAGTCCCGGATAACAAAGACGATCGCTGACGGCTGACGGCTAACCGCAAATCTGCCATCGCCCCTTGGATTTTGTCGAAAAGTTACTTAATATGAAAGGAAAAAGACAAATAACTTTATATAAACTTTGTTTAACTTCAGTCCATTGAGTAACCAGTTCGGTCAATCCGATCTCGACTTATCGATCCAGCGAATCGCCCTGCAAGTCTTGGCGATTTTCTTGGTGGCAGTCATTGCCATTCTCGGGGCGTACAACTTCCGGTCTCCCTCCGATCCCTACGTCAAAAGGGTTCTCTCCTTAGAGGGCGAGCCGTCTAAAGGTTATGCCATCTTTCAAATGAACTGTGCCGGGTGTCACGGTAGCGAAGCCAAAGGTCACGTCGGTCCGAGCTTGCAAGGAATTTCCGAACGCAAATCCCCCGCCGCGTTGATCGAACAAGTGATTGGCGGCGAAACGCCCCCCATGCCTCAGTTTCAGCCCAGTCCCGAGGTGATGGCCGACTTGTTGAAATATCTCGAAAACCTGTGATCCCTGAATGGGGAGCGACTGGAGCGATACTCCGGAGGAGTCGCTACGCGATCACTTTGTTCATATCGGTGAAAATGATCGTGTTTTTTGTTAAGATTGGTTAAGAACCTAAAAGAAAAAGGATAAATAAATGCCCTATACTACGGAAGACGGCGGTCGTTTGAATAACTTTGCCATTGAGCCGAAGATGTACCAAGCCGAACCGCCGACCGCCACTCAAAAACGCAACTACCTCATCACGGGCATTTTAGCAATAGGCTTAATTGCTGGTATCATCTACGTTGCCGTTTTAGTTTCGAGTGCTAGTTAATCGCGCTGGGAAAAGTGGATTTCCGATTGAGAGCGAAGCGGGCAATCCCCTCGCTCCTATCCCTAACAGCCTCTCTAAAAAACGAGAACCTGACTCGCGATCGCGCCATTGGGAGCGTCCCCAAGAGCCAATCCCAAATCAACCCTTTACGCTGCACCCAGTTTCAGAAAACCGCTCGAATGTCAAGCTTGCCCCACGAATACCCTAAATTTGGTCAAATTTGAACTAAAACCCTGTAAAGTAAATAAGTTGTGGTTGCCGATTCTACCACTTCCGCTTGCAAAACAATTGGAACTTTGGATTGTATCCACTACCATCCTAATTTGATGAGGAGATTGGAGATTTATAATTATGCCTCAGCTTGAAGCCGTTCCCGCCATCGATTTCCAAAGCGAAACCTATAAAGACGCTTACAGCCGAATTAATGCTATTGTCATCGAAGGCGAACAGGAAGCCTACGAAAACTACATCGCTTTATCGGAACTGCTGCCAAACCATAAAGACGAGCTAGTCAATCTGTCCAAAATGGAGAACCGTCATAAAAAAGGTTTCCAAGCCTGCGGTCGCAATCTAGAGGTGACTCCAGATATGGACTTTGCTCGGGAATACTTTGCCAGACTGCACGGCAATTTCCAGAAAGCCGCCGCCGAAGGTAAAGTCGTCACCTGCTTGCTGATTCAGTCTTTAATTATCGAGTGTTTCGCGATCGCTGCGTACAACATCTACATTCCCGTTGCCGATCCCTTCGCGCGTAAAATTACCGAAGGTGTCGTTAAAGACGAATACAGTCACCTGAACTTCGGTGAAGAGTGGCTCAAAGCCCATTTTGAAGAATCCAAAGACGAACTCGAGGAAGCCAACAAAGAGAATCTGCCCATTGTCTGGCAGATGCTCAACCAAGTCGAAGACGACGCTCGCACTTTGGAAATGGAGAAAGAAGCGCTCGTGGAAGACTTCATGATCGCTTACGGGGAAGCGCTGAGCAATATCGGTTTTAATACCCGCGACATCATGAGAATGTCCGCCTACGGACTGCGCGCTGCTTAAGTTCGGATTGGATGTCGGACGTAGGGACGGGGGCGATCGATCTCAATTTTCCACCCCTGCAAACCTTGATGGGCAAACCCAGATCTCGGGTCTCAAATTAGACGGAAAAACCTTTAGAAGTGGATCGGCAAGTCACTTCTGAGGGTTTTTCTCAATCCTCAATCTAGAGGGCGATCGGCACCCGTTTGGGGATTACCGATCGCTCTTGAAGCTCTCGAGATCGGTTGCCACACGATCGTCAAGCCCGGATTTCCCCGCATCCACCAGCCTCGATTCTCAAGTTTACCCTTTCACTCTCAAAATCGACAATCGAAAATATGTTTGGTCTTATCGGTCACTTGACCAGCTTAGAACACGCCCAAGCCGTGGCAAAAGAGCTGGGTTACGCAGAGTACGCCAATCAAGGGCTTGACTTTTGGTGCAGCGCTCCGCCGCTCATCGTTGAGGACATCACCGTAACCAGCATTACAGGTCAGACCATTCATGGGAAGTATGTAGAATCCTGCTTTCTGCCGGAAATGCTGGCAACCCGGCGGATTAAAGCTGCCACGCGGAAGATCCTCAACGCGATGGCGCACGCCCAAAAACACGGCATCAACATCACCGCGTTGGGTGGCTTTTCTTCAATTATTTTTGAAAATTTTAACCTCCAGCAACTGCCGAAGATTCGCAATATCACCCTAGAATTCGCCCGCTTTACGACGGGCAACACCCATACGGCGTACGTGATTTGCCGTCAGGTGGAGCAGGCAGCGCCCAAGCTGGGGATCGATCTCTCCCAGGCAACGGTTGCCGTATGCGGGGCAACGGGGGATATCGGCAGTGCGGTTTGCCGTTGGCTCAATACGAATCTTTCGGTGGGCGAGTTGCTGCTGGTGGCTCGCGATCGAGATCGCCTCAACGCCCTGCAAACGGAATTGGGACGGGGCAAGATTATGGAACTCAACGAAGCCCTACCCCAAGCGGATATCGTGGTGTGGGTTGCCAGTATGCCCAAAGGGGTGGAAATCGATCCAACCACCCTCAAACAACCCTGCTTGTTAATCGATGGCGGGTATCCGAAAAACTTAGCCAATCAAGTTCAGTATCCCGGCATTCATATCCTCAAAGGTGGCATCGTTGAACATGCCTTGGATATTGATTGGAAAATCATGAAAATTGTCAATATGGACGTACCGGGGCGGCAATTATTTGCTTGTTTTGCCGAATCGATGCTGCTGGAATTTGAAAAATGGCACACGAATTTTTCGTGGGGTCGCAATCAAATTACTGTCGAGAAAATGGAAAAAATCGGTCAGGTCTCGATCAAGCACGGATTCCAACCCTTGCTGGCTTTTGAAAGTTAAAGATCGATTGCCCCGAGAGATGGGGGAAGATCGGGAGGATAATAGGTAAAGTGCTCTCGATCGTTTCCCCCCTCTCGAGTAATGGAGCGATACTTTTGTAGAGTCGCTCCGCGAACGCCGATTTCTACCCCCCCCCGTCATGACTCAAACCAAACCCCGCCAACCGCTACTCCTCGACTTTGAAAAACCCCTCGTCGAGCTCGAGGAACGCATCCAACAAATTCGCGATCTCGCTGCCGAAAGCGGCGATGGCGTCGATGTGTCCGAGCAAATCCGCCAACTGGAAGCGCGGGCGGCGCAACTGCGACAGGAGATTTTCCGCAGTTTGTCTCCGGCACAGCGCTTGCAACTGGCGCGACACCCCCGCCGCCCCAGTACATTAGATTACATTCAGGCGATCGGCGACGATTGGATGGAACTGCACGGCGATCGCGTGGGGTCGGACGATCCGGCATTGGTGGGCGGTATCGCCAGCATTGACGGGCGATCGGTGGTGATGTTGGGACACCAAAAAGGGCGAGATACCAAAGATAACGTCGCTCGCAACTTCGGTATGGCATCTCCGGGGGGATACCGCAAAGCCATGCGGTTGATGGAACACGCCAACCGCTTCGGAATGCCGATTCTCACCTTCATCGACACCCCCGGCGCCTGGGCGGGATTGGAAGCCGAACACCAGGGACAGGGAGAAGCGATCGCCTACAACCTGCGGGAAATGTTCCGGCTGGACGTTCCCATTATTTGTACCGTGATTGGTGAAGGCGGATCGGGCGGAGCTTTGGGCATTGGTGTGGGCGATCGGTTGATGATGTTCGAGCACGCTGTCTACACCGTCGCCACCCCGGAAGCGTGCGCGGCGATCCTGTGGAAAGATGCTGGAAAAGCCCCCCAAGCTGCCGAAGCTCTCAAAATTACCGCCTGGGATTTGAAAGAATTGGGCATTCTCGATCGCATTCTCCCCGAACCGATGGGGGCTGCCCATTCCCAACCCGTGGAAGCTGCCGACATCCTCAAAAAGGCGATCGTCCAAACCCTGGCGGAGTTGGATCGAATGAGCGCTCAAGAACGCCGCCAAATGCGCTATCAAAAGTTTCGCCGCATTGGCGTATTTCTGGAACCCTCCAATGGCTCGGGAGACGGCGATCGGTAAGTTGGAGTTGGGGGTTTGGAATTTGAAGTAATAAGTAATCAGTGGTTTTCTACCGATTACCGATTACCGATTGCTCACTGGTCACGGTCCCTTCACCTCCTCACCTCCTCACCCCCCGATCCTTCTGAACTCCTGAACTCCTTTCAAATTACAACGGATTGTGTTCTTTAATCAGGCGTTCGACTCGAGCTTCGTCGATTCTGGCAGCAAACTTTTTCGCTTCGTGCAAATCTCGCGTCGTTTTGGCAACGTTAAACGTCGAGCCAATGGAAAAGAGCATCCCCATCCCCATAAACCCTTTCGTCCAGTTATCGACGGGAAGGTAAATGATGCCGACAGTTGTTGCCGAGATGGCAAGGATAAAGGAAATCCAGGCTTGAAAAATCCAAGCACCACTGTGAGATTGAGCATTTAACGGTTCTTGCATAGCGATCTCCAATAAAACAGTGAAGAAATTATAATTTTGCGCTCGATCGAGAATGCAAGATGGGAAAATCGGGACAGTTTTCGAACTGGAGTGGCTCTCACCCGATCGTTGCAGTTCTGCAACTGCTTCTTGCGAGCGAATCGGGGTCTCACAACAATCGTCGAAGCTGAGACCGGGTATTCCACCTGTAAAAGTGGCACACGCCGCTCCTCAGATCGCCAAGAAAGCTTCAATACTATATGGCTGTTGGGTTTGCGATCCGATCGTGCGTTTGACTGAGAGAGATCGAGATCGGATCTAACCTGCGATCGCGATCGCAGCTAGATTCCCAATTTAGACGGATATTAAGATAATTAAGTTCAGCTGATACCAAAGAGTAGATTTAAAATGAAATTTCCTAAACAAGCTAAATTGATTCGATTTTTACAAGAGGAGTTGTCAATTCCCCGAAACTCCATTTCTTTGGCGTTGCGACAAGGTGAAGCTCATTCCCCCAACACCTTTCTCATGGTATTGTGGCAATACGGTCTCGTGACCATAGAACAAATCGATAAAGTGTTTGATTGGTTAGAAACTGCATGAATTTAATCCAAATCCCTCAGTATCCGCCTGACTGGCTCTCTAGATACAGTCAAGGCGGTATTTTTTTATCGATGGAAATTAGCAACTAGCTTTTTAGCTAATTTAAGAGACGCTTTAAATGAGAGTTTTAATCGCAAGTCATACTTATATTGTCGATCTAAACCGAGAAAAATATAGAGAATTAGCTAAACTCGAACCCAATCTCGAAGTTGCTTTAGCCGTGCCCCGTCGCTGGAAACCGGGAGGCGTACAAAATAAACTTATCGAAACTCAACCCCTTCAAGAAAGATCGTTTCAAGTTTTTCCTCTTTCTAATTTGAGTCAAAATAACCAAGGATTGCTAACCTTTGGTGCGGATATTATTGGCTTTCTGCGTCAATTCAAGCCAAACATCATTCAAGTCGAGCAAGGTTCTAAATCTTTGGCATACGCTCAGTTTATCACTTTAAATAAATTGCTGAACTTAAAAGCAAAAAACTTATTTTTCACTTGGTGGAATTTGCCTTACGATCTAAAATTTCCCGTCTCGTTGCTAGAAGCGTATAATTTGCGAAATACCGACGGGATTGTTGCCGGAAACCAAGATGGGGCGGATATTCTGCGCGATCGCGGTTACAAAGGGGCGATCGCCGTTATGCCTCAGCTAGGGGTTGATGAAAGCGTATTTCAACCCAAACCCGTGCCGGAATTGCGACAGCAATTAGGACTACAATCTGAAGATTTTGCGATCGGATTTATTGGAAGATTTGTTGAAGAAAAGGGCTTAATAACATTAAGCAAAGCGTTAGAACACTTAGGCGATCGACCTTGGAAATGGTTGCTGCTAGGTCGAGGAGAACTGCGATCGCAACTCGAACATTGGGCAAGGGAAAAAGGGCTTCAAGATCGCCTGATTTGGATTGAAAGTGTTCCACACGATCGCGTTGCAGACTATATTAACTTACTCAATGTTTTAGTTCTACCCTCAGAAACGACCTATAAATTTAAAACCCTAACATCTGTGGGTTGGAAAGAACAATTCGGTCACGTTTTAATCGAAGCGATGGCGTGTCGGGTTCCGGTTCTCGGTTCCGACTCCGGCGAAATTCCCCACGTTATCGGCGATGCGGGTTTGGTGTTTCCAGAAGGCAATGTCGAGGCATTGAAAAGCAGTCTCGTGCAATTAATGGAAAATCCCCAAATTGCCGAAAATTTAGCACAACGGGGATTCGATCGGGCAATGTTTTGCTATACTAATACAGCCTTAGCCAAACAACTGTTAGAGTTTTATAAATCTCTAGATTAATCTTCCCTACCGAGCGTTATGCGCGTTGCCATTTTTAGTACGAAATCCTACGATCGCCAATTCTTCGAGGCAGCTAACCGAGAATATCGCCACGAACTGATATTTTTCGAGCCGCGATTAACGGCTGAAACCGCAATTTTAGCCAATGGGTATCCAGTGGTTTGCGCGTTTATCAACGATCGCCTTGACGCTACCACATTGCAAATTTTAGCAGCAGGAGGAACCCACTCGATCGCCTTGAGATCTGCCGGCTTCAATCATATTGACCTAAAAACGGCAAAGAACTTGGGATTAACTGTCGTTCGAGTTCCAGCTTATTCTCCCTATGCCGTCGCCGAACACGCTGTGGCTTTAATTCTCATGCTCAATCGCAAGCTATATCGCGCTTACAATCGCGTGAGAGAGGATAATTTTTCCTTGGAAGGATTGCTAGGATTTGACTTGCATGGTTCGACGGTAGGAATTGTGGGAACGGGGAAAATCGGAGCCTGTTTCGCGAGAATTATGCACGGGTTTGGCTGTCATTTACTGGCTTACGATATTCACCCAAATCCAGAGTGCTTAGAATTGGGAGTGGAGTATGCAGAGTTACCCGAAGTTTTGGGGAAGGCGGATATCGTCTCTCTACACTGTCCGCTCATCCCAGCAACGGAGCGCCTGATTAACCGCGAAACGCTACAATATTTCCAACTCGGTGCGATGTTAATTAACACTAGTCGAGGGGGTTTAATCGATACAGAGGCGGCGATCAAAGCTTTAAAATCCGGTCGTTTGGGTTCCCTAGGGATAGACGTTTACGAACAGGAAGAAAATCTATTTTTTGAAGACTTATCCACGAGTATCATTCAAGATGATACGTTTCAGTTGCTTCAGTCCTTTAACAATGTCGTGATTACCGCACATCAAGGGTTTTTTACCCGCAATGCGCTAGAAGAGATTGCGAAAACCACCCTACAAAACATTACCGATCTCGAGCGAGGAATCCCTTGTGCGAATGAAATTCACAGCGAAAACTGACCAATGGAAATCCCGCCCAACTCCAGATCCCTTAACGTTGGGGAAATTTCTGCGGCGACGATCGACTGGGAGCCAATGGTCGAGGACGTCCTCGATGCAAAAGTTTGGAGCGAGGAATTTTCTTAGGTGCAGCCGACTCGCGAGGTTGTGCGGCAATAGCCGATAGTCCACCGCTAATCATCGTAAAAATCGGGTTGTACATATTATTCAAAACGGAATCCAACATAAAGAGTGTCGTGCAGACTGCGAGAACCGCCGCTGGTGCAACATGAGGCGTAAACCACAGGCTGGCTGGATAGCGGAAAATAAAACAAACGACGGGTAGTAATAATGATGCCGTGACGCTAGCTAAACCGACAGCACCATTAACACCAAAGGCGATAATCCACATACTGTCCGTCGTGGAAATATCTTCCAAGACGCCTTCCCAGTTGTAGTCGTAAACGCGGTTGCGTCCCCAGCCACCCCAGCCAAAGAGAATTTTCTCTCTGGCTTTTTCCGCTAAAAGGTCTTCGTTATCAAATCGAAATGCCAAGGATTGCGCCCGCTCTTCGTTGAGTCTTTCGGCGATCACCTCGGTGATCGCCTCGCCATCGAAAGTGCCGATCGCCCCTGAATACAAATAGTAAGACATCCCGACAATTAAGAGCAGCAACGGCAGTGTCGTTTTCGTCCACTTGGCAACGAACATGATTAGCAGTCCGTAAATCATGTAAACATACGCACCAGTCGATCGACACCATAGCAAAATCAAGAAAAATACGACGTTGAGAACACCGAGAGACTGACCCCAAACTTGTTTGAGAGCTTGCGATTGCGACAACCAAATACAAACCAGCGCCACCGTCATCATCCACATCCCCACCATCAAACCGTGTTCCATAAACACGTTCGGTCGATATCCCCCGTATCGCATGGCTTGTCTGATTCCGGAAGAGTGTGCGAAATAGCCGTAAACCATGCGATGAAGCTGCGGACTGAAGCGACCTTCGTATAAGCACAGCGGGACGTAAATCAGTCCTCCCCTTAAAATATTGATTGCCAATTCCCGCATTCCCGATAAATTATTCAGATATAGCCGACCCAAAAAATAGGGCAATCCCCAGGTTGCGGTTTGGGTTAAAACCTCATTAAATCCGTCGTAAAACCCCAAGCCATTGGTCAGCGAGGAGAGCATCGGGCAAATGCACCACATGACCATGGGAGCGTCCATCCAGGTGAGTTGCAACTTGCTCAACCTCTGGGAATCGTAAACGAACAGAGCCAGTCCTATTCCATAGCAAGTGGCAACCATCCCTGCATAGTCGGGAATGAGCGGCAGAGCAAAACCCGCTCTTTGGGGAAGAAAGAGTAACCCCCCAACAAAGCTGACAATCACTGCTGTACGCGGAGGATAGATGGTAAAAAAGTAGAAAACGATGGGTAACCAGAGGAGAAGGGCAAGCTGTGCTTGAGGAGTCATGAGAGGTCGGCAGGAGGAATCAGAACAACGAGAATGCGAAAATCAATGGGCTTTCTTCGTCGATCGTAATCGACAGCGAATGGAATGTCAGCATTCACAGAGTAGAGCGATGTTCCCAGAACGAAAAGCTGTGTTTGAGTTCCCCATTACCCATAACTGACGTTAATGTAGATTGAATGCCAGGACGATGCCAATCCGTTCGCCCCGTTCGGGAACTTGTCAAAGCTCATGTCTGGAAGTACCGCTGGCAGCATCGAATTTTCTGCCAGTTCGCTGCCAGATATTATAATCTACTCGTTGGTTAGGTTGAGAGCTAGGTTAGTGGCAAAAAAAAGAGACAAGTTTGAGTGGGATAGCGATCGCCTCTTTCAAACTATTGAAGAACTGGTGTTACATCATTCTCCTAGTGGGGTGGAGGAAGAAATCGATCAACTTTTGCTTAAAAAATTTACGAAATTAGGATTAGAAACCTGGCAAGATGAGGCGGGAAATGTCATCGCCAAAATTGCGGGGAAAAACCCCCATCGCCCGATCGCCATTACCGGACACAAAGATGAAATTGGGGCGATCGTGAAAACCGTCGGAGATCAGGGACGAGTCGAAGTTCGCAAACTCGGCGGTGCATTTCCTTGGGTTTATGGAGAAGGCGTCGTCGATTTACTCGGAGACAAAGCCACCATTTCCGGCATTCTCAGCTTCGGATCGCGCCATGTTTCCCACGAATCGCCGCAAAAATCCCAACAAAACGATACCCCTTTAAAATGGGAAAATGCCTGGATCGAAACCAAGCTCACCGCAGCAGAACTCGAAGCGGCGGGAATTCGACCGGGAACCCGAATGGTGGTGGGGAAACACCGCAAAAAACCCATCCGATTGAAAGATTATATCGCCAGCTATACCTTAGATAATAAAGCTTCGGTGGCGATTTTATTAGCGCTGGCAGAAACCGTCAAAAAACCTGCCGTCGATATTTATTTAGTCGCGTCGGCGAAAGAAGAAGTGGGGGCGATCGGCGCGTTATACTTTACCAATCGACAGCGAATGTCGGCTTTAATCGCCTTGGAAATTTGTCCCTTAGCCCCGGAATACCCGATCGAAGACGGAATTGCCCCCGTGTTACTTTCCCAGGACGGTTATGGCATCTACGATGAGGGGTTGAACGCCCAATTGCGACACGCGGCGTCAGTAGGAGAAGTCCCACTGCAACTGGCAGCTATTAGCGGATTTGGTAGCGATGCTTCGATCGCCTTAAAATTCGGTCACGTTGCTCGGTCAGCCTGTTTGAGTTTCCCCACCCAAAATACCCACGGTTACGAAATCGCTCATTTAGGGGCGATCTGCAACTGCATTCGTATTTTACAAAGTTATTGCCAAAATCTCAAGGAATAGATATCTAGAGGAAAAGAGAGAAGGGTGAATGAGGACAAGAATTGAGAATATCGGAACTTTGATTTTGGGTTGGCTTCTTCAACGTAAATTCTTGACATTCTCCCCCACCTAAAGGCTAAGAGGGATTCTGGGTTCAGCAAGTCTCCGTAACTGAGTAAGATGGCTCCAACTCAGCTAGAGTCAATCTCTTCCCCAGGGTATGAGTTCCGATTTTTCAAGACGGACAGAACAAAGAGATTGACTCAAGGGGTCAGTGTCTTCAGGATGGAGAACTTGTGGTTTTCGACCGATCGCGAACGTTCCAACGATCGCTCCATTCTCGGTTACAATACTTGAACAATATTGAAACGGCGGGCGATCGATCGCACCTCGCCAGCGACCCTCAACTTGCTTCATCCATGACCAAACAGCGCATCCTCTCCGGCGTTCAACCCACCGGAAACCTTCACCTCGGCAACTATCTCGGCGCCATTCGCAATTGGGTGGAAAACCAAAGTCAGTACGAAAATTTCTTCTGCGTCGTCGATTTACACGCCATTACCGTTCCCCACAACCCGGCAACCCTGGCGGCAGACAGTTACACCATCGCCGCACTGTATCTCGCTTGCGGCATCGATTTAGAACACGCCGATATCTTCATCCAATCCCACATCAGTGCCCACAGCGAACTCACCTGGCTGCTCAACTGTATTACCCCCGTCAACTGGCTGCAAGGCATGATCCAGTTTAAGGAAAAAGCCATCAAGCAAGGGGAAAACGTCGGGGTGGGTTTGCTGGACTATCCGGTGTTGATGGCAGCGGATATCTTACTCTACGAAGCCGATAAAGTTCCCGTCGGCGAAGACCAAAAGCAGCATTTGGAACTGACGCGGGATATCGTCATCCGCCTCAACGACCAGTTTGGCACCCCCGAAAATCCTGTACTAAAACTCCCCGAACCCCTGATTCGCCAAGAAGGCGCGCGGGTGATGAGTTTGACCGATGGCACGCGCAAAATGTCGAAATCCGATCCTTCCGATTTAAGCCGGATTAACTTGCTCGATTCTCCCGACGAAATTGCCAAGAAAATCAAGCGTTGCAAAACCGACCCGGTGCGAGGTTTGGAATTCGACAATCCCGATCGTCCGGAGTGTCAGAATTTGCTGACGTTATATTTGCTGCTGTCAGGGAAAACGAAGGCGGAAGTTGCCGAAGAATGTCGGGAGATGGGTTGGGGTCAGTTCAAACCGTTGCTGACCGAAACCACCATCGCCGCTCTCAAACCGATTCAGGACAAGTATAAGTCGATTATAGACGATCGATCGTATTTGGAATCAGTCCTGCGCCAAGGTCGCCAACGAGCCGAAACCATCGCGCAATCGACTTTAAATAAAGTGAAATCGGCGATGGGTTTTTCGGCTCCGCTATAAGGTTAGCAACCCACGGTCTCAGAACGCAGGGGGAGAAGAA
The DNA here is from genome assembly GCA_015295945.1 of Oscillatoriales cyanobacterium M59_W2019_021. Taxonomy (GTDB): domain Bacteria; phylum Cyanobacteriota; class Cyanobacteriia; order Cyanobacteriales; family Geitlerinemataceae; genus DVED01. The sequence goes on along the minus strand of DVED01000018.1, from coordinate 13,115 downwards.
CAAATGACCAACCCCAAACCCCAAACCTCAAACTCCTAATTACGAAACGTGCTTCATGGCGTTGAGGACTTTCTGTTTGATTTCCTCATCGTTTAATTTGGGGTATTTGTGTTTGTAGTAGAGGTAAGCGTCGTCCTCGAAGAATTTTTTCAGTTCGTTGAGTTCTTCCGCTTGGGTTTTATCTTCTTTTTTCTGTTCGGGGATTAATTGAGACCCCAAGAATAAAGTCATGACGAGTAATAAAGCTTCCATCTTTGCCTCCAAAATGATAGATGCAGCGATCGATCGCCGTTGGTTAACAGAGATCGACTCTGAGCGTCGAGCAACAAGCCAAGTTGAACGAAATGACTTCTACAATCAATGGGGTCAAGGGATCGATCTAACGACCGCTACCGCGTTCGCAGTCCTGGAAAAGTTTTAGCATCATCGATCTGCCATCGGAAATAGATTGGGAATCGCTGTCCGATGTGCTTTTTGAAAAAGCGATCGCGCTTGGACAGCTTGAGTAGGCAAACACTGTCCGTGTATTCAGTTGGGAACGATACCGTTCGCGAGTTGTTGGAGTTTTACTGGAGTGCAGGCTACACGCGCCCAACAGTTCCACTTGGCGGTCGTTTCAGCAATTGACTTCTAGGGTAACCTCAAATTTGAGAAGCGAACAGTCACTCATTCGAGGGATATACCGAACGGTTAGAGAAAATAAGTTGCTTTAATGGCTGGCAATTGCTGCTTTGACGCGATCGACAAAAGCATGACGATCGACGATCGGTTTGGGGATATAATCATCCGCACCGCTTTGTTTGAGAAAATCTTCTCGTTCGCCTTGATTGGCAGTCACGAGAATAACCGGAATATTTGCCGTTATTGGATTTGATTTTAAGAGTTGAGTGATTTCAATGCCATCGACACTTTTTCCGTCGTAATAACTATTGGGGAGAGAAACATCCATCAAAATCGCATCGGCGGCTCGCGATCGGGCAATGTGAATGACTTCTGCCACATCTTCTGTATGCTTAGCCACAAACCCACCCACTCGAGTTAACAGGATCTCAAAAATCTGCCAATTTAGGGGGTCGTCTTCGACAACTAGAACGGTTTTCATCAGTCAATCTCGCATCAATACGACTGGTTTTGCCGCACTTCCGATTGCACCCGGAAAATGGCAAAAATTCTCGATTTTAAAACTAGGAAGCTAACTCGAAACGCTAAACTGGGAATCGGTTTAGGAGAGTAAGTCGCCACCAAAACGGGGAAGCTTTGATGGCGTCTGATTAGCTTGAAGGAGAGTGGGCTTAACCCATGTGTATAGCTTCCCAGATCTGCCCGGACCTGTCGAGATAGATTTGTTCAGGACTTTTTGTCGTCGGCATCGCACGGAAACTGGGGCGATCGCACCCGCTTTGTCCGAAAAAGTTAAGAAAAGTTCAGGTACACTATTAGGGACAATTCAGACGAATCCGAACCCAATCGTGAACCTTGAAGAAGCTCTCAAGATTGCAGACGCCGTGGTGTCAGCCAAGACGGGCAGACCTTTGAGTAACGTTCAAAGCGCAGTCCTTCAAGGCTCTTGGGACGATCGGACGTACTGGGAAATTGCCGACGACTATCATTGTTCTCCCGCGTATCTCAAACAAGACGTCGGTCCGAAACTGTGGAAAGTCCTGACGAAAGAGTTGGGGCAAAAGGTGGGGAAAAAGAATTTCCGCACGGTGATGGCACTGTTGAGTGCCGATCAAAAAGCCAAGTGGATCGCCCCCAGCCTCACCCCCATCGAACCCGATGTCCCGGTGAAACCTCCTCCAGAAGCGCCCATCCGAGACTTAGCCGATGCGCCGGACATTTCCCTATTTTACGGACGCGAGGCGGAATTGGCGCAACTGGAGTGCTGGATCGGCGGGGAGGGGTGTCGGGTGGTGGCATTGCTGGGGATGGGAGGGGCGGGGAAAACCTCTCTGGCGGCGAAACTGGTGCAGCAGGTGGACGGTTGCTTTGACTGTATCGTCTGGCGATCGCTCCGTCACGCACCGCTGTTGACCGAATTGCTCGCCGATACCCTCGAGGGGTTGTCGGGAAATGCAGAGAGCGATGGCTCCGACGAGTTAGACGCGCAAATTTCCCAACTGCTCGATTATTTCCGCACCTCTCGCTGTTTGCTGATTTTAGATGGAATCGAGTCGATTCTCCAAGGGGGAAATCGGGCGGGAGCGTATCGATCGCGATACGAAAACTACGGCGAACTGTTCCGGCAATTGGGGGAAACCCGGCATCGAAGTTGCACGCTGTTGACGAGTCGGGAAAAACCGAAAGAAATCGGAGTGCTAGAAGGCGGAACGCTACCCGCTCGCTCGCTCTCGGTCCGCGGTTTGCCCGAAAGTGATGCCCTCTCCTTAATCCAAGCGAAAGGATTTGCCGATGCCGATACCGCGTGGAAATCGATCGTCCGACGCTATGGGGGAAATCCCATGGCGTTGAAAATCGTGACCACCCACATTCGCGATATTTTTAGCAGTCATGCGGCGGAATTTTTAGCGGAGATCGAATCAGGGGGCGCGGTTTTTGGCGATTTGCGGGACTCGATCGAGCAGCAGTTCGATCGCCTGACCGACCTAGAACGAGAGGCGATCGATTGGTTTGCCATCAATTTGCAACCGATTTCGCTCCCGCAATTGAAAGCCGATTTCGTGTTGCCGGGACACGAATTATTAGAAACCGTCGAATCTTTAGTACGACGATCGCTCTTGGAAGGAGAGGGGGGAAAATTCAGCCCGCCGTCAATGGCGATCGATTATTTGCTCCATCAATTTATCGATTGCCTCGTTGAAGAAATTCTGTCGGAGCGACTTTCTAAGTTCGTGTCTCACGCGATCGTCAAAGCCCAAACCGACGACGAAATCCGCGAGCGGCAAATTCGCGAAATCTTACACCCGATCGCCGCCAAACTCCTAGCCCATTCCAGTTCGCCCGAAGAACTCCAAGAAAAATTCGCGCGACTGTTCGACCAACTCAGAACTGAATTCGGCAATCCACCGGGATATGCGGGGGCAAACCTGATTCATTTGTGCCATTATTTCCAGTTCGATTTAACGCGATTCAACTTTTCCCATCTGAAAATTTGGCAAGCTTACTTACAAGATGCGTCTCTGCAAAAGACCGACTTTACCGGAGCAGATTTGTCGAGATCGGTATTTGCCAAACCGCTAGGCGATGCGATCGTCGTGGCACTGACCGATAACGGACTCCTCGCCACCGGAGACGAAGATGGCAAGATTTGGCTGTGGCACGTGGCGGACGGTCAACTGTCCCTCGGTTGCCAAAATCGCACCCGTCGCGTGCGATCGCTAGCCTTCAACCCCCAAGGAACGCGGCTTGCCAGCGGTGGCGACGACGGCATCGTCTATTTGTGGGATGCGGCAACCGGAGAATGCCTGAACGCGGGATGGGAACACGAAGATACCGTCAACTGCCTCGGGTTCAGTCCCGACGGTGACACCCTCGCCTCCGGCAGCGACGATGGTACGGTGCGACTGTGGAACGTCAACTCCGGTCAGTTCCTCCACGTTCTCTCCGGTCATCTTGACGGCGTGCGATCGATCGCCTGGAGTGCCGACGGTCGTACCCTCGCCAGTGCCGGGAACGATCTCGCCGTTCGCTTGTGGGACGCGGCGACGGGTCAGTGTCGGCGGACGGTGGATTGGTCAGCAGTGTCGGGGGAAATCCACCACCTGTGGGCAGTTGCCTTCGCTGGCGGTGCGGAAGAACGCTGTCTGGCGGCTGCCAGCGACGATCGCAGCGTGCAGGTATGGGATCTCGAGGCGGGTTCTTCGTGCTTTGCGCTCCCCTTAGAACGTTCCAGCCTCAGTGCCGTGGCTTTCAGTCCCGACGGACGATTTTTTGGATTTGCTGACGATCTGGCGGTGACCGTGCGGCAAATCGACGGGGAAACAGTGCGAACCCTATCCGGCTTCAAAAGTTCGATCGCCTCCCTCGCCTTTGGGTTCGAGGCGTCCGCCGAACGACCCATTCTGGCGGCGGGAAGTCTGGAACGCGCGGTGCGGGTGTGGGATGTCGTCGAAGGACGGCAGTTGAGAACGTTAAAAGGGCACAAACACCAAATCGACTCTTTTGCCTTGAGCGACGACGCGCGGGTGCTGGCGATCGGTACCGATCGCCATAGTATCGAATTGTGGGACGCCGTTTCCCTGGAATTGTCGAACACCTTCTCCGGTCATCGGGATTGGGTGCGGGCGCTGGCATTGAGTGCTGACGGTCGATGGCTGGTCAGCGGCAGTGACGATGGCGCGGTGAAGGTGTGGGACGTGGCAACGGGAACCTGTCGGCACGCTTGGGAAGAGGTCGGCGGTCGCATTCAAGCGGTGGCATTCGGTGGGGACGGTCGGTTCGTTGCCAGTGCCGACGATTTTGCCGTGACGCTGTGGTCGGTGGCAACCGGACAGTGCCTGCACCGCCTGGAAGGACACGATCGCCGGGTGGGATCGATCGTTTTCAGTCGAGACGGTAGAATGTTAGCCTCTGGCAGTTACGATCGCGCGGTGAAAATTTGGGACGCGGCAACGGGAGACTGCTGGCAAACCCTCTCGGGACACGACGATCGAATTCACGCACTGAGTTTCAGTGCCGACGGTCGCCGTTTGGCAAGCGGCAGCTACGATCGCACGGTGAAAATTTGGGACGTGGCGACGGGAGAATGCCAAAAGACTTGGGTCGCTCCGGGGGATCTCCTCGATACGCTGACCTTCGCTCCCGACGGTCGGCTGCTAGCGTGCAGCAGCCACGACGACGCGACCTGGCAACTGTGGGATAGTGAAACCGGGGAATGCTTGCACGTCCTCTCCAAATCGACCCCCTCCCTGTGGTCGGCACGGTTGAGTGCCGACGGAACGACCCTCGTCGGCGCCTACAGTCGGGCGATCGAAGTGTGGGATGCCGCAACGGGAACCCGCCGCCAAACTCTGAGAACCGATAAACCCTATTACGGCATGAAAATTTCCGGAATCACAGGCGTGAGTCCGGCGGCGATCGAAACGCTGAAATTGCTAGGGGCGATCGAGGTTTAATATAAGTAATAAGTAATAAGTAAGTTATTTGGGGTTTGGGGTTTGGGGTTGGTCATTTGTTCTTCTCCCCCTGCTCAAGAAAGCTCCCCCTGCCTCCCCTGCCTCCCCTGCCGACCCGGCTCCCCCGGCTCCCCCTACTTTTCCCGTCCTAGCGTTACCAAATGTTGCATTCCCCGAAACAGAAGATGGGGATCGAAGGAGATCGCCCGATCGAGGTGGGAAAATTGACGGTGCAGCGCCTCGCATAACAGCTTGCCATCGCCCCCTGTGAGGGCGATCGCGCTGTGGGGAAATTGTTGCTGCCACGTTTCGATAAAATCGCGCAATCCGGCGAGGAGAACGTAAAGAACGCCGCTGTGGATGGCGGTGGGGGTATCGCCAGCCCAGCGCGGGGGTAGAGATCGATCGATCTCGATAGCAGGCAAATCGGCGGTATTGCGGGCGAGAGTTCGCAATTGCAACCCCAAACCCGGTAAAATCGCCCCGCCGACCAGTTGTCGATCGCCATCGACTGCGGTAAAGGTAAGAGCCGTTCCGGCATCGATCGCCAAGACGGGAAATCCCCAACGCATCCCCGCACCCCAAGCAACTAAAGCGCGATCGATCCCCAATGTCGGGTACGTTCCGCCCAGGGGAACCCGATCTAAGGTGAAGATGTGAGTATTGGGGCGAGATTGCCAAAGCTGAAGTTGTGGGGGAACCACAGAAGCAATCCACAGGGGGGTATCGTCGGACAATTCCGCCACGGTGGGGGGACGGTGGGCTTCGTCCCAAGCTGTTTGCAAGCGATCGCCGTCGAACCGCGCCCAGTGCAACCGGGAATTCCCGATCGCCAGTGCCAGCCAGCGATTCCGTCGAAAGGAAGAGGTGGAGTGCGGCAAAATTTGTTAAAGTTTGTTAACTTGATCTTGATAATGAGTATCCAAGTTCCCGATGAATCGACCCCTTCGGACTCTCGACGGCTCGATCTGGGTACTGCCAGAATGAGAGCGTTAACGAGGTATGATGTTAGCCCAATCGCACCCATCTCATAATACAGAGTTTCCCTTGACCGCTATCCGCAAACTGCGATCGACCTCCCGTGCAGCAGATGACAGCGATCGCGCTTTAGCCCTAGAACGGCAAGTTCGACTTGCGCTGTTGCTCAACCAGATCAACAACCAAATTAGCAGCACCCTCGACCTCGATGAAGTGCTTAACCTCGCGTGTCAATTGCTGTGCGAAACCCTCAATTGCAGCCGCGCCAGCATTTTAGTCAAAGAATCCGACGATGAAGAAACCCTGGTAACGCGGGGGGAGTACAATCCCGAGGGCTATACGTCTCAATTGGGTCTCAAAGTCAATTTGGCGGGCAATCCCCACCTGCAACAGTTGGCGACCCAGCCGGGGGTGTTAGCCGTTCGCCAATTTTTAGAATATCCCGGTTTGGACGACGATACCAAAGACATTGCCCGATCGCTGCAAATTAAGTCCATGCTGGCGACTTCGACGCGCTACCAAGGGCAAGTTAACGGCATTATCGGCTTGCATCAGTGCGATCGCGAACGGGAGTGGATGGAGTGGGAAAAACAATTGCTCGAAGGGGTTGCCGTACGGTTGGGCATTGCCATCAACCACGCGCAAGTGTACCGGGAAGCGCGAGTGGCTGCCGAACGCGAAGCTCTGTTGCGCTTGCTGATCGATCGCATTCGCCGCACCTTGGATCTCGATGAAATCCTGGAAACTGCCGTGCGCGGCGTCCGCCAACTCCTGGATACCGATCGGGTATCGATCTATCAATTTCACGAAAACTGGCAGGGGACGGTGGTTGTTGAGGATACCATCGCCCCTTGGCAATCGATTTTAGGTCATGTGGGGACGGACGATTGTTTTTCCGAAGCATACGCCCATTCCTATCAACAAGGCTATGCCAAAGCCATCGACGATATCTACCATTGCGACCTCGATCCTTGCCACATCCGCTTTCTCAAGCGCTTGCAAGTCCGGGCAAATTTAATCGTGCCCATCTCGATTAAAGGGGACAATCCCGGCGATTCTCAATTGTGGGGATTGATCGTGGCGCACGAATGTCGCGCCCCTCGTCGTTGGAAAACCGCAGAAATTCAATTGCTCAGTCAAATTGCCGATCGCATGGCGATCGCCATCGAACAAGCCGAACTGTACGAGCGATCGCAAACTCGCGCCCAACAACTCAAAGCTGCCCTCGAAGAATTGCAAGCCACGCAATTACATTTAATTCAAAGCGAAAAGCTCTCGGGTTTGGGCAAAATGGCAGGGGGTGTCGCCCACGAAATCAACAATGCCAATAATTTTATTTACGCTAACTTGCATTTCGTTCGGGAATATGCAGAGGCATTAATCGAGGCGATCTCTAGTATCGATTCGCCCGATTTCAACCAAATTCGGGAAGACTTAGAATTCGATTACATCCAGAAAGACTTCCCCAAATTAATCGATTCGATGGTGGAAGGGTCGGGACGAATTCGCAATATCGTCCAAACCTTGAAAAATTTCTCCCATTTAGACGAAGCGGACTGGAAAGCGATCGATCTCAACCAATCGCTCGATCGCACCTTAGCCATGTTCGAGCATCGCTTGAATTCGCACGTAGAAGTCGATAAACACTACGACAACTTACCGGCAATCGACTGTCATCCCAGCCAACTCAACCAGGTCTTTTTCAGTTTAATCGACAACGCTCTAGACGCGATCGCCGCCACCGGAAAACCCGGACGTTTGTCCATTCGCACCCAACACACCGCACCCGATCGCATTGCGATTTCCATTCGCGATACTGGAGTTGGCATCGATCCCGAAATTCAAAGCAAAATTTTCGATCCCTTCTTTACCACCAAAGCCCCCGGAGAAGGGACGGGACTGGGGTTATCCACCTGCTATCAGGTTATCGTTAAAGGGCATGGCGGTAAAATTAACTGCATCAGCCAACCCGGTCGCGGCACGGAATTGATTGTTGAATTACCCGTCAAAAAATAACGCTAAAGCAGTATAGCAGCAACACCCGCGAAATCCGCTCCTCGATCGAGGTGGCAGATTTGAGTTTCATCCTCATTTTATTTTTGTGTGAAATATTAGAAGGATTGGCAAGAGCTTTGTTGACTCCGGGAATCTCGCAAAGCGATCGCTCTTGCCCATTTCCTCGATTTCCAGAATCCCATCTATGTATCAGGGGAAACATTATGATTCGGTTATTCAAAGCAACCCAACTGGCGATCGCCGCCTCAATCTTCCTCGCCTTTGGGGGAATGTCCTCGATCGCTCAAACCCCGCCCTCCGCACCACCTGACGCACCGCATCCCATGCAGATGACCCCGGAAGAACGGGAACGGCATCACCAAGAAATGATGGAGCGGATGCAGGGAGATATCGACGCAATGCGGCAAATGATGGCAGATTTGGAGGGGATGTCGCAGATGACGCCAGAAGAAATGGCGCAACACCACCAGCAAATGCGAGAACAAATGCAGGGCATTCTGTCGCATCTGGAAGAAATGCAGCAGATGATGGAACGGCATCATGAAATGGGGCATGGTTCCGGGATGATAGACGATTCGCCCTTTCACGAGGACGGTTCTCCCGGCGATCGAATGCCAATGCCAAGTCGATAACTTTTGCTGGTCTCTAACTGGCTGGTCTCTAACTTTTGGCGAATTCCCCTTAACTGCGCATCGCCATCGACCCCTGCTTGTGACATCCTCACCGGGCTTTAGCCACGGTGATTTCAAGAATCACTTCTTAGATCTTTCTGCTTCATAGCAACTGCCATCAGACTTATGCCTATCCGGTCTTACGTTCGCTCCACAGACTTTCACCGCAAGCCCTGCGGCAAGAATGTTATGTGCGGCGTTGATATCCCGGTCATGGTGAGAGCCACAGTTCGGACAATCCCATTCACGGATGTTCAACGGCAGTTTTTCAACGATGTGACCACAATTGCCACATCGCTTAGAACTCGGAAACCATCGGTCGATCTCGATTAAGGTGCGACCATACCAGTCACACTTGTATTCAAGCTGCCTGACCAATTCTCTCCAACTGGCATCACTAATCGAGAGTGCAAGTTTGGGGTTCTTCACCATGTTCTTCACAGCCAAATTCTCAACGGCAATCGTTTGGTTTTCACGCACCAATCGAGTTGTCAACTTGTGAAGAAAGTCTTTTCTAGCATCACTGATTTCTTGATGCACCTTTGCAACCTTGAGTCGCGCTTTGTGTCGATTGTTCGACCCTTTCTGCTTGCGCGCCAACACTTTCTGAGCTTTCTTCAGTTGGCGACGTTTGGCGTTGAAGCCTTTGGGATTGGCAATCTTTTCACCATTGCTCAGAGCAACCAAGCTGGTTACACCCAAATCAACCCCAAGTTCATTGGAGCATTTTGGCAATGGCTCGATTTCGATATCCACCAACAGAGAAACCGTCCATCGTCCCGTAGGCGAAAGCTTAACGGTAATCGTCGAAGGAGTTGCGCCCTTGGGCAGTTCTCGACTCCATCGGATGGCAAGCGGTTCAGCACACTTAGCAAGAAACACTTGCCCATCTTTCCACTTGAACGCAGACTTGGTAAATTCTGCGCTGCCACCGTTGCGCTTCTTCTTGAAAGTAGGATATTTCGCCCGTCCCTCAAAGAAGTTGCTGAACGCCTTCTGAAGATGTCTCAATCCCTGTTGCAAGGGGACACAGCTCACCTCATTCAAAAACTGGAGGTCATCTTGCTTCTTCCATTCGGTCAGCATTGCCGAAGTCTCGTTGTAACTGACTCGTTTTTGGTCGTTGTACCAAGCTTCGGTTCTGATTGTCAAGGCTCGGTTGTAGACCAAACGAGTACAGCCCATCGTGCGTCTCAGCAAGGATTCTTGCTCAGGCGTGGGATAGAAACGGTACTTGAAGGCTTTCTGCGTCATGCTTCACATTATAGTAATTATTTTGTGAGCATCATGAGAGATTGGCGCTACCGCACCGTCGCTATCCTTCCCTGCCCTATAACGGCAGGGTTTCTCGCGAGGTTCCGATGAAAACTGCAAACCTCAGAGTGCGAGGGATGTCTTGTGCGTCCTGTGCCAATACCATCGAACAAGCCGTTCGTGCCGTTCCCGGCGTTGCCGAATGCAACGTCAACTTCGGGATCGATCGCGCCACAGTCCGCTACGATCCCCAACAAACCGATGTTGCCACCCTAGAACGAACGATCGCCGATACGGGATACCGTGCCGAAGCGATCGAACCCGACACCCAAACCACCGATGCCGAGAAGGACGCACGGGAAGCCGAACAGCGAGATTTAACGCGCAAAGTCATCGTCGGTGGCATCCTCAGCGCCATTTTAGTCGTCGGTTCCCTACCCGCCATGTGGGGATGGCATCTGCCCTTTTTGCCGGGATGGTTGCACGACCCTTGGCTGCAATTCGTCCTGACAACACCCGTGATGGCATGGTGCGGGCGTTCCTTCTTCGTTGGGGCGGCTAAAGCCTTTAGACGACACGCGGCGGATATGAATACCCTGGTGGCGTTGGGAACGGGAACGGCGTATGTATACTCGATTTTCGTCACCCTGTTTCCCGACGTTTTGCGCGATCGAGGTCTGGTTCCCCAAGTCTATTACGAAACCGCCGCCGTCGTCATTACCCTAATTTTGCTGGGGCGATTGCTGGAAAATCGGGCGCGAGGTCAAACCTCCGAAGCCATTCGCCAACTGATGGGGTTGCAAGCGAAAACCGCCCGAGTCATCCGCCACGGCAAGGAAGTCGATATCCCCATCGAAGAAGTCAATATCGGCGATATTGTCCTGGTTCGTCCCGGCGAAAAAATTCCGGTAGACGGGGAAGTTACCGAAGGAACATCCACTGTAGATGAGTCGATGGTGACGGGGGAATCGGTTCCGGTGCAGAAGCAGGCGGGAGACGAAGTAATTGGGGCAACGGTGAATAAAACGGGCAGTTTCCAGTTTCGGGCATCGCGGGTGGGCAAAGATACCGTATTGGCGCAAATCATCCAATTAGTGCAGGATGCCCAAGGCAGCAAAGCCCCGATTCAGAAACTCGCCGATCGGATTACGGGATGGTTCGTCCCGGCTGTTATCGCTATTGCCATCGCCACTTTTGTCATTTGGTTCGATGTTACGGGCAACTTAACAATGGCACTGATAACCATGGTGGGGGTGTTGATTATCGCCTGTCCCTGCGCGTTAGGCTTGGCAACGCCCACCTCGATTATGGTAGGGACGGGGTTGGGGGCGCAACGGGGGATTTTGATTAAAGGGGCGGACAGTCTGGAACTGGCACACCAAATCCAAGCCATCGTTCTCGATAAAACCGGGACAATTACCCAAGGCAAACCCACCGTTACCGACTATGCCACCGTCGGAGGGACGGCAGGGGAGATGGAACTGCTGCGACTGGCGGCTGCCGTGGAACGCAACTCCGAACATCCCTTGGCTGAAGCGATCGTCGAATACGCCAAATCTCAAGGCATCGAGACGCCGTTACCGGAAGTCCGGGACTTTGAAGCGGTGGCGGGAATGGGGGTGCGAGGGGAAGTGGGAAATCGCCTCGTTCGCATCGGTACCCGCCGCTGGCTGGAGGATTCCGGCATCAACACCCAAGCCTTATCCCAGGCGCAAAATTGGGAAGCGGCGGCGAAAACCACAGCATGGCTGGCAATTGAAGATCGTGTCGCAGGGGTTTTCGGGATTGCCGACGCCCTCAAACCCCACTCCGCCGAAGCCGTTCGTGCCTTGCAAAAGATGGGTTTAGAAGTGGTGATGCTCACCGGAGACAACCGCCAAACGGCAGACGCGATCGCCCGCGAAGCCGGGATTTCCCGCGTTTTTGCCGAAGTACGCCCCCAAGGCAAAGCCGATCGCATCAAAACCCTGCAACGCGAAGGTAAAATCGTGGCGATGGTGGGCGACGGCATCAACGACGCCCCCGCCCTCGCCCAAGCTGACCTGGGTATTGCCATCGGTACGGGAACCGACGTGGCGATCGCCGCGAGCGATATTACCCTGATTTCCGGCGACTTGAACGGCATCGCCACCGCCATTCAACTGAGTCGGGCAACGATGAAAAATATCCGGCAAAATCTCTTTTTTGCTTACATTTATAACGTTGTGGGAATTCCGATCGCGGCGGGGGTTTTGTACCCGATTTTGGGTTGGTTGCTCGATCCGGCGATCGCGGGGGCGGCAATGGCTTTTAGTTCCGTTTCTGTCGTTACCAATGCGTTACGATTGCGAAACTTTCGAGGTGTGGGGCGAGCTGCATAAGTTAGTAATAAGTTTTAACTCTGCTTAAAATTAGAAGATTTAAAAAACGAATTGAGTCGTGAATGACGTCTGATGTGACTGTAAAAGGCGAGTCGGGACGGAGGAGCGAAATTTAAATAGACTTTAATGCTGGAATAAAGGATGGGGATATCGTCAATGAGTCGAGTTTTAAAAAAATCTATTTTCATCAATTTTCTCAGTTCGATCGCCCTGTTAGGATCGATGGAAACTGCCGTTGCCAAAATTCCAGAGCCCCCAACGGGTGATCGCTTCCAATTGATCGAACAACCTTTGCCCCTAAAAATCGGCGTCACTTTAGGCGGAATTGCCTTAATCGGTTTAGAACTGTGGTGGTTTTTAGGGAGTAAAACTCAAGCACAAGCCGCCAAAACTCAAGGCGGAGTCCAAGAAATCGAAATTACCGTCGAGGGTGGCTACAGTCCCGATCGTATTACCGTTAACGTCGCCCAAGCCGTGCGTTTGAAATTTGTCCGCAAAGATCCCAGTAGCTGTTTGGAAAAAGTCATACTTCCCGATTTTCACAAAGCCGTAGACTTACCCCTCCATCGCCCAACCGTTGTCGAATTTACCCCCCAAACTCCGGGAACCTATCCCTTTCATTGCGGCATGAATATGTTTCGCGGGGCGATCGAAGTTAAAGAGCCCCGTGATGTGGCAAGCGGCATCGTACTGCGAAATAGGTTCTTAAGCCGTGGGGCGCACGGTCTTCAAAATGCCCCTGGAGACGATCTGACGGGGGT
>DVED01000198.1 GCA_015295945.1 Oscillatoriales cyanobacterium M59_W2019_021 | reverse complement strand
GAAGCATTTGCATAAACGTTGTTATCCTGCCGACCAAATTCTCGGGCAAATGCTTCGCCCCTACAAAAATGTGTCCTAATGTATGCGCGTACTGCTATAACTTCAACTAAAAATCGATCGGCAGAAGAAAATCATCCGTTCTTCTGCTTTTTTGACTTCCAATTAAAATCTCGTTGGAGAAATGAGAATAATTTCTCGTTGGGTTCTTGAAAGTATTGGTTTAATTTTTGTTGAAAAGATAAACTAAAGTTGGCTAGTTTTCTAGGACGCTCGTACCAATACAAACCCGCATAAGACGTTACACGCTGCCGCAACAATCGAACTTTTTCTAAGATTCTATTTTTTGGAGAAGATGCCCCCTGAGAATAGTTTCCAGCGTTATAACTGAGATAGGTTTCTAATTGTAAGGGAGAGAGTTGTAAAAAATTAAGAACTTCTGCTAAAGTTCGATCGGGATTCGTCCAAAATTCTTCGCTGCTGAGAATTAAAAATTGTTCTTTAGGGAACAGTTTCATCCACCGCTGAAGTTGCTCGAGGTAAAGTCCCCGAGATAAATAGGTGTAGTGTTGGTGGTTGTAGCTGTAGTAATTCGGATCGGCGTCTAGCTTTTCCAGTTCGCCTTTTAAACGTTCGGGTTCTCGCGCGATCGCTTCTTCTAGGGATAGGGTTTCGACTTTGAGTCGATTGAATTCGTGATAGTAATGAGAAATGGCTCGCTCGACCGGATTTCTCAACAAGACGATTAATTTAACTTGGGGAAAGTGTTGGTAAACCCGCTGGGGAACTCGGGGATGAAAGATGTAGTAGGGACTGGCTTCGCCGTAAAGACAATTTGGGCAATCTCCTTGACCTAATTGTCTTTTATACCACTCTAAACCCAAACTGTAATTGAGATCGAAAAAATGAACTTCTTTTTGATTTGCTGAGACAACTTGAGGGTGTTGGGTTAAGTAATGATATAATGAAGTTGTCCCGCACTTTTGAGCGCCGATAATTAAAAAGTCTAACATTAACTTTTCGCGGCTTGAGAAGCGACAAGGGCGATCGCTCGGGGTAAAATTTCGTGTTCTTGAATTTGCACCCTGGCGTGGAGTGTTTCCGGCGTATCGTCTGGGAAAACGGGAACGGCTGCCTGCATTAAAATCGGTCCGTTATCCACTTCTAGGGTAACGATGTGGACGGTACAACCCGCAATTTTGACCCCGGCTTTTAGCGCTTGCTCGATCGCCCGAATTCCCGGAAAACTAGGTAACAAACTTGGATGAATGTTAATAACTCGGTTGGGAAAAGCTTCGATTAAAACTTGAGTGACAACTCGCATCCATCCTGCCATCACGATCCAATCAACGCCATATTGTTTCAAAGTTTGCGCGATTTCAAAATCAAATGCTTCTCGACTTTGATAGTCGCGATGGTTCATTAAGAGTGCGGGAATTCCCCACCGTTGAGCGCGTGCGGCAACAGCAGCACCGGGGTTATTATAAATCAAAATTGGAATTTCCGCGCGAAGTTTGCCATCGGCGATCGCCTGCACGATCGCTTCAAAGTTGCTGCCATTTCCCGAAGCTAAAACGGCTAACTTGAGAACGGAGTCGTTAGCTTGCAGGGGTAAATCGGGAGAAATTAAATGAGGGGTAGAGGCGATCGATTTCATTCTGGAGATGCGATTTTATTAGCGGCAAACAGCATAAATCCGTACAGTACGAAGGTTTCTCCACTTAACTCGAAGAACTCTTCAAAAGCAATCCGAAAGCTTTCAACAAGATCGATATTTTCATAAATTGCGATTATATCACGAACTGAGAAAATTTTGTACGTAACTGGAAAAATTAAGAAGTCGCGTAGTAGTTCTCCTAAAAATCCACCCACCGCGAAGATGACCATTCCCAGTAATGCAAAACTGGTTTCTCGACGATGGTGTCGCCATAAGAACAGGAGATCTCGGTAAAAAACGGTTGGCAACCCGAAAAAGACGATCGCGTAAATGACCATCCAGCTTCGCTTTTCGATTGGCAAAAAATCCGCTAAATGCAAGTGAATTTTAAAGACTTCGTCGATCGCTCCGTAAATGAGTAAAATTGCCGTTGACAGCATGAAGCGATGGGAGGGTCTTCCTCGATCTCGCGGCAGCTTCAAAAATAGAAAGAGAGAAATTAAACCGATCGCTAGTAGGTGTGAAGATTGCAGGAGAGAAGGAACGGTCATCTTCCCATTCATATCAAAGGGAGGATCAGGCGTTCCGGTTGCAAAAATACTGCCGAGATAGATAACAACGATCGCAATTTCAAAGAGAATCAAACCGATCGCAAATCTATTAATTTTTCTCGTGAAGGTCAAAGAATTAGATTTCATTTCATCAATTCATGTAAATGATATGAGATCGATAATGGTGCGTTTCGCTGTCGCTCAACACACCCTACAGTTTACGGTTAATTATCAATAACCAATAACTAATCACGAATTAAGGATGAAAATAATCGTAGATTTGTTGTGCCAAATGCGACCCGATCCCCGGCACTTCAGTCAGTTGTTCGGGGGTAGCAATACTAATATAGTCAATTGATCGAAAATGTGCCAACAATTCCTTTTGTCGCTGCAATCCCAATCCGGGAATTTCATCCAAACGCGATCGCCGCATCCGTTCCGTTCTCTGTTGGCGATGGAAACTGACGGCAAATCGATGTGCTTCGTCTCGCAAGCGACGTAACAGTTGAACGCCGGGTTGTTCCGGATCGGTTGGCAAAGGGAAAGATTCTCCAGGTAGAAAGATTTCTTCTCGCTGTTTGGCTAAACTGATCGCTCGAAGTTTGTCTAATAAATCCATATCTTGCAAGACTTCGACAACTGAAGAAAGTTGACCTTTGCCGCCGTCGATGACAACTAAATCCGGTAAGTTTTCTCGATTTTTAGAGTGCTTGATATCCCGAAATCGGCGGCGAATGACTTCAGCTAAGCTGGCAAAGTCGTCAGAATGACC
Source organism: Oscillatoriales cyanobacterium M59_W2019_021 (assembly GCA_015295945.1). Lineage (GTDB taxonomy): Bacteria > Cyanobacteriota > Cyanobacteriia > Cyanobacteriales > Geitlerinemataceae > DVED01. The sequence goes on along the minus strand of DVED01000198.1, from coordinate 33,277 downwards.
GGATGTAATTTCGGGATTTCTGATTTTGTAGTGACGGTAGTATTGTTTGGCGGGAATGCCATCAATAAAGACGACGCGAGAAGCTACCGCATCCGAACCTTGAACGTGGGAAATATCGTATCCTTCAATGCGATGGGGTAAGTCGGGAAGATCGAGGATTTCTGCTAAATCTTGAAGCGATTGAGATTGTCGATCGCTCGTTTTTTGTAGGCGATCGAGTTCGTATCCGGCGTTACGTTCTACCATCGCGATCAGTTCGGCTTTAGATTGGCGTTGTGGCGACAAAATCGAGACTTTTCGACCGCGTTTTTCGCTCAACCAAGAGGAGAGTATTTCTCCGTCGGGTAGTTCGTATTGCACGAGAATTTCGGAAGGGATTTCTACCGATTCTACGGTTTGATAGTGTTCTTCTAAGACTCGCTGTAAAATCGCACCGTATTCTACTTTTGCCTCAGAATAAGATTTTTTAAGTCTGACAACTTCTGCGATAAATCCCAATCGACCGACTAACTTTCCCGATCGAATTTGGAACAGTTGAACGCAAGCGTGACGATCGTTAGTAGCTAAGGCGATCGCATCTCGAGAAATACGATCGTCCGGCAAAGAAACTTTGTGATCGACCCCTAAAAATTGCAAAGATTGAATGCGATCGCGCAATCTCCCTGCCGTTTCAAAATTTAACTCTTCGGCTGCTTCCTGCATTTGCTCGGTGAGGATCTCGATCAGTTCTCCCGTTCTTCCCTGAAACACCATCGCCACTTTCTGCACCGTTTGACGGTACTCTTCCGGCGAAATTAACTGCTGGCAAACACCGGGACATCGACCGATATCGTAGTTCAAACACGGTCGATCTTTAAAGAGAGGTTTGGGTCGTTGTTGGAGGGGAAATATTTTCTTGACGATTCTCAATGTTTCTCTTAAAGCATGAGAATCGACATAAGGTCCGTAGTAGCGATCTTTCCCATTTGAGATCGTTCGCTTGCGGGTGATAAAAACACGGGGGTATTCTTGCGACCAAGTAATGCAAACGTAAGGGTATTTCTTGTCGTCTTTAAGCAGAACATTGAAATAAGGTTGATGTTGCTTGACTAAATTAGCTTCTAATGCTAAAGCTTCTGCTTCCGAATCGGTGACGATAAATTCAATTTCGCACACTTGGCGTACCATCAATGCAATTCGAGATGTATGATTTGCCGAATCGCGAAAATAGGAACGAACCCGCGATCGCAGCTTTTTCGCTTTACCGATATACAGAATGCGATCGTCTCGATCTCTCATTAAGTATACCCCCGGTTCCGGGGGAATTTCTTTCAACCGAGATTCCAGGCGATCGGGGGTTTTAATTAGCGTTGGCAGCACTTGGGTCGGCATTACAATTTCAGAATGAATTTAGAACTTCAACCGTCGAAAAATGGTATAATAGAGAAAATAAGTTTGAAGTCAAAACAGAAACTTGCATGGCAAATAAAATCCCAGTGACCGTCATTACCGGATTTTTAGGTGCGGGAAAAACAACTTTAGTTCGTCACTTGCTGCAAAACAACCAAGGACGGAGAATTGCCGTGTTGGTCAACGAATTTGGAGAAGTGGGAATCGATGGAGATCTCTTGCGTTCCTGTCAAGTTTGCGATGTAGAAGAAGATCCCCAAAGTAATATTGTCGAACTGACGAACGGGTGTTTGTGTTGTACGGTACAAGAGGAATTTTTGCCCACAATGCAAGAACTGCTCGAACGACGCGATCGCCTTGATAGTATTGTAATCGAAACTTCGGGATTGGCACTGCCAAAACCCCTCGTCCAAGCCTTCCGATGGCCCCAAATTCGCACGGGTGCGACGGTAGACGGGGTGGTAACCGTGGTGGATTGCGAAGCCGTGGCTAGCGGTCAGTTGGTGGCAGATTTGGCGGCTGTGGAGGCACAACGCCAAGCCGACGACAGCTTAGACCACGAAACGCCGTTAGAAGAATTATTTGAAGACCAGTTAGCTTGTGCGGATTTGGTGTTGCTAACCAAGGTCGATCGCGTAGACGAGAAAACCCACACGCAAGTGCGAAATTGGTTGCAAAAAGCCGTTCCTCTGGGAGTAAAAGTGGTGGACTGCCAAGGGGGAAAAATGAGTCCCGAGGTACTTTTGGGATTGAATGCCGCAGTCGAAGACAATCTCGATCGCCGTCCGTCCCATCACGACCATGAAGAAGATCACGACCACGACGAAACCATCGAATCGGTTTGCATTACCGTCGATCGATCCTTCAATCCCCAACCTTTAATCAATCGACTATCTGCCTTCGTTCGCGATCGAGAAATTTATCGAATTAAAGGCTTTGTTTCCGTTCCCAACAAACCCATGCGATTGGTTTTACAAGGCGTCGGACAGCGTTTCGATTCCTTCTTCGATCGTCCTTGGAATCCCGAAGAACCCCGGCACACTCGGTTAGTTTTCATCGGTCAATCTTTGGATCGAGAGGAACTGGAACGAGTTCTTTTAACCACGAACCACTAACCACGATCGATTATGATTGCTCAACTTCAAACCCAATATCTAACTCCCCAAGAATACCTAGAATGGGAAGAACAACAACCCGACAAATATGAATACATCGACGGGGAAGTTTTTGCCATGGCAGGGGGAACGCTTCCCCATGCGTCGATTGCACTCAATCTCGGATCTGCACTTAAAAATCATCTTCGAGATCGCGGCTGTAAGGTGTTTGTTGCAGATGCGAAAGTTGGCGTTTCCGAACAGGGACCTTATCACTATCCGGATGTGATGGTCAGTTGCGATCCGCTCGATCGCAAAGCACGTCAAGCGATCTACCATCCCTGTCTGATTGTGGAAGTGTTATCTCCCGGAACGGAAGCCTTCGACCGAGGTCAGAAATTTAGAAATTACCGTCACATCGAGACATTAAAAGAGTACGTTTTAATCGAAGCCGATCGCATGGCAATCGAATGCTACCGAATTAACGATCGCGGAAAATGGGAACTGACCTCTTATTCCTTAGAAGAATCTCCAGAACAGGGAACGGAACTCGAAGTACATTTAACCAGTGTCGATTTCCGCTGTCCCATTTCCTTATTCTATGAAGATGTGGTATTTCCAGAAGAAAATTCCGAAGAAATGATATAAATAAAATTTATTATACCATTTTTCAAAAATAGTGAGAGACTTGGATTTTGCCCTCATCCCCCAACCCCTTCTCCCAAGCTGGGAGAAGGGGAGACAGAAGCCCAGATCTATCTCAGGAAGCATGAAAAATGGTATTAATTTCTCTTTCAATTTTAGTCCTCTTTAGAGGAGTTAAACTATTAGCCCAAAAATTAATTTCTGGGCTGGTCGGAATACACCTCGAAAAGGTTGAAAGGAGTTCAGAATTCCTAAGCACTACGCGCTAGCTTTGCCTACAGCGGGAGCTTGAAACCCTTGCTCCATGAGCGATCTCTTTTATCTTCAGTTCGATCGGGATGCAGGATTCTCCTGAACTCCTGAACTCCTGAACTCCTGTATTCTTCTTGGTCAACCCATCACCGACGAAGCCAAAAATGCTGCCCCCATTCCGCAAATCGTAAATCCGGCAAATTGTAACGGCAAACTCGATCGATCTCCCTCCCGTTGCCATACCGCTTTACCGATACGATACGCCCCCAAAGAAATCGCCAACTGAATCGCCGTAAAGCCCAACAAATACGCTAACAGAGGGTTCATTTGCGCCCCCACGATCGCCTCTCCGTAGGCATATCCGTGGAATACGCCAGCCAGTGCCGCCAGTGCCGCCAGCGCCCACCCAGGCACCGCATTTCGCACCGCCAGCAACGCTCCAAATCCCAACACCGAAGCTGCAATGACCAACTCGAGAATCGGTAAATCCCAACTGGCAACGTGCAAACCCGTTCCTGCCAACGCCGCTACCACAAAGGCAATGGGAATCAGAACCGTCCCGCGACTCACTGCCAGCAATCCCGCCGCTACCACAAACGCCAAATGATCCAACCCAATCACCGGGTGGGCTAAACCGGCTAAAAAGCCTTCAAAAAAGTTCGCAGGCGTTCTTCCTCCGAAGGCGTGGTGAGCAAAGGCTGGGGAAGCCGCCAGCAGAACCATGCCGAACGCCGTTGCCACTCGAATCCAGTTGAAAAATCTTTTAGAATAAACCGTCATCCGTACCTCGCAGATGGGAATTGAACTACCATCGGCGGGCGTTCTGACTCAGAGGGCGGACCTCTTTACAGTTGCGGGACAGTGCCGGACTTTCACCGAACTTTCCCCCTTGCGTTTGATGGCTGCTCCCCACCAAAACCGACTGGTTCCCTATTCTACCACGCAAAAGCCCCACCATTACGGCGAGAATCGTAGGGTGTGTTGAGGGACGAAACGCACCACTCACTCATAGAATCACCCCCCTCTATCTACCAGAATGGAAGAATAAAGGGAGGTGATTTTGACCAGTCAAATCTAAGCGATCGCTCGACCTAGAAGTTGAACGTCGTCCGGATTACACCGATAACTGCGGTATTGTTATCGAGTCCGTCAGCGTTGATCAGAGCGATGACGCCCGGAGTCACGTTGATGTTGTCGTTAACCGCAACGCGGTAAAACCCTTGAATGCTCACGGGGTTCTTGTCGCCCGGTAACACGCCGATGGGGGTATTGTCATAACCGCCAACATAAGGTTCGACACCCGCTTGCAAACCGAGCAAGTTGCCGTCGCCGCCTAAATCGGGGAATGCCAATCCCAAACCGTAGTACCAAATTTGCGCGTCCGCACCGAAGTTGGCTACAGCTCGAGCATCGGTAAAGCCACCGAAGGCGCTGACCGAGAACTTCGGAGACAGTTCAAACGCTGCCGAAGCACCGTAAGAGTTGGTAATGGTCGCGACGCCAAATGGGTTGCGAGCCAAGCTGGTTCCCACCAACGTATCGAAGATGGCATTGCCGCCCAAATCTCCAGGGCCGCCGCCAAACTCGTTAAAGTAAGCGTTGGCGTAGGTGAGACCCAATTGGAACTTATCCGATTGGAAGGTTAGTTGTCCCAGCGCCGAATATTCGCCGTTGAACAAACCGTTCTTTTCTGTGGGATCGAAGGAATCTCCTCCGAAGTAACCGGCACTGAATGTCAGGTTATCGCTGAGGTAGTAGTTAAAACCGAGACCGCCACCGGAGGCGAGACCGATCTTGTAGATCGGGTTGCTTTCCCCGAAGCTCGACAGCGAGTTGTTCGCGCCGGTGAAGCCTTCAAAGTAAGGGCTGACGGTGGGAACGAAGTCTTGCCACAGGGGGAAAGCGGCGGGCAAATAGACTTGGAACTTATCGCCGTTGTAGTAGTACGCCAACCAACCGAGATCGACGTTGTTGCCGTTGTTGAAGGTTTGATAGGTGGTCGCACCTTGTCCGGTATTGGTGATGGCTTGGGAGTTGGACGCATCGAGACGAGTCCACAGTTGTTGCCGTTCGTCGAAGTTGGTGACGAAGTTGAGACGAACCCGGTCTTGGAAGACGGTTTGTTTGCGATCGCGATTGCCATCGGAGAGGATCTCTCCCGGAGCAGAATCGCCAAATCCGTTCGCCAAACCGAAGACCACTTCCCCTTGCAATTTGGTGGTGGTGGAGAACTGGTTGGCTTCCAACTCAGCCGTCCGCGCTTCGAGAGCGTCCACCCGTCCGCGCAAGGTTGCCAGTTCGGCAGCGAACTCTTCTTGCAAGCGGCGAATCGTCGCCAAAGACTCGGGATCGATGCCGCCATCTCCGCCGACCAATGCCAGGACTTGATCCAAGCAAGCGTTCAAACCGGCGGCGAACTCGTAACGAGTTAAGGCGCGGTTGCCGCGATAAGTTCCGTCGGGATAACCGGCGATACAGCCGTAGCGCTCGACGAGGGACTGAAGCGCTTGGAACGCCCAATCCGTCGGTTGCACGTCGCTAAATTGAGACACCGAGGTGACTTGGGAAAGCGAATCCACCGACGAAGCGCCGTCGTTGGCTTCCAAAGTCTGTTGCTCGTTGGCGCGCATGAACTCGTCTACGGAAAGGGTTTCCGCAGATTCGGGAGTTTGCGCGATTTCCAGAGATTCTACACTGGGCTTGCCTGTAGTTGCTTCGGCGCGAACTTCCCCAGCCATTGCAGAAGGGGAAAAGACGGCTTGAGCCACTAAAAGAGAAGGGCTAGCCAATAACATTTGCCACAAGAGTTTTCTCATCTTTCCTCACACCTGCTCGAGTTACAAAGATAGAGTCTAATACCTAGCTGTTTTACCCTAACAAAGCTATCTATGGGTAGAGTGTAGCAAAGAATACCCAAAAAATCAAAGGGACTTTGGGGTTGAAGGGTTTTGGAAGTACGGTTGCCTTGAGGTTTTAGATAACCGCTTTGATTAAGATCTGTAAAATTTCTACCGAACGATCGCCCTTGGAGAACTCGTCGCTTGACAAATGCTCCGCCTCCTGCGTCACTTTCTTTAAACTATTTTAATTCCTTTTATAAATTCGGTTCGAGAACGATCGCCATTTGTTCTTAATTCTTTGACAAATTTATCAATGCTTCATTATTGGGCGATCAAACCCTCAGAATACCACCGATTAGATCGATCGCGTCGCCATTTTGAGAAGGAGCCGATTCTATCATTTTAAGTTTGACAGCAAAAACATTCAACAAGGATAACAACCCTGCTGTTTTTGCTTGAGTAAAGATTCTACCTCAAAGATCGAGGAACGATCGACAGATTTGTAACAAAAGATACGATTGAGGCGATCGGAACGTCATAAGATGGCACACCAGCATTTATAGTATTGAGAACATTTACCCCATTCGCCGTGAGGAGAACTGATTAAGATATGGCAAAAAGATTGGGTCGGCGGAAATTTCTAGTGTACGGTTCTGCTGCACTGGGAACCAGCCTATTTCTGAAAGCGTGTAGCGACCCCGCATCCCAAGACGGAAGCGAGGCAGGTGAAGAACAAAGTGCTGCTGCCGGAGGCGGTGGAGACACCATCAAGGTGGGCATCCTCCACTCCCTCACCGGGACGATGGCAATTAGCGAAACCACCGTCGTCGATGCCGAAAAATTAGCGATCGAAGAGATCAACGCTGCCGGAGGGGTACTGGGCAAGCAGATCGAATTTGTAGAAGAAGACGGTCAATCCAACTGGGATACCTTTGCCGAGAAAGCCAAAAAACTGATCGAAGAAGATAAAGTTGCCGCCGTCTTCGGGTGCTGGACTTCGGCAAGTCGCAAAGCCGTTCTGCCCGTGTTTGAGGCGGCAGACCATATGCTGTGGTATCCCGTGCAGTACGAAGGGCAAGAATGCTCTAAGAACATTTTCTACACGGGTGCGGCGCCCAACCAACAAATCGAACCCGCCGTGGATTGGCTCCTGGAGAACAAAGGCAAGCAGTTCTTCCTCGTCGGTTCCGACTACGTATTCCCCCGCACTGCCAACACCATTATTAAAGAGCAAGTGGCAGCCAAAGATGGTGAAGTCGTGGGCGAAGACTACCTCCCCCTCGGCAATACAGAAGTGACGCCGATTATCACCAAAATTCAAACCGCGTTGCCCGACGGGGGCGTCATTTTCAACACCCTCAACGGGGATAGCAACGTCGCCTTCTTCAAGCAGATGCAAGGTGCCGGACTCGGACCGGACAAATATCCGGTGATGTCTGTCAGCGTTGCCGAAGAAGAAGTGCGGCAAATCGGACCCGACTTTCTCAAGGGTCACTACGCGGCGTGGAACTACTTCCAAACCGTCGAGACTCCGGAAAATGAGAAGTGGGTCAAAGACTTCAAAGCCAAGTACGGCGAGGATCGCGTCACTAACGATCCCATGGAAGCCGCTTACATCATGGTGTACCTGTGGAAGCAAGCGGTGGAAAAAGCCGGGGATGCTTACGACTTGGCGAAAGTGCGCGAAGCCGCCTACGGTCAAACTTTCGACGCACCGGAAGGCAAAGTGACAATGCAGCCCAACCATCACATCTCGAAAACCGTTCGCATTGGCGAAGTGCGAGATGATGGACTGTTTGAAATCGTTTACTCCACCGACGGTCCAGTTGATCCCGTGCCTTGGAACCAGTACGTCCCGGAAACCAAAGGCTATGCCTGCGACTGGTCTGACCCGGCGAAGGGCGGCAAGTACAAGGCTGAGGAAGGTGCGAAGGAAGAGTCTCAGGAAGGAGAACCCGCAGAAGAGCCTCAATAGATTGGATTCCGTAGGGTGGGCAGCCTCCAGAAACTCCGACGAGAAACCATGGAGAAAATGCTGCCCACCCTACCAGCTTTAAACTCCAAACCCCCAAAATCCGCACGTCATGATAAGGAAACAATCGTGCTGCAATTATTCAACGGTTTGTTTAACGGTCTGAGTACCGGATCGGTTTTGTTGATCGCGGCTCTCGGGTTAGCGATCGTTTTTGGTTTAATGGGTGTCATTAATCTGGCGCACGGCGAGTTAATGATGCTGGGAGCTTATACCACTTATGTAGTGCAAAATGGCTTCAAAAAATTAGGCGATCCGTGGTTGGATACCTATATTTTCTTTGCCTTACCCGCCGCTTTTTTGATTGCGGGTTTGTTCGGTCTGGTTTTAGAGCGAGGGGTGATTCGCTACCTCTACGGAAGACCGTTAGAAACCTTGCTGGCAACTTGGGGCGTGAGTTTGATTTTGCAGCAATTCGTGCGTAGTGTCAGTTGGACGATGGTCATTGGCATTGCCTTATTTTGTTTGCTCTATTTTGGGGCGATTTGGATCTTACAAAAGCGTCCGAATTGGGGGCAAATTCGCAATTGGGCGATCGCCTTAATTTTGCCTCTTTCTTTGGGAATTGCCGCCACCGTTGGGGTGTTGTTACAGAATACGAAAAAAGCGGCGATCGTCCGACCGTGGTTTAGCGCCCGAAATGTGGACGTGACCGCGCCTGCCTGGTTGCGGGGAGGGTTCCCCGTCGGCACGATTCAAATTCCCTACGCTCGGTTATTTATTATCGTTTTGACGATCGTTTGCGTAGCAGGTCTTTACTGGTTTCTCAACCGTTCCCGTTGGGGGTTGCGAATTCGTTCCGTCACGCAAAATCGAACGATGAGTGCCTGTTTGGGGATTCCAACTGAAAGTGTGGACGCACTCACCTTTTTCTTGGGTTCGGGATTGGCAGGAATTGCCGGATGTGCGATTACGTTGCTGGGTTCCGTCGGACCGAATTTAGGGAGTAACTATATCGTCGATACCTTCTTGGTAGTGGTTGTCGGCGGCGTGGGTAAAATTGTGGGAACGATCGTCGCGGCAATGTCCATCGGGACGATCGACTATTTAATCAGTTCCCAAACTTTCGTTCCGTTATTTAGCGCGATCGAACCCCTCAAACAATTCTTCGAGTTTATCGGCACGAGTTCGATGTCCAAGGTGATGGTTTTTGCCTTAATTATCGTGTTTTTACAAGTGCGTCCGGCAGGGATCTTTCCGCAGAAAGGTCGATCGGTGGATGCGTAACGATTTTCGATTCGGGGTGTATTTTTTGGATTCGGGATTTTCGAGATCGATCGGCAGATATCTTTCAACTCAATAGTTCGAGCTTTTCGATCGCTCGTATTTGACGTTAGCTTTCTATATTTTAATTCAAGGTCATGATGCTAGAGCCCCCCGACGAACCCAAACGAAAATCGAGTCAGTCGAAAAAAGCACTCGCGATCGAAGCCGGAATTATTATCGGACTTGCGGTCATTTTAATCTTTGCCATGCCCGCAATTTTATCGGACTTTCGCTTGCGGTTGTTAGGACGTTTTTTATCGCTGGCGATCGTAGCATTAGGTATCGATTTAATTTGGGGATATACCGGACTTTTAAGTTTGGGACACGGTATCTTTTTTGCCTTGGGCGGTTATGCTCTGGCAATGCACTTAAATTTACAATTGCCTGAAGGACAACTTCCCGAGTTTTTTACCTTGTATGGGGTGAAAAAATTGCCTTGGTTTTGGGAACCCTTTTCTTCGTTTCCCTTTACCTTATTCGGATTGGTTTTCATTCCGGCGATCGTGGCGGGATTGCTAGGCTATTTAGTCTTTAGAAATCGCATTAAAGGGGTATATTTTTCCATCCTTACCCAAGCCGCTTTACTAGGGTTCTTTAACTTCTTCAACGGTCAGCAAAAGCTGATTAACGGGACTAACGGTTTGAAAACCGATACCGATGAAATTTTTGGCTTGGTTGCCAGTTCGCCCCAAGCGCAACTCGCCTTTTTTCAAATCACGGTTATCGTTCTAGTTTTGGCTTATTTATTATGCCGTTGGCTGACCAGCGGACGTTTCGGTCGCCTCTTAATCGCCATTCGCGATGACGAAACCCGCTTGCGTTTTTCCGGCTACGATCCCACGGGATTTAAAGTGTTGGTATTTGCCGTTTCCGGTGCGCTGGCGGGCATTGCCGGATCGTTGTACACCGTGCAAACGGGCATTATTACGCCCAAAATCATGGAAGTTGCCTTTTCGATCGAAATGGTAATTTGGGTGGCTGTAGGCGGTCGAGGAACCCTCGTTGGTGCAATTTTAGGAACCTTGCTAGTCGCTTATGCTCGTACCTTATTAAGCGAAAAATTTCCCGGTTTTTGGCTCTTTTTCCAAGGGGCTCTCTTTTTAATCGTGGTGACGGCTTTACCCGATGGAATTGTGGGTTGGTTTCGCGATGGAGCGATCGTGCAAATTCGATCGCTTTTGGGGATACCTCAACCCGTTTCCACGTACCCCAGTTTGGAACAAGACCCGGAAATCGAGCGAGAACGGGAAGAAATCGGGCGATCGTAATCGAGGAAAAAACGACACATGGCAAACATTCTAGAAATCGAAAACTTAACGGTCAGCTTCGACGGATTTAAAGCTCTCAACGGACTCAACTTCAGTATGGAAGAAGGGGAGCTACGGGTGATTATCGGTCCGAATGGCGCCGGAAAAACCACATTTTTGGATATTATTACGGGAAAGGTTCAACCTACAGAAGGAACGGTACGATTTAAAGGAAAAAATCTCAAATCGCTCCCCGAGCATCGCATCGCTCGTTTTGGGGTCGGTCGTAAGTTTCAAACCCCCAGAGTTTACCTCAATCTCACCCCGCGAGAAAATTTAGAGTTATCCTGCAATCGCACAAAAACCGTTTTTGGTTCGCTGTTTAGAAAATCATCTTCTGGCGAAAAGTTGACCGTAAAAGGGTTGCTAGAAACGATCGGTTTAGTTGGAAAAGCCGATATCAAAGCGGGATTGCTATCCCACGGCGAAAAACAGTGGCTCGAAATTGGGATGTTGGTCGCACAATCTCCCGATTTATTGTTAGTAGACGAACCTGTTGCCGGACTGACTGACGAAGAAACAATGCTGACCGGAGATTTACTCATTTCCTTAGCTCAAAGTCACTCGATTATCGTCATCGAACACGATATGGAATTCGTTCGTCAAATTGCGCGGAAAGTGACGGTTTTACACCAAGGATCGATCCTTTGCGAGGGTTCGATGGAAGAAGTCCAAAACGATCCTCGCGTGATTGAAGTGTATCTCGGTCATACGGACGAAGCAGCATAATGGCTAGTCATTTTTCCTTGGTCATTTGTCATTTGAGGTCAGTAACTATTCAGGTGATGGCGGTTTAAACCGCACTGGCTTATCTACAGGAACAAAACCCGCCGTCGCGGGGTTAAGAGTTACTTAGTCCGCGCAGGTGGACTTCGATTCTATAGGCGCGATTTCCAATCGCCAGCCGAATTCATCTGAATAGTTACGTCGATCAATTACCCATTACCCATTACCCATTAATATGAACGCAACCGTTACCCCCACCGAAACAATAAATCCTTTGATGTTAAGAATCGCCGAACTGAATGTTTATTACGGCGAAAGCCACATCCTTCGAGATGTGGATTTAAGCGTTCCCCAAGGAAAAATGGTGTGCTTGATCGGACGTAATGGCGTGGGAAAAACCACGCTCTTAAAAACCATTATGGGATTGTTATCGCCTCGTAGCGGTGACATTGAATACGCGAATCGATCGATCGTCAAAACCTCAACCGACAAACGAGCGAGATTGGGAATTGGTTACGTACCGCAAGGACGAGAAATTATTCCCAGATTGAGCGTTAAAGATAATTTACTACTCGGACTCGAAGCGCGTCCGGGTGGGAGAAAAGGGAACGAAGAAATTCCCCAGTCGATTTTCGAGTTGTTCCCCGTTCTCGAAACCATGCTAGCTCGGATGGGAGGAGATTTAAGTGGCGGACAACAGCAACAATTGGCGATCGCTCGTGCCTTGATGGGTCAACCCCAATTACTCCTGTTGGACGAACCCACCGAAGGAATTCAACCGTCGATTATCTTAGAAATCGAAGCGGCAGTCCGCCGGATTGTCGAAACCACAGGAATCTCCGTTTTGCTGGTGGAACAACACTTGCACTTCGTCCGCCAAGCTGACTATTACTACGCCATGCAACGGGGGGGAATCGTCGCCTCGGGAGCGACTGCCGAATTGAGTAATGCTGTCATTCAAGAATTCTTGGCGGTGTAATACCATTAATTACTCCTAACCCTTACCGAAAAATCTTTTATCCCTTACTAACGTTAAGTTCAAGCCGAACAGCTTATCATAGGGATCGATCGAAATCGTGCAAACATATGGCAAACGCGGAAATTATCGGTTTGGGACGGTCTGGCATCGCCGCAGCGAAACTGTTGCAGCGTCAGGGTTGGCAAGTCACATTGAGCGATCGCTCTTCTAGCGACAGCTTGCGCCAACAGCAACAGCAACTCCAAAAAGCCGGAATTTCCGTGCGTTTGGGTGACACCTTCACCCCCTCCCCCGAACTCCAACTCGTCGTCGTCAGTCCGGGAGTGCCGTGGGATTTGCCGAATCTCCAACGTGCTAGGGAGATGGGAATCGAAACCATCGGCGAGATGGAATTGGCATGGCGCAACCTGAAGCAAATTCCTTGGGTGGGAATTACCGGAACCAACGGCAAAACCACCACCACTGCCTTAATTGCCGCCATTTTCCAAGCAGCGGGATTCAACGCTCCCGCTTGCGGCAACATCGGCTATGCCGCCTGCGAACTCGCCTTACAAGGAGCAGAAAGTCTCGATTGGGTGATTGCCGAAATCAGCAGCTATCAAATCGAATCCTCCAGCACCCTAACGCCGCGTATTGGAGTGTGGACGACATTTACGCCGGATCACCTCAGTCGGCACTATACCTTAGAAAATTACTTCAATATCAAAGCTAAGTTGTTGGATGCTGCCGAGTTGCCAGTGTTTAACGGTGACGATTCCTATCTGTTTGCCAATGCGAGACATCGTTGGAACCAAGCCTGTTGGACGAGTTCTAAGGCGCATTTAACCGACCCGGATTTCCGTCCCCAAGTTTATATCGAAGACGGTTGGGTGGTGGAGAAAGGAGCGCGAATTCTCCCCGCCGACGCTTTGAAAATGCCTGGAGATCACAACCAGCAGAATTTGTTAATGGCGGTGGCTACCGCACGATTGGCGGGAATTGAAACGGAAGCGATCGATCGCGCCATTACGAATTTCCCCGGCGTTCCCCATCGCCTAGAACGAATTTCTACCTGGCAGGGAATCGACTTTATTAACGATAGCAAAGCCACCAACTACGACGCCGCTCAGGTGGGATTGGCAGCAGTTGCCTCTCCGGCGATTCTCATCGCTGGGGGAGAAGCGAAGGAAGGGGACGATACCGCTTGGCTGCAAACCATTCAAGATAAAGCGGTGGCGGTGTTGTTAATCGGCGAGGCGGCTCCCCAATTTGCCGATCGCCTTAAAGAGGTGGGATATACGGCGTATGAAATTGTGGAGACGATGGATAAGGCGATCGATCGATCTCGAGAACTTGCTCCCGCCAAGGGTGCAGCCGTCGTCCTCCTCTCCCCCGCCTGCGCCAGTTTCGACCAATATCCCAATTTCGAGGCAAGGGGAGACCACTTCCGGCAATTGTGTCCTCGATAGCAGAAGGAAAGAAAGCTGGGGAAGCTGGGGGAGCGGGGAGGGACACGGGGACGCGGGGAGAATCTTTGTACCAATGACCAATGACCAATGACTAACCCCCAAAACTCGTGTCGCGAAAACTGCTTGAAGTCCATTTCAGGCAAAATTATTGAGAATGGAGTCATTTAGGGAACGAGTTGACGGGGTTTTCGGGGTGTGGTAATCTAGTTTGTGGGCGTAGCTATTGATAGTTATCGTACTATAATCATAAAAATTGTCCTTAAAGCTGCAAAAATTGCTCTAACTTCATAGCCAAATGTTGTAGCGTGGGTAGCCTTGAGAAACAACAAGAATGCGAGAATTTGAATGCCGCCCACTAACGTACCGAACTACCAAATTGACGATTGTTTTTCATCCTGGAGAGAGAGATCTCCCAACACTGTGGGGGCAACTGTATATTATGTAACCAACGTCGGGTGGTGGGTTACGGCACGGATTTAAACGGACTGGTTTTTCCGACCGATCGTACCCGTGCCTAACCCACCCTACGAAATATAAGCTCGGGTTATCACCAAAAGTAGAAAAGAGCTGATTTATTATTCAATTTGCGACCAAATCCACTCAATCCAACTTTTGACTGTACTCGCTCTACGAGAAATTGTGGTTTTATTGAGACCCAAGTTACAAGATATCATGAGTTTTTCAATCTCTTTTTGAGGTGGAATTTCTCCAATCCGAAGTGTTTCTGAAAATACTCGATAAAAAACTTGATGCTCTAATATTGTTTGAATTAACTTTAAGATTTTATATTTATGCCTCTTTTTCATAAGAGATTTTCCTAAACTCGTTAAATTAAATGTGATTTCACTGTTCGATCTGCCCGAAGATTTATCAATCAAACCTAAATATCGAGCAGCATCCGTATAATATTGTGTTTGTCTGAGATCGAATTGGTAATTCGCGGTTATTTCTTCCTTGCTTAAAGATTTTTCAACTAAAAGGGATAGTAAATCAATAACTCTTGCAAAATTGTTGGCTTGAGGAAAAGGAAAACTCTCGGGTTCCGGAACAACAGTAATCTTATTCCATACATCACTAACGTCATCTCTAGAAATTTCTTCATATCCTATTCTGTACTTCTGACGATCGCATAATCCGATCGAGTTATAATTTAAATCGTTTTCAAATTCATAAATACAAAAATCGAAAACATCGTTAGAATAAGTCAGTAGAATAGGAATAACAGGCTTACTAATTTTAGACGACCATAATCGATAAGGATAATAAAGTTGTCTGATAATAAAGTCTTGCACTTTGCCAATTTTAGCTTCAATAATTAAAAATTTACTTTCTCCTTCAAATCCGGCATCGATTTCACATTGAGAATTGGCAACATTAATCCAATAATGATTTTTCTCTTTAACATTTTTAATTTGAAATTTAAAACGATCGGTGGACATTCGTCCGGAAACAGTATATAGCATTTCTTCATTAAATAATCGTGCAATTATTCCCGTATTAAATGCACAGTTTAAAACAGCACTTTCCGAATATAAGTTGGTATAGTCAATACTTTCTATCCAGGGTAGAAAATCGATTAAGTCTGGTTGTATTTCATCGTTATCTTGAACTTGAAGATAAGTTTCAAAATAACCGATAATATATTGATTTCGAGAAGTCGGTAATATGGATAAATGATGTTGTTTAAAAATATCGGGCAAGTTAACTCTGTGGTCAAACTTAGCCATCAATCGGCTTTCCCGTTCTTGATTGATACGTTCTGACGAGATCTCATAAAAGCCGTATTTTTCTATTGTTTGTAAAATCTTATCTTGTTCAAATATTTTTTCCCATGCTCGATCGTTTTTAGTTTTTTTGTTATCACTCATAGTTCTTGACTAAAATTTCATCTACTTTTCCCCGTTTTAAAGCATTGGAATTAATCGCACGAGTTGCCGATATTTTAATTTTTCGATAGTCGCAGTATAAATCCGAAATAAAATCGGTGTAAGCATTACTCAGTAAAATTTGACAACCTCTGGAATTGAGATCGTCAACAACCTCTTTGAGTCGTTTCTGTTCGTCGCGGTTAAACCCATTGACATCATATCCGGTAAAAGACGCGGTACTGGACACCGGATCGTAAGGTGGGTCGAAATAAATAAAGTCTCCTTTTTTAGCAGTCCTTAACGCAGCTTCAAAATCCTTATTGATAATTTCAATGTTATTTTGCTTTGCATTCAGATACTTACTGACTGCTAGCAGTACAGCTTCATCAAATATATTTGTGTTTTTATTGCGACCAAAAGGAACGTTAAATTGACCTTGAGAATTCACTCTAAACAAACCGTTATAGCAGGTTTTATTTAGGAAAATAATTCTAGCGGCTCTTTCAAGTTTAGATTTATTTTGGGGATACTCTTTTCTTCGATCCCATCCTCGAATTTCATAGTAATACTCTTCACTATGCTTTTGTTGGTGTTTTCTGAGTTCTTCAATTAGGTCATCTACCGAGTCTCGAATTACTTCGTAACAGTTGATTAACTCAGAATTACTATCATTAATAACGGCTTTTTTGGGTTGAAGATCGAAGAAAACAGCTCCGCCACCCACAAAGGGTTCGTAATATGTTCCTTGAATTTTGTGAGGAATGTAACGCCTAATTTCGGGAAGCAGTTGTCTTTTTCCACCTGCCCACTTTAAAAACGGTTTAACTAATTTATTAGAACTCACTTTATTTTTGGCAATCAATCGTACAATATTCTATTGTACTCCTTAAAATTCAACAAATAACCGAAGATTTGTTGAATTTAACAACGACCTGTGACTGATAGTCCTTCGACGATCGCCGATGGCGTGTAGCAAGACCCATTCCACTCGGCATCGCCCGCCAGATGCGCGACTTCTTTGAGTGCCGTGTAGACATTGCCAGACACCATCGTATCCTTAATGCGACCCGTCACTTCGCCATTTTCCACCGCATATCCCAGGGCAACATTAATCGAAAACTCGCCGGAAATGCCGCTGCCGTGACCGAGAATTTCATCGACGATCGATCCCTTATCCAAGAGGGCGATCGCCTCTTCTAGGGTTCCGTCCCCCGGTTGGACGATAAAATTATACGCTCCAGGGGACGGGTAGCTATCCAAACCCGGTCGGAAGCCGTTCCCCGTCGTCCCGCTGCCCAAACGCCGCCCGATCGCCAAATCCGTATAGAATAACTGCAAAATGCCCTCCCGTACGAAAACCGTCGGGCGAGTGGGCGTGCCTTCATCGTCAAAGGGACAACTATAAGGACCCTTGTTCGGATGTTGGGAAAGCGTCAATCGGGGAGAAACCACCCGTTCGCCGAGGCGATCGCTCCAAGGAGAGGCGCGTTCGATCGCTTGCTTGCCGTTTAACGCCGCTTGCACCGTCCCCCACAACAGATCGGCAGCTTTGGCAGTAAACAAAATCGGCACGCGACCGATGGGCGGCGGGACGTTTTCCTTTGCCCAATCCAAACGCTGGAGAATTTGTTGGGCGAGATGGTGCGGATCGAGGGCAGTGCGTCGGGTTTGACCGTCGGATACCGCCAGAAAGTCGTCGCCTCTGATCCATTCGGTTTCCACGTAGCAACTGAGGGTGGTGTCGGTGTGGGAACAGTCCAAACCGCGAGAGTTAATCAAGCGGGTGGATTCTACGTCATATTCCCATTCCGCATGGCAGATAATTTCCGGATAGGCATCCTGCAAAAGGGCGATCGCCGTTTTTCCCCATTCGATGAGCCGATCGATCTCCACCGCCGATCCCGTATCGGGATAAACTTCAACTCGGCTGTCATTCAGTTCGATCTCTTCGGGCGGATTGAGTTGACTGATAGCGATCGCCCGATCAACCAACGCCTGAAAATCCACCGCCCCGTAAGCCACCGCCAACCCCGGACGACCCGCAGTCCACACCCGCAACGCCACCCCTTCCGATTCCACGCTGTCGAGTTGCTTGAGGCGGTTTGCTTCAAAAGACACCGGACGCGAGTGCGATCTCGATTGAAACACTTCCGCCGCCTCTGCACCCGACTTCAATGCCAATTCCAGCAGTTGTTCGATATGAAAGTCATTGGTCATTTGTAATTTGGGGTTTGGGGTTTGGGGCTTGGGGTTGGGAGTTGGGGGTTGGGGTTTTCCAATTACCAATTACCGATTACCGATTACCCATTACCCTAAATTCAATTCCTGAAGCAACCAGAAACCTGCAAACGATTGGGCGTTGGGATCGGATTGAACGGCGAGAAAGTGGACGCCGTTGGCGTTTTCTTTCTTCTCCTCAAAATCCTTCGCTTCCCGTTGCGTTTGCGTTCCGACCAAATCGGCAAGAATCCACGATTCGTCCGCCCCAGTTTCTAGCAACAAACGAGGGCGACTGCCAACAGAAAACTTGAGAAATCCCAACTCCAAACCGGACATCCACCCCGCCAAGGGTAACGCTCGGGAGGAAAAGACGATCGCCCCTGGAATGACGGCATCCGGTTCGACACCTGCCAACTCCAGCGGGAAACCTTCCTCAAAGCCGATGTCCCATTCATCCATATCTGCCAAAGCACTCGCCTCCAAATTGACGAACGCCCACTTCTGCCCTTGTACCGCATCGGGAAGTCGCTTGGGATTTTGGGCTTGGTAGCGTACGGTTGCCGTCGTTGCCGCCCCTTCCTGGTAATTGGGTTCGTGAGGATAGACATTTGCCATCCGATCGTTCAACCAGTGATTCAGTGCCACCGTCCGCCGTCCCAGTTTGGCATCCAACCCCAAATCCTTACACGCTTTGGTAATCATATTATTCATCTGCCGCCGGAAAAACCGAACTTTCGTTGGCGGAGCAGGAGCTTCTGCCATCGCTTTAGTGAGGGCTTCGCTCAACCACACCGAGTTTACCGTCGTACTGGGGCAATATTGCGCGTAACGAAACAGGGAATCCGGCGATCGCCCCGTCGTTAACGGACTCTCGCAAATCGCCACTTCCCACAGTTTTTTGCCATTCTCATCCAAAATCGGACGAGAGTAAAAATCGAGTTCCCAAATGGTTCCCATGCCAAGCGTCTAGATTTTGCGTCGTCTTTTTATCATAGGGCATTGGGGGTTTGGGGTTTGGGGTTGGGTATGGGTTATGGGTTATGGGTTACTTGTGAACTTTCCCGGCTTCCCCTACTCTATTTCCCCTCACCTCCTTACCTCCACACTTCCTCACCCTTTTCTTCCCTCTTCTCCCTTCTGCCCTCTGCCTTCTGCCCTCTGCCTTCTGCTATACCGTTCGATCAACAGAATGGCAACGATATCGTCGATCGGTCGGGGGGGCGATCGCATTCCTTTGGGGAGCAATCGGGCTAACCCTCGCGGCGGATACATCTGCCAGTAGCGATCGCGTGCTTCCAGGGTGCTATACCGTTCGTCTACCATGACGATATTCGCCGTCTCCGGCAGTGACTCTTCCAATTGTTTGCGCCAGGTTTTTGCCGTGGTTTGGTTGCCCATCACCACCACGGAAATCTCGTACTGTTGGTAAAGAGATTGCAACGCAGCGATCGCCCGTTCCGATAGTACGACTTCGTGGTACAACAATTCGCCACTTTCACTGCGGACGGCAATCCCGCATTTATCCCGACCGGGATCGAATCCTAGATAGTTCAAAATTGGTTATTGGTTAGTCGTTAGTGGGTAGGGTGTGTTGAGGGACGAAACGCACCACTGATACCCATTACCTATCAACGATTATCAAATAAAGTTTGGCATTTTTGGAAATCACGATCGGCGGGATCGGTAAAGGGAGAGGCTTCGACTTCCACAGATTCGGACTCGTCGATCGAGCCGAGTTCTGTCGTGTTGTTTAAGGGGCGTAAATCCCTCCAGAGGGTGCGATCGCGCAAAGGTTGGGTGGGATCGTCAGCCAGTCCGCCGCGATTGCGGGTGGTGAAGGTAGCGTCCGGATTTGCCAGACAGGTTTCAAACGTCGTCGCGATCGGGAGGATGGGTTCGATGGTTAAATCTTCAAACCCCTCGATCGGATCGACGTGTAAAAAATTCAATGCTGGAGGCAATTGCGCCGCACTCGGACAAGTCGCAAAACTCCAAACGGTACAACAGAGGGTGAGACAGCGAGTGCCAACGGATAAAAAGTGGATTAGATTCATCGGTTATGGGTCATTAGTCATTTGGGGTTTGGGGTTGGGAATTTGTCGGGTATGTTGAGGGACGAAACGCACCATTTTGGGTCGATCGATTTCGATGGAAATTAATTCATTCGCCAACACCTGTAGGGGGAGCGCCCTCGATCTTTTTTAGAGACACGGAGCGGGTTTTGACGACGGATTTGCAGTTGAGTCAAGTTCGATGACCGATCAATCTTTCCCAAAAAAAACAACCCCTCTAAAACTCAAAATAAATGTAGGGCAAACTATTCTGGGGAGCGAGCAACCAAACCAGGTAAAAACAAGCAGGAACCAATAGCAATTTCACGGGCCAATTAAGTTGGAGTTTCAAACCCCGATCGCACAAATACGCCACCCCCATTCCCACCGTCAGCGCCCCTAACAGTAAGGTTAACTCCGATCGCCCCAAACCCAAACTTTCAACGTACACCTTCTGGGCAAATTGAGCGTCGGCAGGGTAGTGCCACAAATGCTGCATCACCCAACCGGATTCTTTGAGATCCGGCAGACGGAAAAACACCCACGACAGAAACACCATTCCTTGCGTCATCCCCCACGCCAATACCGTACCCGGAACGCTGCGCCACCACGCTTTCACCCAATCGGCGCGATTTGCCAGCACATCTCCCCAGCGGTGAACCACCAGTGCCAAACCGTGCAGCGCCCCCCAAACCAGATATCCCCGAGGATCGAGGTGGCTTCCGGCGCTGCCGTGCCAAATCCCGGCAATCAGCATCACCACCATCAAATTGATGCAAGTTCTGGACAAACCGCGACGGGAACCGCCGAGGGGAAAGTAGAGGTAATTTCGCAGCCAATCGCCTAGCGTGATGTGCCAGCGCCGCCAAAAGTCGGCAATGCTGGTAGTGAGATAGGGAAAGTCGAAGTTAACGGGAAGCGTCCAACCCAAGAGGATGGCGCTGCCTCGGGCGATGTCTACGTAGCCGCTGAAGTCGAGATACAATTGGAAACCATACGCGACGATCGCCAGCCACAGATCGAAACTTCCCGCCCGTTGCATATTGTCGAAACACAGATCGACAAATAGTCCTAAATTATCGGCAAGCAATCCCTTTTTAATCGAGCCGCTAGCAATCAGCCATAGCCCTTCTCCCATACGATCGATCGCCGGAAGTTCCTGCTTCTCCAACTGTTCGCTCCACTGATGGTAGCGGGTAATCGGACCGGAAATCAGTTTGGGGAAGAAGAAGCGATACGCGCTAAATTGGAGAAAATCTCGGCTAATCGGCGCGCCGCGATAAACATCGATCAGGTACGCCAGACATTCAAAGGTAAAGAAACTGATGCCTAACGGTGCGATGAGATAGGGATCGAGCCAACCCCATCCTCTGCCCAAAACCTCTGCTGCCGTCCCCTCCGCACTGCTGGGAAACAACAGCGAGCCGTATTTGAACCCCAGCAATAGCAGCACATTGAAAACAATCCCTACCACCAATAGTGCTACGCGGCGATATTGAGAGGATTGGTTGGCTGCCTTCCACGCTTGGTTCGACAGCTTCCAGTCGCGCTTGTAACGGATGGGAGTGCGATCGTCCCCGATCGCCCGTCCTAAGATAAAATTGACGATCGCACTCAATAGCAGTAACGGGACGGACTGAAGTTGGACAGAACCGTAGAAAATCAAACTGGCAAACAGCAACAGTGCCAGTCGGGTCGATCGATTCTGGAAACCCCAATACAGAACAATCGTGCTAATTAGGAACAGTCCGTAAAGCAGGGAGATGAAGGTCATAGTTGTGCGATCAGCGATCGCCGACCCGCGACCCGCGATCGGCGACTAGTTACTAGTACGAAGTTTATAGCTCTAAGGGTACTAGCTAACGTTATTTTTTTCTATAGCAGAAGGCTTCAGGTCAGAAGGGAAGAGATCTGGGGCATCTGGGGGAGAAGAGGTTGAGGAGGTGAGGGAACAATGACCCGTTATTTGCTACTCGCCACTAGGGCGTATCTTCAAAGTCAAAATTAACGTGTAGGGGCTAGCATTTGGGCGGTAGATTTCAGGCAATCCCCCAGATCTACAATCCAAATGCTACGCCCTTCCACAGTTTGAAAACACGCTCTAGCCACTAACCAACCCAATCTCGAGCTTTGAGGAAGGTGGCGGTGAGTTCGGCTTCGGGGGTTCCCGGTTCGGGTTCGTAGCCGTATTCCCAGCGCACGAGAGGCGGTAGGGACATGAGGATGGATTCAGTGCGTCCGTTGGTTTGCAGTCCGAAAACCGTACCGCGATCGTAGACGAGGTTGAATTCGACGTAGCGTCCCCGGCGGTAGAGTTGGAAATTGCGTTCTCGGTCGCCGTATTCGGTATCTTTGCGCTTCTCGGCGATGGGAACATAGGCAGGGAGGAAGGCGCGACCGCAACTTTGGACGAAGGCGAAGATCTCTTC
Organism: Oscillatoriales cyanobacterium M59_W2019_021; assembly: GCA_015295945.1. Lineage (GTDB taxonomy): Bacteria > Cyanobacteriota > Cyanobacteriia > Cyanobacteriales > Geitlerinemataceae > DVED01. The sequence continues at coordinate 10,731 of DVED01000198.1, read as the reverse complement.
CCAGGTTCGGGGAATGACGCCGACGCGATCGCTGTAAACGGCTGCCGGACTGTCGGTGTGGGGACCGCAGTACAGCTTGCCGCGATCGTCCTGGTAGTCGAAGAACAACCCACCAATGCCTCGCGCTTCCTGACGGTGTTTGAGATAGAAATACTCGTCGCACCAGCGTTTGAAGGTGGGATAGTATTCCGGATGGTGCGCGTCACAGGCTTGTTTGGCGATCGTGTGGAAGTGAACGGCATCCTCGGCAAAGGCATAGTACGGGGTCAAGTCCATGCCACCGCCAAACCACCACACCGGACCCGCTTCAAAGTAACGGTAGTTGAGGTGAACCGTGGGAACGTAAGGATTGCGCGGATGCAGAACCATCGAGGTTCCGGTGGCATAGAAGCCATGTCCGGCAGCTTCCGGACGCTGGGTCAAAATGGCTGGGGGAAGCGTGTCCCCCCAGACTTCGGAAAAGTTGACGCCGCCTTGCTCGAAAACCCCACCATCTCGAATGACGCGAGACCGTCCGCCACCCCCGGCCTCTCGCTCCCAATTGTCTTCCTGAAAGCGAGCTTGACCGTCGAGGCGTTCCAAAGCTTGGCAGATTTCGTCCTGCAAATCCAAGACGAACTGTTTGGTTTGCGCTCTCGAATCGCTAGGGGGAAGGGCATATTGCGGGCGATCAATCGTGGTGTTGGCGAAAGAACTACTCATTTGAGATGCTTAACTTGAGAATCACGTTTTACTTTAAAGCACTATATAGCTATTAATGTTTATGAGAGTTGAGATGTATTGAAACTTAACACATTGTTGGGGTTTGGGGTTGGTAATTGCTAGTTGCTTGGGAGTAGTAACTGGTCACTGTTTTCTCCCCCTGCTCAAGAAAGCTCCCCCAGCCTCCCCTGCTCCCCCTGCCCATCTCCCCCATCTCCTTCTACCTTCTGCCTTCCACAAGGGCGATCGTTGCGAATTGCAACGGGATGTAAAAACTTTTATCGACTGGTCGGTTTTACCCAAAAATCGTTATACGCTTATTTGGCGATATTAAAATCCTTCGGAACACCTATGGTACAGACTCCCTCTAAATCCACCGTCGAGGAACTCAAGAAAACTTCCGTCCAGGAAACGCTCCTGACGCCTCGGTTCTACACCACCGACTTCGATGCGGTGGCGAATATGGACATCTCGGCACAGGAAGAGGAACTCCAGGCGATGCTAGCGGAAATGAAAGCGGACTACAACCGCCACCATTTCGTGCGTGATGAGGAGTTCGAGCAATCTTGGGAGCATATCGACGGAGAAACGCGGGTTGCCTTTATCGATTTTTTAGAGCGTTCCTGTACTTCAGAGTTTTCCGGTTTTCTGCTGTTTAAAGAACTATCCCGTCGCCTCAAAGATCGCAACCCGATTTTAGCCGAAATTTTTCACGTCATGGCACGGGACGAAGCTCGCCACGCCGGATTTCTGAATAAAGCGATGAGCGATTTCAAGATTAGTTTAGATTTGGGAACTCTGACCAAAACGCGGACGTACACGTTCTTTAAACCGGAGTGGATTATCTACGCCGTGTATCTCTCGGAAAAAATCGGTTACTGGCGCTACATTACGATTTTCCGGCATTTAGAAAAACATCCCGAACATCAGTTTTATCCCCTGTTCCGGATGTTTGAAAGCTGGTGTCAGGACGAAAACCGCCACGGGGACATTTTTAAAGCCTTGCTGCGATCGCAGTCGAAGATGTGGAAACACTGGACGGGGCGGCTTTGGGCGCGGTTTTTCTTATTAACCGTGTTTGTTACCCACTCGCTGACGGTAGACGAGCGATCGGATTTTTACGAATCTATCGGACTCGATCCGCGCGAATTCGATCGCGAAGTGATCCGCCAAACCAATGACACCTCCGCACGCGCTTTCCCCGAAATTTTGGATGTAGACCATCCGGAATTTTTCGATCGCATTTATCGATGCAGCGAGCGCAATTTAAAAATTAAGGCGATCGCCGAAAGTTCCGCACCCAAAATTGCCAAGTTTTTCCGAAAAGTACCGTTGATGTTGGGAATTGGCTGGGATATGCTGCGCCTGTATCTCCTCAAACCGATCGACGCCGAAGCCATTCGACAAACCGTCCGCTAAGGGGGCTTCGATCGCAAAGGGCAAAAGGCGGAGGGGAGTGGGAGAAGCAGGGGAGGCAGGGGGAGAGAACCACTAACCACTAACAAACCCCCATCCCCAAACCCAATAATCGAAAGCGTTCGTCCGTTTGGGAATCCGTCAAGCTTTCTGTTATAAAAGTTAACAGAATAGTTCGCAAGGGAACGCGGTTCAATGCTGAGACTGATTACCGATTTCGACGGTCCGATTATGGATGTCTCCGAACGGTATTACCAGGTATACCAGTTCTGTCTCGATCGGGTGCGAGAGCCGGGACAAAGCGTGCAGCGCCTGTCTAAGTCGGAATTCTGGCAACTCAAGCGATCGCGCACGCCGGAAAGACAGATCGGCATCCTGTCGGGATTGGGAGAAGACCAAGCTCGCATTTTCGCCCAATTGCGAGGTCAAACCGTCCATACCCCTCCCTACCTCCATTATGATACCCCCGTCAACGGAGCGATCGCCGCGTTAGAAAAGGCACAACGGGAAGGTCTCGAGTTGGTGGTGATGACCATGCGCCGTACCAGCGAACTGGAGGAAGCCTGCCGTCGCTGCCAAATCGGGCGCTTTTTCCCCGAGGAACGGCGTTACTGCCTGGGTAACGATTACGTCAAAACTGGAGATGTGAACGATAAACCGTTGCTGATGGAACGCGCGTTAGCCGAACTGCCAGCCGCCGATGACGTGTGGATGGTCGGCGATACGGAAGCCGATATTGTAGCGGCGAAAACCCATGGTGTCAAGGCGATCGGCGTGTTGTCCGGCATTCGCGATCGCCCTCGCCTGGAAATGTACGAACCGCAACTCATTCTCAACAACCTCGCAGAAGCTGTTGATTTCATCCTTGCCGCATCGAAACAACTGGTTTCCTGCGGAAATGGAGCCAAGTAGCGCTCCATTTAGTCTCAACCCCAAATCAGAAAAACCTATTGTCAAAGCTCGATCGAGATCGTCCCTAAAAGGGAGATTAGCCGTCGAGCTTTTTCGATCATTAGGACTTACGCCTCCATCTGTAGGGTGTGAAGCGCGGAGCGTAACCCACCATCACCCCCATGAGTAGCGTGGCTGCGTAAGTCCTGGATCGTGCTACAACCCAAAAATCCGGTATTTCTCGTCTAAGAGACCATCTATACCAGAATAACTGTCAACAAACACGAAGTCTTTTCAAATCTCAATCGAGAATTCTATCGCTTTCGCTGGGTGAGATGGGGAAATCGCCATCGACAATCTCGAGACGTGATTGCGGTGTCCGCATGAATTTACCGGGATGTCGGATCTTGCCAGTCGTGGGCAAAAATCCCGCCAGACCAACGGGGATCGACAAAAACTACCCCGAAAACTCGCTCGATCCGCAATTCTTAAGCCTCTCTTAAGAGCCAATCAGTTTTCCAGATCCTCCTTTTACAATTTTTTTAAGGATGCAACTCGACTGTTAGGAGAATTCAATATGACTGCTTCGCTGCGTCGCGTACAAGCGTTATCGACGTGTTATTTGTGCGGTAACTACATCCATACCGGACGACGAGGCGGTCATTGCAAACTTTTAAACGTTGAAGTTCAGAGCAATTGGTCGGCGTGTTCCCTGGCGATGCCTCCCTTCGCCCCCAGTTGGGAAACGAGAACCGCCCCCACCTTGCTGGAATTGCAGGAGCGGGTAGAAACCACGGCGTAGCCCGATGGTCGTGGGTCATGGGTCACTAGTCATTTGTCCTTACCCATTACCATTCACCCATGACCGATTGGTTACCGATTGCGATTAACTCCCTGGCAAACGGTTTTCTCGGATTCTTCTAACTGGGCATTCGTTGCCAGATAATCCCTCAGCCAATCGCACCCCAATTCCAGCAATTGATCGATCCCCGTATCCTGAGACGACTCCATTTTCTCCAACGACTCCACATCCCAGAGAATAATCGTCTTATCGGCACTTCCAGATGCCAACTTTTGACCGTCGGGACTAAAACTCACCGATCGCACCCAGTTCTTGTGAGCGCTCAGCGTTTTTAACAAAGTCCCTTCGGTATCCCACAGGCGCACCGTGTTATCTTTCCCCCCCGTAGCGAGAATGCGACTATCTTGACTGAAGGTAACGTCCCAAATCCAATCCGTATGACCCGATAAAGTTGCCGTGGGTGTCGTCTGTAACTGTCCGTCGTCCCACTCCCACAAGCGCACCGTTTTATCGCCGCTTGCCGTCGCCAGAAACCGATTATTGGGGCTGAAGTGCAAAGCATTAATCCACTCTTCGTGAGCTGGGAATTCTTGCACCAACTCGCCCTCCGCCGTCCAAACCTTAACCTTGCCATCGCCCCCCGCAGACACGATCCGCGAGCCATCCGGCGAAAAACTCACATCCGTCACTTCCGGTTCGTGAATGTCCTCCAAGGTTTTCAACAGCGTCCCGTCGCTAATGCGCCACAGGCGCATCGAGCCATCCGCCCCTGCCGAAGCCATGAGTTCGCCGTCTGGGGAAATACTCAGGTTTTTCACCGTCGAAGTATGTCCGACAAAACGGCGAATCGGTTGGGCGTTTTCCGTTTGCAGAACCTGCTGCAAGTCCCACAGTTGCAGCGCGTTGTCGTAACCCGCTGTTATCATCAACCGTCCGTCCGGGGTAAAGTTGGCGTTGCGCATCCCCGATTCGTACTCCACGCTGCGTAACAATCTCGCCCCGTCTCGAGTCCAGATTTTCAGCGTGCCGTCGGTACTCACCGAGGCGATGAGATTCTCGGGACTGAAGCGAACGCCTTGCACGCTGGCGCGGTGTCCTTGCAAGACCTCCACCACCGCTCCTTCCAGATTCCGCAAGCGAATGGTTGAATCGTCGCTGGCGGACGCAATGGTTTTGCCATTGGGTGAAAACGCCACGCTGCGCACGCTGGCATCGTGTCCGGTAAAGGTTTTGAGGAGAACTCCGCCGACATTCCACAGTTTGACGGTATTATCGTCGCTGCCCGTCACCAGAACTTTGCCGTCGGGGGAAAATGCCACGCTGCGCACCCAGGTGGTATGTCCTTGGAGCTGGTTGCGTTCCGTTCCGTCTAAGTTCCAAATTCTAACCGTGTTATCGGAACTCGCCGTAGCCAGAAGTTCGCCATCGGGGGAAAAATTCACATCCCAGACTTTATCAGTATGCCCTGAAAACACCTGTTGCGGTTGAGGATCGCCTTCGTTTTCGCCTTCATCCACCAGCGAATCGATCGCCCACAGTTTGACCTCCAAGTCATTACTAGTTGTAGCAAAGGTGCGATCGTCGGGACTGAAAGCGATATCGTTGAGCGAACTCCGATGGGCAGAAATGGTGTTGAGGAGTTTACCCTCCGCATTCCACAACCGCACGCTCCCATCGTCGTCCCCTGTTGCCAGGAGTTGACCGTCGCCACTGAAACGAGCGGTGCGAACCCCAGAGTCGTGTTCCAAGGTTTTCAGCAGCGTTCCGTCGTCCACCCGCCAGAGTTTAACAGTTTTGTCTTTGGATGCCGACGCTACGGTTTTGCCGTCCGGGGAGAACGCCACTTGTCGCACGTTGTCGTCGTGCTGCCAAGTCTGCAACACTTCGCCGCTGCGTTTCCAGAGGCGAACGCTGTTGTCGTCGCTTGCTGAGGCGATGAGGTTGCCGTCGGGGGAAAAGGCGATGCGGTTGACTTGATCCTCGTGACCGTCGAAACGGTTGATTTCTTGGACATCGTAGACAGCTTCGCGTAGGGCTGCTGTTGTCTCTTTGACGAGATCGGGTGGGAACTTGCCAGACTCTAGATTTCGAGCGGCTTGGACGCCGAAATGGAGGGCTTCGAGTCCGTCGTCGGTGACTCGGCGGGCTTCGGAGAGGGCGGTGAGGGCGCGGACGCTCTGTTCGCGGGCGCGGTTGCGTTCTTCGATCGCCAAACTCCGCTGTTTGACGGCGACGATGGCGAGGAGGGAGGTGGCGACTAAGCCGACGACGACGCCGCCGAAGGCGATTTTCTGGCGTTGTCTTTGGTGACGATCGCTCGCAAGTATATATTGAGCGTGCAGGGGTGTGGGTTCGGGGATTTTGTCTTCGCTCGAACTCAACCACCGTTCGGCATTTTTCAGGTCGTTACCGCGCAGGGTGAAACTGGCATCGCGATTTTTTTCGTCCCATTCGATCGCCCGTTTGAGCAGGCGGGTATGGTCGCGCACGTACTCGAGATCGGTATCGAGGGTGTCGAGAAGCTTACTAAATGCCGTATCGAAGTCGTCTTCTTCCCGGAAGAAAATCCAGTTGAGTTTGGCGAGTTCCGGATGAACTTGGTCGTAAGAAACTTCTTCGCAAACGATAGGAACCAAGCGCTTGTTGTTGTCAATGGCATGTTCGATTTCTTCCTTGCACACTTGAGATGCCACGGAATCGGGACTGAGGACGAAGACGAAGTTATCGGCGGCTTCGATGCCGCGATAGATTTCTTGTCGCCAGTCGGCGTTAAGGGGAATGCCTTCCCAATCCACCCAAACTTCGCGTTTGGCATTTTGAAAGGCTTGATTCAACCGTTGGACGAAGGTTTTATTGCGACGGGAATAGGAAATAAAAGCGTCGGTCATGGTCTTGGCAGATGCAAGTTGTGGTATTTGCAGAGAAGCTCGATGTGTTAGGACGCGATCGAGGTAAGGTGGCGCGTCGGGTTGCGGGCAACGATCTCCAATACAGGGCTACCCGAGACAGAGCCACCTAAGACAGTTGTAGATAGTCTTTGGGGTAGAGTTGGGGAAAGGCATTACCTCTCTCGTACGCAAGGAGGGGGCGATCGCGCGTCGGTTTGCAGGCAAAGATCGCCCTTTCAAACACGATGGGAACCAACTGACACAAGACCTTAATTTTTTAGCCCGCTACGAATCTCGAGAATTTTGATTTGTACCCTGTCGTCGTAGACTCGCCGATGTATGTAGTTCTAGCATGGATAAGCTTGCTTGACCAGTCGGATTTTGCGAGTGTTCCCGAGCCTAAAAGGTCGAAATTGTCATCGAGTGGGACAACTTCGATCGATCGAAAATCCCAATCTGCAACCCTCGAAAAGTCTGAAGACATGGCAGAGAAAGCGCGAAACTTCGGATTTGGGTTAATACTCGCGAACGGGAATGGGGTTTATACTATCAGGGAAGACTCGGCGCGTGCGGTCTCGAAAGACGAACGCCATCGGTGCGATCTTGCGTATATCGAATCGGTCTAGTTTGTGGATTAAGGCTTTAGCGATCGCGCCGACGGTACAGAACTGCCTAAGTCTCGTTCGACACGTACATTAAACTATCCTCTCGAACTCAGTTGCAGTCGGCAACGTGGGATGAGGTTCGAGATTTGTAGATGGGAAATCCCGATATTTTCAATATCGCTAGAATAATGCCCTGGGAGACCAATAAATTCCCTAGCGATCGAAATTTTCCACGATTCAGAAAGACCGTGCATTAGGCTTGTCGAGCGAAAACCCACTCTCGAGAGATTCAGAATGAAACAAGTCAAACAGTTTATCCTGTGGGCAGTTGCCGCGTTTGTTGCGGTCGTCCTCGCACAATCGACCCTTCCCGTCAGCAGTGCCGGACTCGATCCCCTGACGCCACCCCATACGGAGAGTCCCCAAGAAACCTTGGGACAGTTTTTGGAGAATACCAACGAAGCGTATCGTTTGTTGATGGCAGCACACGAAGAATCGAAGCAAGAGAGCGGCTTGTTTCACTCCCCGCCCGTCAAAGCCCTTGCCGCCCAAGCGGAAGAAGCGATGGAACGAGCGGTGCGCACCCTCAATTTAGAGAGCGTTCCCGAAACGAGCAAACAGCGGGTGGGTTTGGAATCGGCTCTGAAGCTCAAAGAAATTCTCGATCGCATTCCCTTACCGTCTCTCGATCGCGTTCCCGATGTCAACGAGGTGACTGAAGACCCCTCCCTGGTTCGCTGGGAAATTCCCAAAACAGAAATCGCGATCGTCAAAAGTCAGGGGGGTCAGTACGCCGACGAATTCTTGTTCTCGCCCGATACGATACAGCGCCTGAAAGAATTTTATCTCGAGGTGCGCGACCTCCCCTATCAGCCGGGTGCGTCTGAAGGCTTTTACGATTTTTACATCAGCACGCCGGGGAACTTACTGCCGCCTAAATGGAGCCATTGGCTGCCTCACTGGACGACCCGAGTTTACTGGGAACAAACCTTGTGGCAGTGGTTCGGGTTGGCGATCGCGCTGGCGTTGGCGGTGTTCGTCATCGCGGCGATTTATCGGTGGCGGCACTCGAGCCATCTCGATCCTCGGAGTTTGGCAAGTGCGTGGGCGGGGTTGTGGCTGCCTGCCAGCATTATTATCATTTTCTACTGCACGGAAATTTTCGCCATCTATACTCTCAATCTCACCGGAGAGGTCGATCGGATTTTCGCGATCGCCGTCGAAGTGCTGTTGTTTATCGTTGGGGGTTGGTTCGCCTTCATCTTAGCCAATGCCATCGGCAGAACGACGATTTCTTCGGCATACTTTCGACAGAAACCCCTAGAAGCGGCAATGGTGCGCAGTGGATTTCGAGCGATCGGAATTGTGGCGGCAGCGACGATTATCTACTTTGGCGGCGAGTTCTTAGGGGTTCCCGTCGCGCCGTTGTTCGCCAGTTTGGGGGTGGGTAGTCTTGCCATCGGTTTGGGGGCAAAATCTTACGTGGAAAATATCGTCAGTGGAATTAACTTATTTCTCGATCGCCCCGTCCAAATCGGGGATTTCTGCGAATTCGGCGGGATTGCCGGAACGGTGGAGAATATTGGATTGCGTGCCGTCCGCATTCGCACCCCCGATCGCAAAATCGTCACCGTCCCCAACTCCAATTTTTCTAATTCGGAAGTGGTGAACTACAGCCAGCGCGATCGCCGTCTCCTTAATTTTCGGGTAGGTTTGCCCTCCACCACAAAACACTACCAAGTTAAAGACGTTTTGGACAAAATGCGATCGCTACTTGCAGCCAATTCCGGGGTGGAGGAGCAAAAGGTTCACTTAGTCAACTTGGGGGAAAAATCCCTCGAGATCGAAGTTTTCGCCTACATTCTCAGCCAGAGGACTAGCGAGTTTCTCGATATTCAGGAAGAGTTGCTGTTAGCCATGATGGAAATTGTCGAGACGATCGATTCTGAGGGCGATCGATCGTCGTCAGTTTTAGATGGGGCTAAAGATGGGAAAAAATCTTCTCCTCCCTCGACGGAATTTCTAAAGAACTGGGATGAGAAGCATTAATATGGTTTTTATTTAATGCTGCGACAAATTCATCGGGAATTGGGAATTGGGAATTGGGAATTGGGAATGGTGCGTTTCGTTCCTCAACGCACCCTACCAATCTTACCAACCCCAAACTCCAAACCCTCAACCTCAAACTTATTACTTATTACTTATTCCTTCAAGCCCCCAGAACGGACTTAGCTCTTTGTAAATAGTTGCGGCGATCGTCGAGACCGTTGTAACCGCCGTTAATGACGCGGGTCACGGTTTCGATATCGTCGTTATCGGCATCCGGGTTGAGTTGATTGTTATCCCAAAACCAGCCAGCCACCATAATGGCGTAGGGAGCCTGTGCCACCACCTCGGGTTGAGACACAAAATCCAGGTTCATGGCTTGAGAAAATTTTTCGTAGTTTGCCCGTCCGGTCAGTTGGATTAATCCGCGTCCCTTGAACTTGACGCCGTCGCCAGGTTGGACGTTGCCCAAGTCGGAACGTCCTTCATAGTCTTTGCCGGAAGCATATTCTTCCATGGCATTGAAACAGTCGGATTCGTGGGCAACCTGAGCGATGAAATGACAGATTCGTAACGGTGTATTAATCTGGAATCGCTGTAAGGTTTCGTTGAGACCGGGGGTGAGTTCGCGCAGGCGATCGGCAGGAGCATTCCCTCCAGCAATTTGAATCAGTTGCTCGGCGGTGATATATTGCCCGGTGGCGGCAGGATTGGGAACGTTACCCGAGGCAAACAGGGTTTGCATTGGGGGAGTCGAGGCAACTGGAGCAGATGCCACCTGAGTCGGGGCAGCCGCTACGTTATTGCCATAAAAAAGCCGTCCCCAGCCCGTTTTCGCTCCATCTGCCGTCCACCGACGTACCAACATATCGCGAGGATAGAGCAATCCCTCGCCATCTTCTGAGGCATAGCCGTCGAGTACGCTACCAAAGGGATCGTTAACGATGTAATCGCCATTGGCGTTGCGTCCGATAACGACCAGCATATGTCCCCCCGATGGCGCTTCGATCGGACCGCGATGCAAAATCCCAATCACAATGGGCAGTCCGCTCTCGAGCGACTTATCGAGATCCTCGAAATCCAAATCGGTATTCCAGGTGGATTGAATGCCAATTTCCGCCAGAGCCTGAGTTTGAGCGCCATGGTCGGTGGTATCCCCGTACTTGATGACGTACTGAAAGTAGTCGTCATCTCCCGAGATATTCGCGCCCAAGAACTTGGCAACCATGGCGCAACTGGAGGTATTGCAAGTCCGGAAGGGTTGCTCCATGTTGTCGCGTTGCGACCAATAGGGAACGGGTAGTTTAATCTCACCATTGTTTGCTGGGGGGAGTGGATTAGGAGCCATTGGTGCTGCTCCCATCACCGGGTTAGGAGCCAT
>DVED01000131.1 GCA_015295945.1 Oscillatoriales cyanobacterium M59_W2019_021 | reverse complement strand
GACTATAAATGTACGTCGAGACAGAGTAAGACAACCTCGGTTGCTTCCGTCAATGAAACGTAAAGAATCACCGCTCCTTTAGGGCGGTGAGTATGTCAAATTAACCGATGTACTGCCACACCGCCTCGACGAGATCCGATCGATCGGCATCGAACCAGTGAATCTCCGGATATCGACGAAACCAAGTTCGCTGTCGCTTGGCAAATTGGCGCGTGTGCAACACCGTTAATTCCGTCGCTTCGGCAAGGGAAATCTCCCCCGCTAAATATTGCTTAATTTCCGCGTATCCCAAGGTTGCCAGTAAGGGTAAATCCGTCCCGTACTTGCGGCATAGGGTTTCGACTTCGGCAATCCAACCCATTTCCAGCATTTGACCGACACGCCGACGAATGCGATCGTCCAACATCGAGCGATCGCAGTCTAAACCGATTTGGACGATCGAGTAATTAGGGGGATTTTCGCCCTGTAGCTGGGAAATCGGCAATCCAGTAGTATAAAACACTTCCAAGGCGCGTAGCGTTCGCGTCGGATCTCGGGAATCGATCTTTTGCGCGGCAACGCCATCGACCTGTTGCAAGATCTCGTAGCAGTAGGGTTGTCCCAATTGGGAAAGCTGCGATCGCAACTGCGGATGGGGAGGAACGCGGGGAATTTTTAACCCTCGCGTAATGGCTTTGACGTATAACCCCGTTCCCCCCACCAGAAGCGGCGCAGTTCCCTCCTGGTGAAACTTTTCGATGAACGCCTGCGCTTGCTGTTGGTAGTCAGCAACGGTAAGGGTTTCCGTGGGATTGCAAATATCGATGAGATAATGGGGAACGAGTTGGCGATCGTCCGTCGTTGGTTTTGCCGTCCCGATATCGAATTCCCGGTACACCTGGCGCGAGTCCGCACTGAGAATCGGTGCCCCTATCCGCCGCGCGATCTCCAGCGCCAAACCCGACTTCCCCGTCGCCGTCGCCCCGCAAATTGTTATTAATCTGGGTTTGGGCATTTCATTTTAAGTAATAAGTAATAAGTAATAAGTTTGGACTTGGGGGTTTGGGGTTTGGGGTTTGGGATTTGGGGTTGGTAATTGCTAGTTGCTAGTTGCTTTCTCCCCCGGCTCCCCCGGCTCCCCCTACTCCCCCTGCTCACTCCAAACGGGTTGCTATTCGCCGATCGCGGTTTCCGGTTCTCGTTCGCATCCGTCGAATAAGCGGCGAACCCGATCGACCTCGAGATCGTAGAGATCGTCGATCGCCCAGTTGGCGCGGCGTTGGAGCATATGAAAGGGATAGGTATGGGCGACACCGACAACCCGAATTCCCGCCCGTTTTGCCGCTTCAATCCCGGCGAAGGAATCTTCGATCGCCAAACACTCCGACGGTTGCAGTCCTAAAGTCGGTTCCATACGATTCAAGCGTTCTACAGCTAAGAGATAGCCCTCCGGCGAAGGTTTGCTGACTTTCACTTCATCGCCGCCGACAATGGTGGAAAAATGCTGTTTCAACTGAGCGCGATCGAGAATCGATTCCACTTCCGATCGTAGCGCCCCACTGACCACCCCGAGTTTCAGTCCAGCAACTCGAAATTTAAAAATTAAATCCCCCAACGTTGGATAAATGGGCAATTTATCGAGAGAGTCGAGTTGTTGTCGGTAATAGGTCGCTTTGCGCTGGACTAATTTTTCTAAGGATTCTGGCGTGAGGACGCGACCCCGACTGCCCAGTAAATCCGTCAGACCCGCTCGATCGCCCCGTCCCAAACAAAACTGTTGGAACTCGCCCGGTTGGAACATCAAATTTTCTTCCAGCAAAACTTGGGCGATCGCTTCTTCGTGCAAGCGTTCGTCGTCAATAATAACGCCGTTGAAGTCCAACAAAACTGCTTTAAGCACCATTCGCTCACAAATTCACGTTGCTAACGCACCGAGGTCGAAATCGGCGATATCGGGAGTTTCGGCGACCTCGGGAGACGATCCCGCACTGGGTTTGACACCCCGCGTAACTTGATGAATCCACCAGAAATCCCGAGTCGTCACCGCTGCGAATCCCGCTTGCCGCATCCAATCCGCAACATTTCCCGCCGAATACTCTTTAATATACGGTTCTTCAAACACTTCTGTCAGCCAATCCGTCTGGCGCAATGCCTGTTGGTTGCCGTCGAGAACGATAACTTCCCCGCCGGGACTGAGGAGTCGATAGCACTCGCGCAGGATTGCTTGGGAAATTTCCGTCGGCGTTTCGTGAAACACCAGTGCGAGGGCAATCAAATCGAAAGAGCGATCGGCAAATCCCGTGTTTTCGGCGCTGCCGTGCCGCCATCCGATTTCTAATCCCGCGTTTTTCGCCTTATATTCGCCCATAAACAGCATATACGGCGAGAAGTCCAACCCGATCGTCTCGGCTTGGGGAAAGGCGCGTTTGAGCATCAACGTTTGGGAACCCGTACCGCACCCCAGATCGAGAATGCGGCGGGGTCGGACGGTAATCGCCTCGATCGCGCTTTGGCGCACCCAGGTTTCGTTCGGCGGCAAGACGTACCCGGTGATGGGATCGTAGGATACTGCCGCACCGGAGGTGAGGTATCCCCCGCGAATGCCGTGAAAGTTTTGGCTGCGGTAATAGTCGGGATAAACCAGGGTAGAATCGTGCAGGCGATCGACTTCTGCCTCCCAATCCACGCTGCGATCGAACCGTTGCAGCGCCTCCTCATCGATAAACGATCGCACGATCGGCGCCAGAAACCGATCCCACAAGGTATTCGTTCCAGTTGCCATCGTTAATTTTGGGGTGGGGTAGACTTCATTGCTTTTCAGTGTATAGCAACATCAGTACGAGATCGCACAGGTTGCGGTGAAGGGGAGCTTTCTTGAGCAGGGGGATGAAGATGTTTGCCCATTACCCATTACCCATTACCCATTACCACTCTAAACCCGTCAGCATTTCGTGTCGAAATTGCAGAATTTCTAGGAATTCATCCACGGTTTGTTCCCAATACGATTCGGCTTTTGCCGCACTGCCGAGCGATCGCTCGGCTGCTTCTAGGGCAGAAGGATTGAGGAAATAGGCACAGTCTCGCACGATCGATCGCACGCTCCAGTTATAGTTATCCGCACTGGTGGCAATCTCGATCGCCACGCGATCGATGACAGCTAAACTCAGGTCAAGACTCCACGGGTGGCGGCAGACTTTGAGGAAAAATAACAGCGGATGATTTTTCTTCAACCGTTCCCCCGCATCGTCTCGTAAAATGTTCCAAACTAAAGCTTCTCGACGATCGATCGGCAAAATCTCCATTAACTTGAGAGATAAATCGCTCCAATGATTACCATTACCGGGAAAGACCGATATAGCGGGAAGTAATGCCTCCGCCCATTCTATATCTCCGTGTCGTTCGGCGGCGATCGCCCATCCTTCTAATAATGCCGCGTACCACTCGCCACTTACCGCCGCTTGTAATAACCTCATGGGGTTCTCTGGCAAATCGGGCGAAGCATTTGCATCGTGCATCTCGAATTGGGTCTCGAATCGATCGCCCCAATGCTTCGCCCCTACAGAAGTTCCCGTCCACAAACTCGGCGGAACTTGCCCCAACATTTGCACCAACCACCAGGCTTTTTGCCCCATTCCCGCAGGCGGTTGGACGAGGATTCCATCTCGGATTGCCCTATCGTCGCAGGTTTGAGGAGGTTTGACCTCAAGTTGTAACTGGGGTTGAGTTTGGATGTGGATTATTGGGGTAATGCGATCGATCGCCCGTTGCGTCAGTTGCGAGTCCGGCAGTCGCGCCAGCAAATCGGCAGCTACGGCGCGAACTTGCTTGCTTTTGTCGTCGATTGCTAGCTCGAGTAAGAGTTTGTCTGCCGCCGTTAAGCCTGTTTTAAATATTGCCAAAAAAGCCGCGCGATCAGGGGCTTTATCTTGGTTCCAAGTCGCCGCAACCCACTCTCGCGCCTCTGCTGGATCGCGATCGCGCAACCGTTGCAGCGTCCACAGCCGCATGGCAATTGTCCCCGTTTCCCAAATCGATCGAGCGATCGCCGCTTCCGCGTACTGCCACTCGGGATTTTGCGCCGCCAGCCACCGTCCCCGATTACCCACAACCGGGAGAATTTGCCCGCGCCACTGGGGGTTGCGGTTACCCCAATCCAACATCTCGGGCAACAATTCGGGCGGAACGCGCCAGCCTGCCGTCGCCGCTGTCGATAACCATTCCGGTAGTAATTCCGGAAATTCCCCTGCCAGCATTCGTTGGAGGCAACGCGCCGCCTGGGGGCTGCAAACGGGCGCATCATCGGCAAGAGAGGGAGGAATCGCATCGCCATCCACAACCGTTGGCACTCGTCCCGCCTGTCGCACGAAATAGAGGAGAGCAGCGGCATCCAGGAGGGCTTTGGCGGGATTGGCGGTGTCGAGTTGTGCCAGCAGGCGATCGATCTCGTCTTGAACCTGGGGAAAAGTGAGTAATTGGCGATCGGTTCCGGCGATCGCCGCTCTGACTAAAGTTTGCCACATGATTCGAGGGTAATGGGTAATGGTGCGTTTCGCTCTCGCTCAACATACCCTATTATTTTAATAACCCACGTCTCACTTATTACTTATTACTGAAAATTACCAACCCCCAACCCCAAATGACCGATGACTGATGACAAAGGACAAAAAGGTTGCCTACACTTGAAGAAGAAGAGTGCGTTAGGAATTGGGTGCGTCGTGCCGCAACCCGATCCGGACGATCTCCCCACTCCGCAAACTCGAGCCAATTGTAGGACTCCATGAAATTAGATCGAACTGAGATGGCTCTGTCTTCGCTCGCGGCTTTGGCATTCGGACTGATGCCGACCGTCGCTCAAGCTCAAATCGTTCCCGATGCTAGTTTGCCCGTCAATTCCATCGTCGCCCCAGATGGCAACGTTTTCACCATCGACGGGGGAACCCAAGCCGGAGGCAATCTCTTCCACAGCTTCCAAGACTTCTCTTTACCTACGGGAACTGAAGCCTTTTTTAACAATGCCCTAGACGTTCAAAACATTTTCAGCCGCGTT
>DVED01000159.1 GCA_015295945.1 Oscillatoriales cyanobacterium M59_W2019_021 | reverse complement strand
GCAGGGGGAGCAAAGCGACTAACCACTAACCACTAACCACTAACAAACCCCAAACCCCAACAAGGGATACAGGGTTTTGCTTAACCCGTACTGAGGTTAATATAGCACTACGCGCTTAGGTTAGGACATGGTAGCTGGGCGAAGATCTCTTCGCCCTTACGGCAACCAGCCGTGCAAGCGCTCGGCAACTGCCGGTCGTCGCAGTTTTCGCATGGCACTCGCTTGAAGCTGGCGCACTCGCTCTCGCGAGACTTTGCAAACCGCACTGACTTCTTGCAAGGTTTGGGTTCTCCCGTTGTGGAGACCATAACGCAAGATCAGCACGTCTCGTTCGCGTTCGGTGAGCACTTCGTCGAGAACGGCTTCGATGCCACTTGCCATCAAGTTCTGACTCAACCGATCTTCCGGCGTGGCTTGGTCGCGGTCTTCGAGCATCTCTAGCACTTCTGTTTCTTCGTCGCTGCCGACCCGGCGATTGAGCGATAGAGATTTCCAACTGATTTGCTTGAGTTGCCGCAGTCGCTCGACGGACATTTCCAAAGCCTCCGCCACTTCCATCTCGGTAGGATAGCGATGGAGTTTTTGTCCCAATTGCCGATAGGTTTTTTTGAGCTTGTTTAATTTTTCGACGATATGGATCGGTAGCCGCACCGTGCGCGCGTCGTTGGCGATGGTGCGGGTAATCGCCTGACGAATCCACCAGTAGGAGTAGGTGGAAAATTTGTAGCCTTTGTCGGGATCGAATTTTTCGGTGGCGCGACTCAAGCCTAGGGTTCCTTCTTGAATGAGATCGAGGAAGGGGACGCCTCGGTTGAGATAGCGTTTGGCGATCGATACGACTAAGCGCAAGTTCGATCGAATCATTTTTTGTTGGGCGAGGCGACCGCGATCGCGACATTGTTGTAGGTCGGACTCGCTCAAACCGGTTTCAGCCGCCCATTCTGCCAAAGTCGGCTGCCGACCCCAGGTTTCTTCTAATCGATCTCTTTGGGTTTCCAGCGCCACCCAATCTCGAATGCGACGGGCTAAATTCGTTTCTTCCTCCGCGCTCAGCAAGGGATAACGCGCCATTTCCTTGAAAAATGCGCCGATCGAATCGTCTTGGGCGGTCTTGACGTAGCCGGAGGCAGGCGATCGCTCGTTGGTTCTAGGTTTGACCCTGACAGAGGTCGATCGAGTGAGGTTGGCTGAGGAAGTTGAGTTCATAAATTGAGAGTTCCTTCTGATTCTCATCAGTAGACATAGCTTCACTACGTCACGAGTAACGTAGCGCCGACTCGGGATTAGCCTGGGAACGAAACGAGAGCGCCGAGAAGCGGCGTTGCTGTGCGACTGCCATGGTTCGGCTAAGTCGGACAGTCTTTCGCTCGGCGTGTCCGATCGTTCGGTTTTGAATGCTTACTTCAATTGTAACATCTTTTAAAATTGTACGCTTTTCCTAAGATCGAAGCAACAGCGATCGGTAGTCCGCGTTCTCGATTTCTAGGGGACTGTCGATCGCTGTCGCGCGATACGATCTTCAGAATAAAATCGCCTTTCTCAGGCTTTTGGGAATTGAGACATGCCGAGAAACTCGCGATCGGAAACGAAATCCATCTTATCCAAAACGACCGCTCACGTAATCTTGCGTGGCTTGTTGTTGCGGATTGTGGAAGATCGATTGGGTGTTGTCGTATTCCACCAAATATCCGATTTTGTTGCCCTTCTCCGTCGCTTCAGCATTGTAGAATGCCGTAAGGTCGGACACTCGAGATGCTTGCTGCATATTGTGGGTCACGATAACGATCGTGTATTGTTGTTTCAGTTCGTGGATCAGTTCTTCCACCCGCAGCGTCGAAATCGGGTCGAGTGCCGAGCAGGGTTCGTCCATGAGGATCACTTCCGGAGAAATGGCGATCGCCCGCGCGATGCAGAGCCGCTGCTGTTGCCCCCCAGACAGCGCCAAACCGCTCTCTTTGAGCTTGTCTTTCACTTCTTCCCAAATTGCCGCCTTCCGCAGGGAGCTTTCCACCAATTCGTCCATATCCCCTTGGTAGCCGTTAATCCGCGCGCCAAAAGCGATATTTTCGTAGATGGATTTGGGGAACGGGTTGGGTTTTTGGAATACCATGCCGATGCGGCGGCGAATTTCCACGGGATCGAGCGCTTTAGAATACAAATTGCGATCGTGGAAGGTAATCGTTCCATCAACTCGCGCTCCCGGAATTAGATCGTTCATCCGGTTGAAGCAGCGGAGAATCGTACTCTTACCGCACCCCGACGGTCCGATAAACGCCACAACTTTATTGCGGGGAATGTCGAGAGAAACATCCCGCACTGCTAAATTCGAGCCGTAGTAGACATTGACGTTCTCGGCTTTCAGAACGGCGGTGTTCGTCAATTGTGCCGGGTCAGAAAAATCGGAAATCATATGAGGTCTAAATGTCTGGACTTTGGAAGAGAACATAAAAATCGAACACAGGAGAAGAGTATCAAACCGTTTTAGCCCATCGATTCTTTCGATCTGGTAAACACCCCAAACCGCACCTAAAAGCGTTTCTGGAATTTATTGCGCAGGAACACTGCCGTCGCGTTCATCAGCAACAACACGACCATCAGCACGATAATTCCGGCTGCGGCAGTGTCGTGAAATTCTTTCTGGGGTCGAGACACCCAGTTATAAACTTGAATCGGCAATGTGGTAAACGGACTTTGCAAGTTATCGGGTAAATAGGGAATAAATGTCAGCGCCCCGATGGTAATCAAGGGGGCGGTTTCCCCAATGGCGCGAGACAAAGCCAGAATCGTTCCCGTTAGAATGCCCGGTAAAGCTAGAGGTAAAATTTGCTCTCGCACCACTTGCCAGCGGGTTGCCCCCAACGCAAACCCAGCAAGGCGCAAGCTGTCTGGGATCGATCGTAGCGCCTCGCGCGTTGCCACGATAATAATCGGCAAAACTAATAGCACCAGAGTCAACGCCCCCGAAAGCACGCTGCGCCCTCCCGTTACGGGTTCAAAAATCCGGACGAAAACTTGCAAACCCAACAAACCGTAAATAATGGAAGGAACGCCTGCCAGGTTGTTGATATTAATTTCGATCGTTCGAGCCAACCAGTTATCTTGGGAAAATTCTTCCAGAAAAATCCCTGCTCCCACACCCAAGGGAAACGATAACACTGCTATGATGACCATCACCCACAAGGTTCCGGCAAAAGCGGGTAAAATTCCCGCCTCTTCCGGTTTGCGAGAGGGAAAACTGGTTAAAAAAGACCAGTTGAGTCGTGGCAGTCCATCGACGAGAACATCGACAACCAGGGCAGCCAATACCAACAAGGAGATACAAACGGCTGCCCAAGTGGCGATTTCAAATATACGATCTATTTTATACCGACCCGATAAATTGACTTTAAATTGGGAAGTTGCCGAGGCAGGGTCGCCCTCGATAAAAGGATCTCGATTCATTATTCGTATTTCTCCCGGAAGCGGCGCACGAACCAAAAGCTAAAAATATTCAATGCCAGAGTGATGACAAATAGGGTCATACCCACCACAAAAATCGTCCGATAGGCGAGCGAACCTGCTGGAGTATCTCCCAAGCTGACTTGGACGATAAACGCTGTCATGGTCATCACGGGTACGAAGGGATTCAGACCCAAGGTGGGATTCTGTCCGGCGGCTAAAGCGACGATCATCGTTTCGCCAATGGCTCGGGATACGGCAAGAATCACGGAAGCGACGATCCCGGATAGGGCGGCGGGTAGCACCACGGAAATAATGGTTTCTCGTTTGGTGGCGCCCAAGGCATAGGCTCCATCCCTCAAGCTGCGGGGAACGGCATAAATCGCGTCTTCGCTCAACGAGGCAATGAGGGGAACGATGGAAATGCCTACCACTATTCCGGCACTGAGGGCGTTAAATCCCTGCAAACCCGGAATCAACAGTTGCAGGAGGGGGGTGACGAACAGCAGGGCAAAGTAGCCGTAGACCACCGTGGGAACCCCGGCTAAAATTTCCAGAGCGGGTTTTAACAAACTGCGAACTCGGGATGTGGCATATTCGCTCAAACAAATCGCCGCCAGCAGACCCAAGGGCAGGGCTACGATAATCGCGATCGCCGAAGTCAAGACCGTGGCGCTAATCAGCACCCAGATACCGAATTTGGCGCTTTTGAAGAGGGGCGTCCATTTGGTGTCGGTGAGGAAATTCCACAGGGAGACTTCTTTGAAAAAGTCGAAGGTTTCAAAAATGAGAGTGAGGACGATACCGAGGGTGGTGATCACCGAAATGAAGGCAAAGGCAGCGAAGATAAACTTAACTACCCCTTCCATCCATTGACTCAGTTTGCGGTTCGGCTTCCAAAGTCGATCGTCGGGTACGGGAGATTCAAAGGTCATGGTCGATCGAATGAGAGTAGGGGACTCGGGGATGTTCGATCGAGGGGAACCCATTGAGTTTCCACCTGACGACGATCCTCCGAGTCTGAGTGTCGATGTCTTCCGTTGATTACTGTTCTTTGCTGAGAACGTCGGCGAGTTTTAACCCCACTGCGGATTCACCGCCGAAGACCGTTCCCGTTTTGCCTTCTTCTAAGCGTTTTTGGACGACGGTGACGATTTCCGAAGACAAGGGAACGTAACCCACTTCGGAAATCAGACCGGCGTTTGCCGGATCGATGATGTATTCGGCAAAGGCTTTGACTTCCGGCTTGCTGAGGGATTCTTTCTTCACGTAGATGAATTCCGGACGGGACAGGGGTTTGTAGGTTCCGTCAGCAATGGTTTCGGCACTAGGCGCAACGCAACCGTCGCCGCCGTCGATTTCGACGAGTTTTAACTTATCTTTGTTTTCTTCGTAGTAGGCGTAACCGAAGAAGCCGAGACCGCCTTCGTCGCCAGCTACCCCTTGGACGATGACGTTATCGTCTTCGCTAGCGGTGTAGTCGCCGCGACTTTCGCCTTCCTCGCCAACAGTGGCGGCGGTGAAGTAGTCGTAAGTCCCGGAGTCGGTTCCCGGACCGTATAGTGCCAGGGGTTTGTCGGGGAAGTCCGCTTTGATTTGGTTCCAGTTTTCGATTTGCCCTTCGGCTGCGGGTTCCCACATTTTCTTCAGGTCGTCTGGGGTCATGCAGGAGGCAAAGTCGTTGGCGGGGTTGACCACCACGGACAGACCGTCAAAGGAGACGGGAACCTCGACGTATTCGATGCCGCCTTTCTCGCAGAGTTCGATTTCTTCTTGTTTGATGGGACGAGAAGCGTTAGAAATATCGGTTTCTCCGGCGCAGAATTTTTTGAAGCCGCCGCCGGTTCCGGAAACTCCAACGGTGACTTTGATGCCGGAGTTTTCTTTCATAAATTCTTCTGCCATGGCTTCGGAGATGGGGAAGACGGTGCTGGAACCATCGACCTTCACTTCGCCTTCGGCGGTGCTGCCTCCATCGGTCGCTGCGGTTTCGCTTCCGGATTCGCTGCCTTCGGGTGCGGTTGCTGCGTTGTCCCCACCGCTACAAGCCGCTAAGGCGATCGCGAGAACTCCGGCAAACAAACCTAGAGATGTATATTTGAGTGGATTCTTGAAAGTCATACGTTTAGAATGGCTATCTCTGGACATTGAATTGACGATCGGAGCGAATTGCTGTGTTGCTTACCTCAGAGATGGTAACTTAGCACATATACAGTATTCTCTTGTTTGTTGTTTTTAAAGGTTAAATCCAGGTTAAGTAACGGTTAAGTTTAGTTCAAAAATAGGATAGGAAACGACTAAAGTTTGAGATATTTTGAGTTTTGTTTCTAAAGTTTTCCCGAGTTAGGATATCTTTTGGGTTAAGCTAAATGACAGCAGCTACCCGCTCGATTGGCTTCCGAACCCAGTTCGATCGAACGGCATAGATATTAACTCGAGTTATTACCCAACTATCGAACGAGCGGAGCGACATCTCAAAAAACTGTCCTGATTTTCGACGGGATATAAGATCGGAAATCTAAGTCATTCAGTGGGATCGCGGCACTTTTTTCTGCTTTTGCGTCGAGATGGGTGACGTCGATCGAGGTCATGTTTTAGTTGTCCGATCGATCGGATAACTCAATTTCTAGAGCGAGTTGGTAAAGTTTTCGCCTCGAAAGTTCGGTTTGTTGGGCGAGTTGGCGGCTGGCTTGCGATCGTGAAATTCCCTGTTTCATCATCTTGGTTAACTCGTCTTTGAGAACGTCCTCGGAGAGAAAAATTTTGGCTGCGGTTGCCCCTGCCAAAATCAGAGTAAATTCACCTTGGGGCTGGATTTCGGTATAGCGATCGAGGGATTGGTGGAGGTTTCCGCGCCAAATTTCTTCGTGAAGTTTGGTGAGTTCTCGGGCAATGGCGATCGGTCTTTCTCTGCCTAAAGTGGTGGCTAAATCGGCTAGGGTTTGCCGGAGTCGGTGAGGGGATTCGTAGAGAACGAGCGCTCGAGATTCGGGTTTTAAGGCTTCTAAACGTTCCTGTCGTGCTTTACCTTTGGTGGGTAAAAATCCCTCGAAAACAAAGCGATCGCAGGCAATTCCCGCCGCACTCAATGCCGTGACGCAGGCACTGACCCCCGGAATCGGCACGACGCCAATTTCTGCCTCCCAGCAGGCTTTGACGAGTTCGTACCCCGGATCGGAAATTCCCGGCATTCCGGCGTCGGTGACCAGAGCTATTGATTTGCCTTGGCGCAGTTTGTTCAACAGTTCGGGAATGCGCTGCTGTTGGTTGTGTTCGTAGTAACTGATTTGCGGCGTGGTAACCTGAAAATGCCCCAAAAGTTTCCCGGTATGGCGCGTGTCTTCGGCAGCGATTAAATCCGCTTCCTGCAAGGTGCGGACTGCCCGAACGGTCATATCTTCTAAATTGCCGATCGGGGTTCCTACCACGTATAGCGTACCAAAACTCGGGTTTGTTTGCATTGATGAAAATGGGATTGTTTGTGGGTTTAGTTACCCTCGATTTTATTTATTTAGCGGAGCATTTGCCCGGTTCTAACCAAAAAATTGTAGCGGCGGATGCGACGATCGCGGCGGGGGGTCCGGCAACGAATGCGGCGGTGGCGTTCGCGTACTGGGACAATTCCGCAACGCTGATAGGGGTTGTGGGTTGCCATCCCATGACCCAACTGATTCGATCGGATTTAGCCGAGTGCGGGGTCAATCTTGTCGATTGGGATGGCAATCGCCCCGAACCGCCGAGCGTCTCTTCGATTATTGTCACTCAAACCACGGGAGAGCGGGCGGTGGTTTCTGTGAATGCTACTCAAGTACAAATCGAGGGAAATCGTTTTTCTCCTCATATTTTACAAGATATCGATATCGTTTTAATTGACGGACATCAAATGGCGATCGGGCGAGAAATTGCCAAAGCAGCGCGATCTCGAAATATTCCAGTGGCGATCGACGGGGGCAGTTGGAAACCCGGCTTTGATACAGTTTTACCTTATACTAATTATGCCATTTGTTCGGCAAATTTTCAACCTCCTGGCTGTGCAAATCGCGAGGAAGTTTTTGCCTATCTCCAAAGTTTTGACATTCCTCATATTGCCATTACGCGCGGCGAACGATCAATTTTGTTTTATACTGAGGGCGAGCGAGGCGAAATCGAAGTTCCCCAGATCGAGGCGATCGATACTTTAGGGGCAGGTGATATTTTTCACGGAGCCTTCTGTTATTTTATTCTATCTCAAAGCTTTGCCGATGCTCTAGAAAGTTCTGCCCGAGTCGCGAGTCGATCGTGTCAATTTTTTGGAACTCGAAAATGGCGAATATATTAAGTAATAAGTGGGAAGAGAGGAACATCGTCGATGGATAAAAAATTATCAATCACCCATGAATAACTAGTGACTAATGATATAATGATTACTGGTGAATGTATCCAATTAGTTTTGCCGACAGACTGTTTGTTACTAATCTCGTCTAATGCTTAATTCTTTAACTCGATCGTTCCTTGTGTCTAGTTTAATCCTTGTGGAGATTGTCTTTATTTCTGGATGTAATTCTTCCGATTCGGATACTGCAAAAATAGCATCGGAAACACCGTCTTCAGTCGATTCAAATGTGTTCAATACTGCCCTACCCAACCAGAAGCAAACCCAAGGAGAATCGACAGAAGGCAGTCACGAGATCGAATTGCTTTACGGAAAATGGCAACCGATTGCCTACATCGATCCCAACGGACAGCAAGTTGACTTAACCGAACTCCCGGATGAAGAAAAAGAAAGTCTGAGTTGGGAATTTACACCGGATGGGTATATTAAGTTAGGCGAGATTGAAGGAACTTTTGAAGTTAAAAGCGATCGAATCATCGCTAAAAATGAAAACTCAGGAAATCAAAAAGAATTCGAGTTTTCGGTCTCCGAAACCGAACTGAATATCATCAGCGACGATGGTGCAACGCTCAAGCTTTCGAGAGAGTCGTGAGTGGGTCGGGTGTGCACCCGGAACGAAACGCACTATCCCCTTTAAGTAATAAGTAATAAGTAGTAATTGGGAGAGCGAAACGCACCATTACCGATTACCGATTACCGTTCGCGCAGCGACTCCGCAGGAGTATTACCGATTACCCATTACCCATTAACATGAAGCGTTTAGTTTCCATTGCAGTTAGTCTAATTATTTTAGTTATCATCTATACGAAGATCGACTTTCCCGGACTGATAAAAGTTTTTCAAAACTGCGATCGCGCTTGGATGGCGATTAGTTTGGGAATGGTCGTTCCGCTAACCCTTTTTACCAGTTGGCGACTGCAACAATTGATGCCAGTTAAAGAAAGTTTGGGGTTTTGGGAAGCCAATCGCCTGATTTTGGCAGCCAGCGTTTTAAATATGGTTCTGCCGTCAAAAATGGGCGATATTGCTAAAGCCTATTTTATGCGCGATCGCGGTCATCTGGGCGGTTCTCTTGCCCTATCTTTGGTGGTTTTTGAGAAAGCGTGCGATATGCTTTCTCTGCTGCTGTGGTGTGCTTTTGGATTGTTGCTTTACTCCGAAAAAGACTGGCTTTTTTGGATAATGACTCTTGGCGTAGCGGCAGGGTTAATCGCCGGAATTTTACTCTTAGGCTCGAAGTCGATCGCTAACATATTTTTCAAAACAGGTAAAAAAATAGCACCCAAGAAACTGAAAACAAAACTCGAAAAGATGCACGTTTCTTGGGGAAAAATGCACGATTATTTTTGGCGCGATCGCCAACAACTAACCAAAATTACTCTTACATCTGTTTTTATCTGGTTTCTGCACTTACTGCAAATCTGGTTTTTCATCCTCGCACTCAATGCAAGTACGCCATTTCTTGCCAATCTTGCCTTATCTCCCCTGGCTATTCTTGCCGGGTTATTACCGCTAACGTTTGCCGGAGTTGGCACTCGCGACGCTGCCTTAATTTTGTTTTATCAGCCTTATTTCGATGCGGCAACAGGAGCGGCTTTAGGATTGCTGTGTACTTCGAGATATTTGTTACCTGCGATCGGCGGATTGCCCTTTCTCGGTCAATTTATTAGCGTCATTCAAACGAATAAACGTTGACTAAAAAAATGATTAGATGGGTGTGGTATACATAAAATGACAAATGCCATTCGACCCTACAATTGGGTTAAACCGAATGTCCCACGCTATATCAGGACTTACGCAGTGAAGTCTTCTTCGCCCCCCTGCCCCCAAATTTGGGGGGAGTCAAACTCAAAGTCCCCCAGGATTGGGGGATTTAGGGGGCAAGTGCGTCACTGCTGTATATCTTCGATTACCCATTACCCATTACCATTTAATTAATTATGTCTCCATCGGCTGGCATTATTTTATGTTTGGCATATATCGTCGGTTTGCTGGCAACTTCTGTGCCTTGGGGTGGATGGGGATTATTAATATTGGGATGCATTTTAGCAGTAATTTTACCTCAATTTTGGCGAACGAGATTGCCATTTTGGGTGTGGTTAGTCGCGGGTGCGATCGCCTTTTTTGCAACTTTTTATTTCCAATTTCGAGTTCCCCAACCTGCCGCCAACGATATCGGTCAATTCATCGCTAATTCTGGCGGAAATGGCAAAATCGTCACTGTAACTGGAAAAGTCATCAGTTCGCCGCGTCTGACTCGTTCTGGGAAAGTGCAATTCGAGTTAGCGGCAACGCAACTCACGGGAGATCGAGGCAATCAAAATGTGTCGGGAAAACTGTACGTTACCGTGCCATTGCTGCAAGGAACGGGGTTGCATCCCGGTCGCGAAATCCCTGTCAGAGGCACTTTATACGACCCCAAACCTGCCAGTAATCCCGGCAGCTTCGATTTTGCCAATTACTTAGCCGATCGCGGTATTTTCGCGGGGATGCGGGGGATTGAGATCCAGTGGCAGCAGGCATCGGCGGAATCTGAGTGGGGATTGTGGTGGATTCGGGAACGGATCGTGCGATCGCAAATTCACTTCCTAGGAAGTCCAACCGGACAACTCGTGAGTGCGATGGTTTTGGGAGGGAAATCGGTCGATTTGCCTTACGATATTCGCGATCGATTTGTAACCGTTGGTTTGGCACATGCTTTGGCAGCTTCGGGATTCCAAGTCACGCTGATTTTAGGTGTTGTTTTAGCACTCACTCAGCGGTTGCCGGAGGGTTGGCAATTTGGAATTGGGACGGGAACTTTAGCTGTTTATGCAGGTTTGGCGGGGTTGCAAGCTTCGGTTTTGCGTGCGGTTTTGATGGGGTTTGCGGGATTAATTGCCTTAGTTTTACAACGAAAAACGAAGCCGCTTGGCGTTCTGTTATTTGCCGCAATTTTACTGTTGTTATTTAACCCGTTATGGATTTGGGATTTAGGATTTCAGTTTAGTTTTTTGGCGACTTTAGGGTTAATAATTATGGCGCAACCTTTGACAGAAAGGCTAGATTGGCTGCCACCCGCGATCGCCTCTGCAATTGCCGTTCCCGTCGCTGCTACTATCTGGACGCTACCGCTACAATTATATACTTTTAATGTTTTTTCTACCTACAGTTTGTTGGTAAATTTAATCGTTACGCCATTCCTTTCTTTGATTTCTATCGGTAGCTTTATCAGCGCGATCGCGGCTTTAATTTATCCGATAGCCGGGAGTGGATTTGCATGGCTTTTGAAGTATCCTACGCAAGGCTTAATCGCGATCGTCCAATTTTTTAGCAAACTTCCCGGAAATAACTTTGCCGTGGGAAGTATTAGCGTTTGGCAGTTATGGATTTTATACGGACTAATCGGTGTAGTTTGGTTGTATTTTAGCTGGAAAAGTGGAGAAAGACAGCGAAATAAATCGCCAATTTTAGGTTTTGTTTTTTTATTAGCGATCGCTTTAGCTGTTATTATCGTTCCCGCTTGGCAAGTTCGGCAAAATACGCAACAAGTGACGGTCTTTGATGAGCAATCGACTCTTCTTTTAGTCTTGCGAGATAGAGCTAGCATTTTCTTAGTCAACAGTGGCGATGAAGACACGATTCAATTCAATCTCTTACCTTTTTTAAACAGCCAAGGCATTAATAAAATTGATGCGGCGTTAACCACAAATTTAGAATTAGAATCGAATAGGGGTTGGTTATCCTTAGTTCAAACATTACCCGTTCGAGCCTTAAATTACGACGCTACTCTAGAACCTGTAGCAACGAATATGACCTCAACTCTCAAGGCGTTACGCGAGGGAAAAACCGCACTCGTTCCCCTCAACGAACAGCAAGGTAAAACGGTAGGAAAGATTACTTTTAAACTGATAAAAGCTGGAATTCCAGCATGGCAGTTGCAACTCGGCGATCGCACTTGGTTGACGATCGATAAACTCCAACCCCAGCAACAAACCCAACTGATAAATAGCGGGAAACTAGCTCAAATTCAAATATTATGTTGGTCGGGTGAAAGCTTGAATACGAAGCTATTAGACATCCTGAAACCTGAAGTGGCGATCGCTTTTTCTAATACTTTAGATGAGGCAACTGCAAAATACTTAAACGATCGGGATATTCGAGTATTTTGGACTCGACGAGATGGTGCGGTGCAGTGGAAGTCTGATGGAGAGTTTGCGGCAACGCTAGATGTTACAGACGGTAATTTTAATCGTAACTCATTTTAAATGCAAAGGATACTTACAAAAAGTAACTTTTTTTTATAAGTAAATTCGTAAAATCCTAAGTTAGATACGAACTGACTATCTGACAGGGAGTTTGAACTTGGTATGAATATTAATCGAATTGATGGAGAATCTGGATTAGATATTTTATTTGGTAACGATGGAAATGATACTTTTGGTCAAGCTTATACTGTCGAATCTGACTTTACGCCGGAACAGTTTGAAGCCGTTTTTCCG
>DVED01000060.1 GCA_015295945.1 Oscillatoriales cyanobacterium M59_W2019_021 | reverse complement strand
TCCGGCATAGAAGTCGCTGAAGGGAGCGTCGGCAGCGAGTTGATCTCGTTGTGCCGAGGCGATGACGACCCCTTTGGCAATGCCTTCCCGGCGGCGGCGGATGAATTCTTCCGGGGATAAGTTGAGACGCGACAACCACTGACGCTGGTACTCGAATTCTTCGGGACTGGCGAGCAGATCGATGCCATTTCCCCGCACCAGATCGATGCCTTCGGGCGATCGCACGCGCAGATTGCCCCGCGTTCCCCCGCCAGAGTGACAGCTATCCAACACCACGGTTAACTGCTCCGACTGGATTGCCGACATCAGCAGAAACAGCGTATGCCCCATAATATCGCGAACGACGCCGCCTTCAAAGGGGAAGGCAAGGGGCAATTCCGAATCGACCGGAACGAAAGTGCTATTGAGTCCGTCGGGAAAGTCCCGATCGGGATCGGTGACTTGCGATCCGTGTCCGGAGTAGTGGAAGACAACCGCATCTCCCGGTTTGGCTTGTTTGACCAGATGTTCGTCAAAAGCGGTGAGAATTTGCGATCGCGTGGCTTCGGCATCGGTCAGCATCAGGATATCCGCCGGAGCGAACCCGAAGCGATGGATCAACAGTTGGCGCTGCAATTGCACATCGGTGGTACACCCCCGCAACGGCGAAAAACCGCTGGTTTCAGGGTATTCGTTAATGCCCACTAATAACGCGAGTTTGCGCGGCGTTCCTTGCGCGAGAACTTTGGCGTAGCGGATGGCGCGATGTTGCAAGTCCAGTTGGCTCAACCCCAAAGTGGCGAGTAGAGAGGTGGAAAATTGGATAAATTGACGGCGTTCCATCAGGAGGAGTTCAGGAGTCCAGGAGTTCAGGAGTTCAGGAGTTTGGTAGGGTGTGTTGAGGGACGAAACGCACCATTCCTACCAGTGTTCGGCGACCAACGATCGGCGACCAATAACCGATAACACATAACCCACCCCAAATAAATAATGACCCTCGATCGGTCGTTATTTGTTCCAACTTCGAGGAGAACGCCGATCGAATCGTCCCAAAACCAAGCTTTGCGCTACCATGAGGAATGTTTTCCTACAGACGATCGCCCCATAATGCACGCTTGGCACTGGCAAACTTGGCAAGGCAAACCCTATTTAACTTGCTCTCTCTTCGCACCGTGGCAACACGGCTTTTTTACCCAGCAATTTTCGCCCAATTCGCCTTTGGCGCTGGTAGAGGCGTTGCACCCGCAAGCGGAAGTGTACCGCACGCAACAAGTTCACGGCAATGCGATCGTCGATACCGAGTCGATCGCCCCGTTATCGCCATCAGTTTCCGAGTATCACCCCGCCGACGGTTTGCTGGCGCGACAATCCCAGCAGGCGGTGTGGGTGTGTTCGGCGGATTGTACCCCGGTGTTGATTGCCGACGATCGCACGGGACACGTGGCGGCGGTACATTCCGGTTGGCGGGGAACGGCGGCGAAAATCGTCCCCCAGGCGATCGCCCAATTGCAGGCGCAAGGCAGTCAAATCGGGGATTTGCGGGTGGCATTGGGTCCGGCGATCGCGGGTGAAGTGTATCAAGTGTCGTCGGAGGTTGCCGTTCGCGTCGGTGCGACGATTCTCGAGGCAGAAGACGACGCCCAAACTTGCCTCGATCGCTTGGAAGCCTTACCCAACAGCCCCCTCCAGCGGGATGAAGAACCCGATCGGGTGCGCTTGGATATCCGCGCCTGCATTGCCTTACAACTCGATCGGTTGGGTTTGAGTGCCCAACAAATCGCGATCGCCCCATACTGCACCTACCAAGATCCGGACAATTTCTTCTCCTACCGCCGCACCGGACAGAAAAACGTTCAATGGTCGGGGATTGTGAGTGGTTAGTGGTTAACTGTCGTTGCTGCCTAACATAGCAAAAAGCTCGGTTAGCAAACTAACCGAGCTTCTTGAAATTTGGTGGCGGGAGGCGGATTTGAACCACCGACCTTCGGGTTATGCTTACCATCTACAGCTTTCGCTGCCTGAATTTTATCAGTTTGTGGTCTGGACTTTCCCTTCATCCTCAGCCTTACTGTTAGGATGCTTCCCATCAAGTCTCTACACCTTCTTCGGCTTTAGCTCTTCCGAAGCTTGGCTCGGGATTACCATCTTACAGGCTTCCCCGAATTTGAGAAGTTATCACGCATAAGTTTCCTTATACGCAGCCCCTTGCAGATCTGTCTTTTTTGAGCTCTGTACTCATACAGATTCTGCGGATTGAGCCCGACGAGCTACCAGGCTGCTCTATCCCGCGTTGCCTTTATGATTATAAACCGAAGTTCCCGAAAAGCGCAACCCCCCGCCCGCATTTTTATAACATCGTCAGTTCTCCCACCACTTCCAAGCGTTTGAAACTCCCCAAGCTCATATAGGTTTCCGCCAAGGTTTCGGCGATTTCCGGGGAGATCCACCCCATTTGCCGCAGCAGGTGAATGGCTGCCGCGCGTTTGGCGCGTTTGGCGCCGTCGCCGACTTTGATCGCCAACCCCATGCCTTCGCCAACGCGACCGATACATTGAATCCCTTCCGATCCCGCCTTGCTGACCAATTCCCCTTCCGTCAAGCGCATCAATTCCGTGTCGAAATGTCCCTCTCCCGCCACCATATTCGGATGATGGGTCATGGCCCGTACGATGCGCTCCATATCCACGCTACTCCCCGATGCCAGTTGCGCGTATAGATAAGCAATCTGGTCGAGCTCCATTAAATACGTGGGAGCACCGCAGTCGTCGCGAGCGCCGATAAACTCGGCAGCCGGCATTCCCAGCAGTTCGGCAACTTTGCTCAAAATCAGGGTTTGGACGGGATGGTTGCGCTGTAAGTAACTCTCCAGGGGCCAATTGCGCTGTTGGCAAACCGCCAGCATTCCGGCGTGTTTGCCGGAGCAGTTGTGTTCTAGGGGGGATTGCTTGCCGGGGGGAATGGGACATTGTAATTGCGAGGGATCGACTTCGCAGTGCCATAAAATACTGAAAACCTGTCGTGCTTGTTTGATCGTCCCTTGATGGGAACTACAGATAATAGCTAAATCGCGATCGTTGAGATTGTAGCGTTCTAAGGTTCCCGTGGTGGTTACCGCCAATGCCTGAAACGGCTTGAGTGCCGATCGAATAAATGTATTTTCTGTCCCGTTCCCCGCCATCGACAGCACGCGACCTCGGTGATCGCTGACGACGGCTCGGACGTGGTGGCTCGATTCGACAATCCCTTCACGCAATAGCTGAACTTCCAATGTGGCGGTGTGTTTGCGTTTTCCCCGTGTCATTTCACTCATAAATTTCTCGATGAAAATCGTGCATCCGTACAGGAGTTGCTGCTTTCTAGACAATCTCGGATCTCCAGTATCGCTTTTCTAGACCCGTTTTGCCTGGGGAATTTTGTTAACTTTGGTCATTTGGGGTTTGTTAGTGGTTAGTGGTTAGTGGCTAGTGGCTAGTTGCTAGTGGCTAGTTGCTAGTTGCTTGGAGGTCACTGGTCACGGGTCACTGTTTTCTCCACCTGCCTCCCCGGCTCAAGAAAGCTCCCCCTGCTCAAGAAAGCTTCCCCGGCTCCCCCACTCTGCCCTGGAGCCTTCTGCTGATATACAATAACAAAGGCTTTTCAGATTCTTTGGGGGCAGAGGTTAAGAATTATGGCACGTCTGGCACTGCTGAGCGTTTCCGATAAAACCGGGTTGGTGGAATTTGCGAGATCGTTGGTGGAGGAGTTCGAGTTCGATCTCATTAGCAGTGGCGGCACGGCGAAAGCCTTACAGGATGCCGGATTGCCGGTTACTAAAGTTTCGGATTACACGGGGTTTCCGGAAATTTTGGGGGGACGGGTGAAAACCCTGCACCCTCGGATTCACGGTGGGATTTTGGCACGGCGGGATTTGCCGGAGGATGCGGCACAGTTGGAGGCCAATCAAATTCGGGCGATCGATTTAGTTGTGGTGAATTTGTATCCGTTTGAAGCAACGATCGCCAAATCCGATGTAACCTTAGATGAGGCGATCGAAAATATCGATATCGGCGGTCCGGCAATGTTGCGCGCGGCGGCGAAAAATTACAAGTATTTAACGGTTTTGTGCGACCCCGATCGCTATAGCAACTATTTGGAAGAATTGCGCCAACATGGCGGGGAAGTCTCCTTAGAATTTAGTCAAGACTGTGCAAAGGCGGGATTTTGGCATACGGCAGCTTACGATCGGGCGATCGCCACTTACCTCAATTCTCAGTGGGAAACCGAAGCCATGCCTTCTCAATTCGGCTTAGTGGGAAGCCAAATTCAACCCCTGCGTTACGGCGAAAATCCTCACCAAACTGCGGCTTGGTATCGCGTCGGCAAAATCCCAACGGGTTGGGCGGCTGCCGAAAAGTTACAAGGGAAAGAATTAAGCTACAACAACTTAGTGGATTTGGAAGCAGCCCGTCGCATTATTGCCGAATTTCTGGGGGAAGAACATCCTCCGGCTGTGGCAATTTTGAAACATACGAATCCCTGCGGTGTGGCATTGGGGGATACTTTGGCCCAAGCTTACGATCGCGCGTTTGCAGCAGATTCCGTATCGGCATTCGGCGGCATTGTGGCCCTGAATCGGGCGATCGATGCGGCGACGGCAACGGCATTGAGCAAAACCTTTCTCGAATGTATCATCGCTCCCGATTGCGAAGCCGAAGCGCGAGATATTTTAGCCAAGAAATCGAATTTGCGAGTTCTCCTGTTATCCGATTTAGAAATAGGAATGAAGGAAACGATTAAGGCGATTTCCGGTGGTTTTCTGGTTCAAGCTGCCGACGACTTAGTGGAAGAACCGAGCCAGTGGGAAGTGGTGACCGAAAAGCAACCCACCCCGCAACAATTAGAGGAATTACTGTTTGCTTGGAAAGTCTCCAAACACGTGAAATCTAACGCGATCGTCGTTACGAAAGATCGTACCACGTTGGGGATTGGTGCGGGACAAATGAATCGCGTGGGTGCAGCAAAAATCGCCCTAGAACAAGCGGGAGAAAGCGCCAAAGGCGCAACCCTAGCTAGCGATGGTTTCTTCCCCTTCGACGACTCCGTAAAATCGGCAGCAGCAGCCGGAATTGAGGCGATCGTTCAACCTGGGGGTAGTATTCGCGATAAAGATTCGATCACCGCTGCTAACGAACTGGGATTAGTGATGGTATTGACGGGAGTTCGTCATTTCTTACACTAATAAATTTGGATAAAATTATCGCGATCGATCTCGCTAAAATTTACTTCAAAAGAGGTTCGGCTTTCGCGTAAATTTTGCCTGGCGCTCGATCAAAATATCGAAACAAAGCCGGACAAAGCCATCCTTCTAAATGGCAATCCTGCCACCGATACCAATTACCTTCAAACTCTTGTCGTTGCCAAGTTAACTCGATTTGATAACCGGGAAAAGGCTGCTGTGAAAATAAGAGCTTAAATCCGCACTCGGCATTGGGAATTGTCTGAACTAACAGATCGAGCATTTCTGGAATGCCACAAACAAAAGGTTCTTTGACCAATCCCACGCGATCGTCATCGAAAACCCAGGTATTTTCATAACGATAGGGGAAGATAACCATTATCGCATTTGCCATAAAATTCAACTTTTTCTTATCATTATAAATCTTCGATCGTTAACAACTAACCCTTCTCAGTTTTCATTCAGCTAAGGATTAACTCGTCTTAAGCTCGTTCGTCCCCGTACTATGTCAGACTTAAAAGAGTACCGTTGCAGAGGAAAACGCCGTGCAGCTTTCTAAAGGCTTTGAAGTGGAAATGTATACGGGAACTCCCGAGGGTGATATTGTGGGGTTCTCCGACCGGGTTGCCGCCGACCTGGAACGTTTCGCCAGAGAGCCGGATAAGCGGAATGTGGAGTATACCACGGCACCGATGTGCTGCTACGACCAGTTATTGTGCGAGTTGGTGCATCCTCGACAGCAATTGCGGCAGTATTTGCGGCGGTTCGGGGATTACACGATTTTGCCGGGGAGTACGCTATCGCTGGGAGATAGCAGCTATTTCGATCGCTCCGACCCGGCAAACCCCTATCATGGGTATATCGAAAACACCTACGGCACGAAGGTAGTTACCGCCAGCATTCATATCAATATCGGCATTAGCGATCCGGAAGTACTGATGCGAGCCACTCGTTTGGTACGGTTGGAAGCACCGTTATACCTGGCGTTGAGTGCGGCGTCGCCGTTCCTGGATGGGAAGGTGACCGGTTTTCACTCGACGCGATGGCAGATTTTCCCGCAAGTTCCCGATGTGGTTCCGTTGTTTGAAAGTCACCGACATTATATTAACTGGACGGAGGAGCAACTGTTAAAAGGAACGATGCAAAATGTTCGCCATTTGTGGATTTCGGTACGTCCAAATGGCGATCGCCGTCCCTACAATTTGAATCGATTGGAGTTGCGAATTTGCGATTTAATGGTCGATCCGATCGCCCTTTTAGCGGTGACGGCATTGTTGGAAGCGCGTCTGTGGCAAACGATCGCCGATCCGGGGTTAGATCCCCTCGAACGCAGTACCATTGCGGCACAAAATCGATCGGCAGATTTGCTAGCACTGACCATGGAAAATGAAGCTGCCGCTGCCAGAAATAGTTTAGATGCGCAGTTGCGCCATTGGGAAGATGGGCGATCGATTTCCGCTCGCGACTGGATCGAACAGTTGTATGATGAAACTTATCTCACGGCTAAAAAACGGGGATTTAGTTGTTTTTTCTCTCCAGTTCGTAAAATTTTGCGAGAAGGAAATATGGCGCAAAAATGGCTGGCTTTGTACGATAAGGGAATGAGTATTCGAGAAATTATCAGCCAAGGCAGTCGAGAAATGCTGCAACAAGAACTAGAGTTAGAAGATAAGCTCTGTCAGATGTTGGTGGCATAAATCTATTCGGGAGGCAGGTCGATGCCTAACTCTGGCAATCGCGCCGACATTTGTTGCATCCGAGCTTCAGCCTGTTCGGCGCGTTCTTCCAACTCAACTGGAGTCAAAAATCGCCGGCGACGAAAACATCAACTCCATCGGCAAACCCAATTTCTAGATTTTCTTTAATGACGACAATCCAGCGAAATTGTTGGGTATTATCTGCCATCGGTTGACCGTCACTATCGGGATAGATCGTGTCTGAAGAGACGGATGCAATGTCTAAAGGTCGTACCATACAAGCTCAGTCTCGATCGCACTCACTTTCCTATATTATATTAAAAGGATAGCAGAGTGGATTTATCTAAAATGGTACAAACGATCGCCGCCGAAGGAATCACACTCTATCAACTCGAGAAAAATTTTGGACTGATAGAAATCAATAATCCGGAGTTTTTCCCAGAGTGGCAAACTAACTTACCAGAACTCCATCGGGAGGAGCGACAACGGCTCGATCGTGTGAAAGCAGCGTATGCGAATCTGGCACGGCGATCGGTCTTGGAAAATACGGTAAAAATGGCGATCGTTTCTCCATTACTAGACTTAGCCGGGTTCTTTTTTCCTCCGTTTTACGTAGAAACCGAAGAATCGGTAGAAATTATCTCAACAGATGGAGAAATAACCGTTCGCGGACGGATCGATGTCTTAATCCTGAAGGAACAATTTTGGGTATTGGTGATTGAGTCGAAACGGGCTGAATTTAGCGTGAAAGTTGGAATTCCACAAGTGCTATCTTATATGCTCGCTCGCCCGAATTCCGCGGGAGCGCAATACGGACTGGTAACGAATGGTAGCAACTTTGTTTTTCTAAAGTTAGCTCCACACCCCCAGGTTCACTACGCAAGATCGGAGGAATTCGTCTTGGAAAATGCCAACGATCTCGAACGAGTGTTACAGATTTTGAAGCAATTCGCCGCGATCATTTCTCAAGATAACTGACAACTCACTATGCGATCGCCGATTAATAGTTTTCAAATTAAAGAAAAAGCCAGATCTTTAGGTTTTCATCTCGTCGGCATTGCGGCGGTTGATTCTGCCGAGAATGGGACAGTCGATCGCCTGCAAACTTGGCTCGATCGCGGGTATCATGCCAATATGAAATGGATGGAAAATCCCAAACGCCAAGACATTCGCGCTTGTATGTCCGAGGTGCGATCGATCGTCAGCGTTGCCCTCAATTACTACACGCCTCACCCCCATCCCCAAGGCAAACAGTACGCCAAAATTTCCCGCTACGGTTGGGGACGAGACTACCATCGAGTTCTGCACAAAAAACTCAAAGCGTTATCGTTGTGGTTGCAACAGCAAGACGAGGGCATTCAGGCGCGATATTATGCCGATACGGGTCCGGTTGCCGATAAAGTTTGGGCGCAACAGGCGGGACTGGGTTGGATTGCTAAAAATGGGAACTTAATCTCGCGAGAGTACGGATCTTGGGTGTTTTTGGGGGAAGTGCTGACCAATTTGGAGTTAGAGGTCGATCGCCCCCACACCGCCCATTGCGGCACTTGCACGCGATGTCTGGAAGCTTGTCCCACTGGGGCGATCGTCGAACCTTTCGTCGTCGATGCCAATCGCTGTATCGCCTATCATACGATCGAAAATCGCGCTGAAACTCTACCCGCAGACATTGCTACAAATTTAAACGGTTGGGTTGCCGGATGCGATATTTGTCAGGATGTTTGCCCCTGGAATCAACGCTTCGCCGAAGAAACCGACGTTACCGAGTTTCAACCCTACCCGCACAACCTATCCCCAACTCTTGCCGAACTCGCGGATTTATCCGAGGAAGAGTGGGATCGGCGCTTTCCCGCTTCGGCGTTGCGACGGATTAAACCGGAAATGTGGCGGCGCAATGCGAGAGCGAATATAAGTAATAAGTAATGGACGGGGGTGTGCCCCGGAACGAAACGTACCGGGAGATCGATCATCGGGGGACAGCATTTGCTCGTCAATTTCAGGTACGAACCCATATCGTCCATGCAAATGCTTCGCCCGCTTTTTCAACGTTGTCCGATCAATGCTCTGACGATCTATTGAACCCCGTAGGTCATCAACACGCCTAGTTCGATCGACACTTCCGGACGATCGCCCGCACTGCCGGGAGAGGCAGTACAAGATGTGGAAAATGGGCTGAAACTGGGAAACTCCGCCATGTTGAGAATTTGCGTCGTGCGCGCGCCTACAGCCGTTGCCATGGCTTGAATGCGCGATCGGGCATCGTCGATCGCCAAACGCCGCGCTTCGGCTTCTAAGGCTTTGATATCGGATACCGTACAGGTATCGTTGGCGTAATTGTAGTACAATCCGGCGGTGCTGGCGGCGTTACTGGCTGAGGTTTTGACGCGATCGAGCAGAGATTGACTCGGTTGACTCAATTTGACGATCACCACTGCCGACCCAACGGATAGATAATACGGTGGTACGGACACATCCGTTTCTAACTCGATATCGCTCGCTGCGACCCCTGCGGTGACAAGGGCATCGACGATCGGCTGTAAGTCCCCCGTAGTAATAGGTTTTGGTTGCGGCATCGGTGCGTTGGCATCGACAGGATACGGTGCGTAGGGGTCGGTGTTGTTGAAATACAACTGAATTTCTGCCGTATCCGCAGGCGCTGTCGCCGTGCCGCGTCCGTAGGTGGTCATCATCGGCTGTTCGCCCATGAAAATTTGGGAAATCTGGTGATCGTCCGATGCCGCCATCCCCGCGCGAACGGGTGCGCCAACGCCCCAACCCAGGACGATTCCAGTCGAGGCGATCGCCCCAAAAAGCCAACTCGATCGTTTCATCTCCAAAAATTCTCCATAAATGATAGTTAGTGGTTAGTGGTTAGTGGTTATGTTAGTCGCCAATACTGAATGACCACTAACAAACCCCAAACCCCAAAACAACAATTAACGAATCGCATACGTCACGGCGATATTGTTGTTAACTTGCACTTCCAAGGGCAAAGTGGGATCGTAGACCGACCACGAAGCATAGAAGCCATCGGGACCGATCGCCGGAAACTCCGGATCGCCGGGAGAGACGCACACAGAACTGTAAGGTTGCGTATCCGACGACGCATCGAAAAAGAACAGGATTTCGCCGAGTTGAACCCCCATCGAAGCGGCGATCGCCTCTGCTTTTTGCTGAGCCCGACTCATGGCATCGGCACGCGCCAGATTTTCCAGCGAGTCGCAATTCGCACCCAACCGCATATTCAACGTTTGAAACGTCAAATTTTCAACATCTCTAGCGGTTTCGTTGGCAACTTCGAGGATCTGAGACATCAACTCCCTACTAGGTCGAGACAACTCAAAGATCGCTTGCGCGCCGCCACCGCCATAATAAGCACCGAAGAGGTTGGAAATCACGTCGATGTTGGTTGCCGGAATTCCGATGACGCCCAGTTTCTGAGTCAACACCTGGCGGAACGCATTGGTATCGAAGTCCGTATCCAGCATTTCCCCATTCGGTCCGTACCTCGTTTCTATACCGAAGAGTAATTGAACCTGGACGCGATCGACGGGTGCACTCGCCATGCCTTTGACAAACACGGTAATCGCCCGTTGGTCGCTGAATTGAGGAACGCGCAGTTGGGCGACGTGGGGTGCGGATTCTGCCTCCGTTGCCCGCACGGGAACGGAACGCGCGATCGCCCCAACGACCAAGGAAGCTAAAACAATACTCGAGATGCCGATGGATTTCATGGGTGATTTTGGGTATCGGTAAGAGAAGAACGCAAGTTGCGAGTTATGAGCTTATACCTTACTCGATCCCCCTAAATCCCCCTTCAATCACGGGGACTTCGCTCGGATTTCCCCTTGTTAAGGGGAGCTAGGAGGGATCGAACCGCTAATATTTCCAACTCGCAACTTAGGTCAAAAGGGCGGACTTGTCCCAGGTTGCCAAATCGGCAAAATCCCTGGAATTTACTCCGTCGTCGATTCGATGTACTTACTTTCTATCAAAAATGTCCCCTTCGTAAAGCGGACGCTCCAATAGTCCCCCGGCGTGCGCGCGACGACCACTCCCTCCTCCCCAACGGCGATCGCACTCGGCGGACGCAACATCGGCATCGGATCGGCAGTTTTCACATAAGGCGGCAACGTCACCACCCGCACGGTTTCGCCAACTTGAAATTCAGTCATTGGTCATTGGTCATTTGTCATTGGTCATTCTCCCCCTGCTCAAGAAAGCCTCCCCGGCTTTCCCCTTCTAAACTCCTCCAACTACGGTGCTTGCCAGATGCGCTGGTGGTAGGAAGCGGGGTCGGCGTAGGGATCGATCGGGGGTTCGTCGTGATGGTGGTGGTGATGGTGTTCGTGGTGGTGATTGTGGTCGTGTCCGTGGGAATGACCTTCGGAAACAAACGCGCGACGGAATTTACACGCTTCGCAGTTCATTTGCACTTGTCCGGTTTGGGTTTCGATTTCCCGATCGCGGACGACTTGCATCAGTTCGGGAACGATACCGATTTCCGGCAAACACACCACTTCGATGTCGGGAAATTGCGCTTGCTGTTCCTCGGAAATCGTAAAGATCTTTTTCACCAACACCCCGGTAAACAGGAAGTACGGCAGGACGATAATTCGTTTGGGTTGGTAGAACCGCGCCCGCCGGAAGCCTTCTTCTAAGCGGGGGTGGGTGATGCCGATAAAGCAGGTTTCCACCGTGTTGTAACCGCTCCCTTCCCACAGCATCCGCGCGAATTTGATGGCATCGCCGTTGGCGTCGGGATCGCTCGAACCCCGTCCTACGAACAGCAGCACCGTATCGGCGCGATCGATCTGATTCGGGTTGTGTTGCGGTGTATCGAGTTCCGCCAAGCGATCGCGCCATAAATCCAGCAATCCCGGTGCGATGCCGAAATGGCGACCGTAGTGAAATTTCAGGTGGGGATGGCGATCGCGCGCGCGATCGAGTTCGTTGGTGACGTCGAACTTATTGTGTCGCGCGGCAAATAGCAAAATCGGCAGGACGGAAAATTCACTATAGCCTTGTTCGACACAGCCATCGATTCCCACTTGGATGTTGGGTTCGGTGAGTTCCAAAAAGCAGGGAACGACGGGACGCGACCGATCGGCGTCTTGATAGGCTTCGATAAAATCGAGAAAGGTTTTCCGTCCGTCTGCATCTCGGGTTCCGTGACCGATCGCCAGCAAAGGACGCTGGATCGGCAAGGGAGGTAGGGCGATCGAAGGTCGGACGAGTTCTAAAGGTGTCATGGTTTCATCTCTTCCCGTGCGAGGCAGGAAGCTGAGAAGGACTTGCAACCCACAGGCATTCTGGCTGACGAGAACGGTGGTCTCGATCGCAGTTGCCGCACAGCCCCGGATTCTCACCGAAGTTTCCCTGTCAGGTTACGCAACAGCTATCATAGCGGGAATTTGCCCGTTCGGAAGCGACGTACATCAAACGTCACCCAAGAGGACTAGCACCGATCTCGGCACAACCTTACCGCACTCGCTTCAGCTAAATTCCGCTAAAACTCCCGATCTCCCTCCTGAGAAGGAACGGCTTTTTAGATTTCTCATAGAGGCAAGCCAGGGGAGCGGGGGAGCCAAACCCTTGAATTTTCTAGGACTTACGCTCCGCGCTTCACACCCTACAGATGGAGGCGTTGCGTCAGTCCTGTTTTCGTTGGGATCGGTCGATCGATCGCCCCTCAAACGTAAAGATATGTAACAAAAATGAAAAAAATAGAATTTTACCATTGACACTAAATAGCCATCGGAAACAATTTTGCGACAATCGATAATAGTCTATAGCGTTTCTCAAATGGGTGAGGTACAGTAGCAGCAGTGGGTAAACCAGTGATGGATGTCGTCAGCGGACACTTGGTTAAAAGCCTGTGCGATCGCGCTTATCTAATGCGTGATAAGTTCTAGCACCGAGAGAACGAAGAGTAGACTTCACCTTAGACCAGAAATTTTCAATGGGAGAAAAATCTGGAGAATAGGGAGGTAGATCAATGACTTTCGCCCCGACAGATTCAATCATTTTTTTCACTTCTTCTCCTTTATGAATGCTGTAGTTATCCAGAAAAACACAAGCCCCATTCCACAACTTAGGAACTAGTTTTTGGAGAATAAAAGCTTTAAAAGTAATTCCATCTGTTCCGCCGACTAAGTTAACAGAGGCTATCACTCCTTTGAGTGATATAGCTCCTATCATTAAGATATTTTTACCTCTCTTCTGCGGTCTAGAACCTCGAGCTCTTTTTCCCCGAAACGCTCGAGCGAATAATCTCACCATAGCTAAGTTCACGCCAGCTTCATCAATAAAAACTAGGTCTTCGACATTTAAATCTCGAACTTGCTGCCAAAATTCATATCTGAGAAGTTGGACTCTTTCCGTTTCTTTTTCTGGAGGGAAGAGTGTTTTTTTTGACCGTCAACTTGAGTCGTTGCGTCATTCGTCTCATGGTGGCTCGGCTCACCACCACTCCAGTTTGGGCAGCCAGTAAATCGCAGAGTTCTTCGAGAGTCGCATCATTATTAATTTTAATCAACTCGACCAGCAAAGCCAGTTGATTGGGGGATAACTTCAGCTTGACACCCCCTCCATGTTTCGGAGCAATATTTCCGGTTAAACGATGTTGCTTTAAGAGTTTTTGCACAAAACTACGAGCCACAGAAAATTTGTTGGCTAGTTGACTTTGTGAGATGGGTTGGCTGTAGTATGTATCTATTGTTTTTTGCCGAAAATCAACGAAATAAGCCTTCATTACTCATCATTTAAGTATCGACCACACTATACCTCATCCATCTGAGAAACGCTATATTTAAGCAATCCCTTTTTTTATGCCAAGATGGGTGTTTTTGTTCTCGTGAGTCTATTCTCTCTGTATCCAACCTTGACGTTTATCTTCTGGATTAAAGATTTGCGAGCCGATCGAATTCCTAAATTAGAGTTGTCCAAATTTAATTGGCTCTCTGGGTTAATTAAAGGAGAGTTGGTTTGTTTTACAATCCTACCCCTTTTAGCAGCCATTATGGCGAGAACAAAAGGTTGGTATTAATTTAAAATTATGATGCGATCGCTGGTAGAGCAGTCGCCATGTTGGTTAGAACAAATTTTTGTAGGGGCGTAGCATTGGCTCGGTTACTCTTGTCCACCCACCCACAAGATTGATGCCAATGCTACGCCCGATTACCGTGTCTAACCCAGGTGGCGATCGCTGGTATAATCGATTAAAAAAGAGGATATCCGTTGCCCGTTATGTCCGAACAACAACACCCCCAGTCCCAAACCGATCGGGTGATCGTCAATACATTACTCGCCGAAGAACCCACCGACTACAACTTATCAGAACTGGCTCGCTTGCGGATTCGCTATCGCGGCTTTCCCGGTGCGAGAGACATTCAAAACAACTTGGATAAAGCCTTGCAAAAGTGGCAGCTTACGGAAGAAGAACTGTTTGTTAAAACGCGAGAATTACACGCGAAAGCGGCTGTATATCACAACGTGCGATCGAATAAAAAAGATGAAGAAGATTGGAGTTAAAATTAAGTAATAAGTAATAAATTTATTTTTTTG
This sequence comes from Oscillatoriales cyanobacterium M59_W2019_021, assembly GCA_015295945.1. Taxonomy (GTDB): domain Bacteria; phylum Cyanobacteriota; class Cyanobacteriia; order Cyanobacteriales; family Geitlerinemataceae; genus DVED01. Next base: position 18,992 of record DVED01000060.1, on the reverse strand, counting down.
CAGGTGTTAAAGCTAAGCTAAAATACATTCAAATTGGGATGGGTCGCTCTGTCTCAAAACGGTCAATCTCTCGCCGCGTCCCCGCGTCCACCCCGATCGCAATTGAAATGCAAAACACCTTACCCAGTTGTTGCGTAGGGGCGATTGGCAATCGCTCTTTCGACCTATGCCGCATCCAAATGGTATAAATCCTATACCTTTAAAAACCAATTTAAGCGGTACATGGCGTACAGAATGCACCACCAGATGAGGACGGTGACGATCGCAAACAGAAGCGAGCCGTTGAGACTTCCCGCCCAAGTTTGGAACAGGTTTTCATAAATCCAAGTGTAGGTATTGGGTGCATTTTCTCCCGTGCCGATGTGAGTATAGAGGAGAATGCGGGCGACTAATCCCGAGCCCACAAACAGGAAAATGGCATTGAGCCCCATCACCTTAAAAGGAAATGCCCATGTTTTTCGTCCCAAAACTTCGATGAGGTGGTAGCAAAATGCTAAGATTAGCAAACACCATCCCGCACTGAAAATAACATAAGAACTCGTCCACAAAGCTTTGTTAATGGGAAAGCCAAATCCCCACAACCTGCCGACAACCAAACCACTCAATCCGGCAAGAACGAGATTGAGACTCGATCGCGGTTCGGGCGTTTGGCGGCGCATCCAATCTCCTGTCCAATAGCCGATGAGAACTGTCACCACGGCAGGGAGGGTACTAAATAAGCCTTCGGGATCGAATTGTCCGCCTTTTAATAGGTGTTGCGTGCCTAAGATTGCCCGATCGATAAACGCTCCAAAATTCCCTTCTGCCGATAAATTTCCCGCCCCAAAACCGGGAACGGGAATCAGTTGCATGGCAGCTTGATATCCCAACAAAATCACGACGGCGAGAATCATTTGTTTCCGTAACGATAAGTTGAGAACGACGAGGGAAGAGATGAGGTAAGCGAGGCTAATGCGCTGCAAAACGCCCATGACTCGAATATTTTCCCAATCGTATTGGTAAAAGCCATTGAGGAATAGTCCCAAGGCGAAAAGGATGGCACTGCGGCGGAGGATGCGCCCGTAAACCGATCGCGCGGGACGGGAACCGTCGATATATTTGCCCAGGGAAAACGGCATGGCAACCCCAACGATAAAGAGGAAGGCGGGAAACACTAAATCGGTGGGAGTAAACCCGTGCCATTCAGCGTGGAGAAGCGGCGGATAGACGTGACTCCAACTACCGGGATTGTTGACTAAAATCATGGCAGCGATCGCCATTCCCCGAAACACATCCAGAGACTCGAAGCGCGATTTCTTGCTTTGAACGGGATTTTCTTTCAACATATTTCAGGAGTTCAGGAGTTCAGGAGTTGCAGGAGTTCAGAATACAGTGACCAGTGACCCGTAAGCTGTCAGCTGTCAGCCGTCAGCCGTCAGCCAAGAAGAAGGCGCTACGCTACTGATAGCTGATAGCTAACAAACCCCAAACCCCAAACCCCAAACCCCAAATAACTAATGACTTTATCCGATCGACTGTGGCAAGCCAATCAAGACCTTGCCGATGCTTGCCTGCACCATCCCTTTGTGCGCGGAATTGCCACGGGGACGTTGCCGCCAGAGCGTTTTGCTTATTATGTGGGACAAGATGCCTTTTTTCTAGAATCTTTTGCCCGATCGTACAGCGTGGCGGCGGCAAAAGCTCCAGATTGGGACGGATTTCTCGCCTTTCACTATCTGGCATCCGGCGTTCTCGAAGAGTTGCGCTTGCATGGGGGATACGCCAAAGAGTGGGGAGTGGACTTGCAAACCGTAGAACCGGGAAGCGCCACGCGCCACTATACGGACTTTCTGAGCGCGATCGCCTGGCGGTACGAGGTGGGGGTGACGGCGGCGGCGATGGCACCGTGTATGCGCTTGTATTTGTTTCTGGGCAAGGAATTGGCAAAGGGGGGCATCCCCGAACATCGGTATGCTGACTGGATTTGTACTTACGGTAGCGATGAATTTCAACCGCTGGCGCAACAATTAGAAACATTACTCGATCAATACGGAGAGGATACGAAAATCGTGCGATCGACCTATCGCTATGCGATGCAGTGCGAGTTAGCGTTTTTTGAAGCCGCTTGGTCGGGAAATGTTACGAGTTCTTAACTGTACGAAAACTTTATCAAAGTAGCATTTGAGGAGAAGAAATCACCGCCCAGAGGGCAAAAGCGATTTGGACTCGTCCGAAGATCTCCGTAGAACTTCGTAACATTTGTCTCAAATTTTAAAGCACAAGTAAAATTAAGGGGGTAAATTCTTACCAAATTTGCTCCGTAATTAAAGTTTCAGTAAAGATCTGTATAAACTCTGGCATTGTTTAGAGGGGGTATGTTACTTTACAGAGTACTTCGAGGAACCAGGTATTGAAATCCTTTTCTAATCTTTGGAATCCTTCGATCGAAGTTGTGGATTTTAGGGCAATTATAAAAATAATAAAAGTCCCAACTTGTGAGTTGCTTTAGAGAGTTGCCACTTTGTTTTATAAGATTGGCATTGCTTTGAACTTCGTTTTCCTGCTTTAAATCGTTTTTTATTAGGTGCATATATTATGAAAACGCACTGCTCTTCTAGTCGCTCAAAGCCCCTTTTAAGTTTCGATCCGATCGCTTTCAGTCGAAGACACCTATTAGTGCCGCGTTTCAAGTTTGTAGGTTGCTGAATTTTCGAGATTTCTGAAGATTTAACAGTCTGATATCGACGGGGTGCTTTGAAGTTCTAAAATTTTGCCTTCCCAAGCTGCAATCGTGCTGTTGCAGGTGATTTGGGTTAAGAATTCGTAGTTTTTGAGTGCGATCGCATTCAGGCACGTTAGTTTCGTATCGATCGGGCTGCATCGGTTAGCCCCCAATTCACTTAAAAACTACACGCATTTGACCGCTGTCATTTTTTGACCCATACCGAGCGATAGCCCGGTTAGAGTTGGCGCGATGATTCGAGATCGATCGTCGTCCCAGACACTCTTTCCCAATTGGCTGTGACTTCAAAGTTAGGTGACTCGACCCTCAATTGTAACAAAAAGTAAATTTACAGAAAAAATTCTCCCCTACTTCCGAAATAAAGGTAGACGGACTTCAATTTGGGTTTTCCCTAAAATTTCTAGCTGTCAACCTCGATCGTTCCGATCGCGATACGATGCAAACGGCAACACTTTTTCATTCGTCTTTTATCATTGCGCTAACCGGCAATCGAAGGCAGCTAGTTTCGATCGTTCCAGTCATGAAACGATCGCCTTTTAAACTCGGTGGAACCGATCCACCCCACTCAAAAAACACAGAACCTTCAGACAATTCAATCCGCTCTAACGAGGAGATCTCTACCCCATGACCTGTACTCCCGAAAGGGTGGCGGACAAACCGCCCGAAAAAAAGCAGGCTACCCCGAAGTTGCAGCTTCAGGAATCAGCCCGCCAAACCATATATTTCCACTCTCTATCATACAACCAACAAGCCCTTTGGTTTCTGTATCGGAACGCACCCGATAGTTCGGCATACCACACTGCCTCGAGCGCTCGCATCCGTTCCCCACTCGATGTAACCGCCTTGCAGCGGGCTTTTCAAGCACTGCTCGATCGCCATCCCAGCTTGAGATCGATCGTCTCCCACACCGAGAGCGATCCCCAACAAAAAGTCATGAATCGCCCCCTTGTCAACGTTCGGGAAACCGACGCGACGGAGTGGACGGATTTTCAACTGGAGCGAGACCTTGTGACAGCGTATCGGCGTCCGTTCGATTTGGAACGAGAACCGGGATTTCGGGCGCAGTTGTGGACTTGCGGCGATCGCGATTTCGTCTTACTCATCACCGCGCATCTATTAGTGTGCGACGATCGATCTCTCTCTATCCTCCTCGACGAGTGGCAACAGCTATATCGCGGCGAAGTTGAAGGAACGCCGGTCGATTTACCCGTGTTGGAGAAAACCTATGGCGATTGCGTTCGGGAGCAGGCACAACAACTATCCACCGATGCCGGAGAACGACTGGGAGACTACTGGCAGCAACAGCTTGCCGGAGAATTACCCGTTCTGGAACTTCCCACCGATCGCCCGCGTCCCCCAATACAGACCGATCGGGGCGCAACCTACACCATTCGGCTCGATCGCCACCTGACCGGACACCTGAAGGAACTCGCAACTTGCCGGGGGACATCCCTTGACACCGTACTCCTGGCAACGCTTCAGGTGTTATTGCATCGGTATACGGGACAAGAAGATATTCTCGTCGGGACGATTCGCGATCGCCGCCACCCCGAAGCAGAAGGCATTGTCGGTAACTTTACCAATTCCGTTCCCGTGCGAGTGGCGATGGCAGGGGATGCCAGCTTCGAGACCGTCTTAGATCGCGTTTGCCACACCTTCACCGAAGCGGCAACCCATAGTGACTATCCCTTCCCCTTAATCGTCGAACGGTTGCAACTGAAACGCGATCCGAGTCGATCGCCCATTTTCCAAGTTGCCTTCGTTTGCCAAAACTGGGGCGAACTAACCCAACTGCGGGTGGGAAATCCAGTCCAGTGGGGCAGTTGGCAACTCGAACCCTACAACCTTCCCCAGCAAGAAGGGCAATTCGACCTCACGTTAGAAGCGGTTGAAGGCAATGATGCAGTCGTTTGCCACTTTAAATACAATACCGACTTATTCGACGAAGCGACGATCGCCCGGTTGGCGGGGCATTTCCAAATGCTGCTATCCGGCATTGTCACCGATCCCCAACAACCCATTTCTCAACTTCCCTTGTTGACCGATGGCGAACGGCAGCAATTATTAATAGAGTGGAACCAAACGCAAACCGAGTTCCCCCACGATCGTTGCATTCACGAAGTCTTCGAGCAACAGGTCGATCGCACCCCCGACGCCTTAGCGGTAGCATTCGGGGAACAAACCCTCACCTATCGGCAACTGAACGATCGCGCCAACCAACTCGCCCGGTACTTGCGATCGTTGGGCGTTCGTCCGGAAACCCTCGTCGGCATTTGCGTCGAACGTTCCTTAGAAATGGTCGTCGGACTGTTAGGCATCCTCAAAGCCGGCGGTGCCTATTTACCCCTCGATCCCGCCTATCCCAAAGAACGGTTAGCCTTTGCGATCGCCGATTCGGGCATCCAAATCCTGCTGACCCAACGCCGCTTGGTTGCCAAACTGCCCGAGTGCGACGTCTGTCGGATTAACTTAGATAGCCAGTGGGATACCATTTCCCGATTCGGCAGCGAGAATCTGGGAACCCTCACCACCCCCGACAACCTCGCGTACGTCATCTACACCTCCGGTTCCACCGGAAAACCCAAAGGCGTCCTGGTTCCCCATCGCGGCACTTGCAACCTCGCCCAAGCACAAAGTCGTGCCTTCCAAGTAGACGCCAACAGCCGCGTGTTGCAAGTCTCCTCCTTCAGCTTCGACGCCTCCATCTCCGAAGTGGTGATGGCACTGCACGTCGGGGCGTGTTTGTACCTGGAAACCAAAGATAACTTGCTCCCCGGTTCCCCCTTGCTGCGGGTCTTCCGGGAACGGCAAATCACCCACGTCACCTTAACGCCGTCGGCACTGGCAGCTTTACCCAAAGTAGAGTTGCCCCACCTCAAATCCTTAATCGTTGCCGGAGAAGCCTGTTCGCCCGACTTGGTGGCACAGTGGGCGCCCGATCGCCTGTTCTTCAACGCCTACGGACCCACGGAAACCACCGTGTGCGCCACCATTGCCCGATGCACCGACGGCAGCCGCAAACCGCCCATCGGTCGTCCCATCGACAACGCGCGAGTTTACGTTCTCGATCGTTATTTGCAACCCGTTCCCATCGGCGTTCCCGGCGAACTGCACGTTGGCGGCGTCGGCGTCACGCGGGGATATCTCAACCGTCCGGAACTCACCGCCACCAAATTCATCCCCGACCCCTTTAACAACGAAGGACGACTGTACAAAACTGGCGATTTAGTCCGCTATCTCCCCGACGGCAACCTCGAATTCTTGGGACGCATCGACCATCAGGTGAAAATTCGCGGGTATCGCATCGAACTGGGAGAAATCGAAGATGCACTATCCCAACACCCAGCAGTGGGCGATCGCATCGTCCTGGTCCGAGAAGACACGCCGGGAGACAAACGGTTAGTCGCATATGTGGTTCTGCAACCCAACAGTCCAACCACGGCAAACGATTTGTGCGCCTACCTGAAAGCGCAACTCCCCGAGTACATGGTTCCCGCCGCCGCCGCCTTCGTCTTCCTGTCGGCACTGCCGCTGACGCCGAACGGCAAAGTCGATCGCCGTGCGTTACCCATTCCCGTCCAACAAACCTCGGGAGCGATCGTTCCCCCTCGCACCCCCGCAGAAAAGCGACTGGCAGCCATCTGGAGTCAAGTCCTCGACTTAGACCGAGAAGTCAGCGTCACCGACAGCTTCTTCGATTTAGGGGGACATTCCCTCCTTGCCGTCCGGCTGTTTACCCAAATCGAAGCGGAATTCGGCAAAAAGCTGCCCCTTTCAGTCTTGGTAGAATCTTCCACCCTGGAACAGTTAGCGGCAATTCTCGCACCCTCGGCACAAACGACGCGAGACGTATTGGTAACCTTGAAAGCCAACGGCGACAAAACCCCGTGGTTCCTGATCCACGATGCCGACGGCGAAACCTTGCTGTATCTCAACCTCGCGCGGCATCTCGACGAAAATCGCCCTGTCTACGGGTTGCAACCCCTGGCAACGGAGGAATGCACCATCGTCGATACCCGGATTGAGGCAATGGCAACCCGCTATCTCGATCGCATTCGCAGCGTTCGACCCCACGGACCTTACCTCCTCGGCGGGTTGTGTGCGGGTGGCGTCCTCGCCTACGAAATCGCTACTCGCCTGCAAGCAGAAGGCGAAGAAGTGGCGATGGTGGCGTTGCTGGAATCGGTGGACGTGCAAGCACCGCGACGGAATCAGGCAGCACAGCGATGGCAAAGCTTCTCGGGTGCGTTTAACTCCGAGGGACAGTCTCAGTGGTCCGAACGGCTCAATTCGATCGCCTTTCGTGTGGGAAATAAAGCCAAAAACTTCCTGATTTACCAAGTTCAAAACCAACTCCAAATCCTGCGGGAAAAAGTTGCGGTGAAAGCATATCGCTATTGCCTCGCCAAACAACTTTCCCTCCCCAAATTCTTACAACAAATTCCCGTCCGTACGGTTTACGCTTGCGCCGAAACCGAATACGTTCCCCAACGCCAATTCGACGGAGAACTGGTCGTCATTCGCGCCACGGAAGTCGAAATTAACGAAATTCGCGGCATCGACTACACCAGCGATCCCCTGTTCGGTTGGGGCAAACGCGCCACCCAAAACGTCCGCGTTTTCGACGTTCCCGGCAGTCATTCCAGTATGCTGCGCGAACCCAACGTCCGCATCATGGCAGAACATTTAAACGCCTACCTCAAAACCGCACTCCTCGACGGCTAATTGTTATCGGTCATTGGGAATTAACCCCTCACCAATGACCAATGACAAATGACCAATGACAAATAACCAATAACCAATCATGAACATCCTTCTCATTGGCGGGACGGAAGATTCGATCGTTGCCGCACAACGCGAACCGTTTACCGACGAATGCCACTCACTCAAACGCCAATTCGGAATGACGCTAAAATCCGTCCGTGCGGAAACTTTGGCAGACATTCAATTTGGCTGCCAACAAGATAATTCCGATGCGGTCTTCCTCTTTCCTTCCTGGCGAGAAAGTGCGATCGATATCGAGCGAGTCGTCCGCGAAATTCGGGAAGACCAACCCAACCGAAAACTGATTTTCGTCGATCCGTTTGCCCAAACCAGCAGCAACTTTTTTAACGTCTTGCCTTATGTCGATCGATTTCTCAAACGCCAGCGTCCTCGAGATTTAAGCGAATATCGACAAGGCTTTATCGGCGGTTCTCGCTTTATCGCCGCTATCGCCGAATCCGGAATCGAACTGAACGGATGGTCGGTCAGTTCCCAAGTTTCCCCAGCTTACGAACATCGAATTGCCACGGGGTGGAATTTGGGAACGGCACGCCGCTTCCGCCGCGAGTTACTGCCGCGATTTGGATTTCGCCACACTTATGCGAAAAATATCGATATCTTCTGCCGGATGTCGTTAGGAACCCAACAGCAAAAAGAGTGGTACTGCGAATATCGCATCGCCGCAGTTGAGGCATTAAAACCGCTAGAAAAAAATTATAACTTGGCAGCTAGCGCCCGATTTGCCGAAGAAGGATTTATCCCCCGCCGTCAGTACGAACGGGAATTAAAAGGCAGTCGTATCGTCTTCAGTCCGTTTGGTTGGGGAGAAACTTGCTGGCGAGATTTTGAAGCGATTTGCTATGACAGCTTATTGGTGAAACCATCGATGGAATATATCGACACCGAACCGAATATTTTCATTCCCGGCGAAACTTACGTTCCCGTCCGTTGGGATTTTGCCGATTTGGAAGAAAAGTGTCGCTACTATTTGGAGAATCCGGAAAAAGCCGATCGCATTATCAAAAATGCTCGCCAAGTTTATACGGATTATTTCAAACAAGGAAAGTTTTCCCAATTGATCGCAAATCTAATCCTAAACTTAAAAAATACTTCAGAAGTTTCTCTTCCCCAAAACTTCTCCCTAAGCGCAAATCAAATTAACTAGGATAGGTAAGTTTTTAAGATTTGCCAATTACCCATTACCCATCACTGATTACCATGCTCATCCACGTCGGCTATCCCAAAGCCGCTTCTACCTGGCTTCAAAACATCGTTTTCTCGGACGAAAAAGCTGGATTTTTTGCCCCTTGGGGTCTGCCTTCCGGCGAAGCAACCGAACAATTTGTAATTGCCAATGCGTTTAAATTTTCGGCAGAACAAGCTCGCCAAGCTTTTGCCTCTGGAGTAGAAGAAGCCCAACGTCAAAATTTAGTTCCCGTTATCTCTCAAGAAACCTTAATTGGCAGTCAGATTCGCGGCTGCTATTGGGGAAAAGAAGTTGCCGATCGCATGGCAGCTACTTTCCAAAACGCTAAAATTTTAATCGTCATTCGCGAACAAAAAGCTACGATTTTATCCTCCTATCGCGAACATATCAAAATGGGAGAAACGACGACATTCGATCGGTTTATCGGAGCTTACGATCGCAAACCCGGTTTTGGACCTCCGTGTCAGTTAGATTATCTGGAATACGATCGAACGATCGCCTACTATCACACCTTATTCGGCGCGGAAAATGTCCTCGTCTTGCCCTTTGAACTCCTCAAACACAACCGCCAAGATTTCGCTGAAAAAATCTTTCACTTTGTCGGCTTAACTGCACAGCCAAACTACCCCCAATCCGCTGCCAATATCGGCTGTAAAGGCGCAACTTTAGAACTGCGGCGCAAATTAAACTTTTTCTGTCAAGGGGGCGATTTCTCGGGCAACAAACCTCCGATAACTTGGCGACTCGCCCAGAAAATTTCTGCCGCCAGCGATCGCCTAATTCCTCAAGAACGACACGATCGCGCAGAATCCCAATTCAAACAATTCATCGCGAAAAATGTTGGCGATCGCTTCAGAGAAAGTAACCAAAATACCAGTCGGGCGATCGGCATCGATCTTCAAACTTGGGGCTACGATTGCTAATTGCAAATTTTGTAGATTCGCCGTCGATCTCATTATCATTTAAATCGCATTTTGGTCGATTAAAATGTAAAGAATTGCATCAACTTTACCCAATTCTTAAAAAACATAAGATAATGAATATATTGCCAGTACCACTCATTCACATCGGCTATCCCAAAGCAGCCTCTACTTGGTTGCAACAGTCGCTATTTAACGACGAACGAACGGGATTTTATGCCCCTTGGGGTTTGCCTTCCTACGAGTCGATCGAACAATTTATTATCGCCAATGCGTTTCGCTTCTCAGCCAAAAAAGTTCGCCAAATGTTCGATCTGGGCTTGCAAGATGCGGCAAAACGCAACTTAATTCCCGTTATTTCCGAAGAGTTTTTAATCGGACATCAAGTGGAAGGAAAGTATTGGGGAAAAGATGTTGCCGATCGCCTCAATGCCACCTTTCCAGAAGCCAAAATCTTAATGGTTATTCGGGAGCAAAAATCCGAAATTTTGTCCTCGTACCGCCAGTCCATTCGCCGGGGAGATGCTGCTTCCCTGTCCCGATTTATCGGAATTGGCGAAACCCGCAAACCCGGTATCGGCGCGATTTGTCAACTCGACTATTTTGAATACGATTTGGCGATCGCCTATTACCATCAACTTTTTGGCGCGGATAACGTCTTAGTGCTGCCTTTTGAAACTCTCGTCAAAGATCCCCAAGCTGCCAGCCAAACCATTATCGACTTCGCGGGAGCCAAAGGAGAACTTACCTCCCATCCCATTCCCAAAAATGTCGGATTCAAAGCCGGAACCCTGATGTTTCGCCAACAAATTAATGGATTTTGCGTTCCTCCCGAAACTCCCAAATCCCCTCGATCTTTCCCGTGGCGCGTCGGCTACAAACTTTCGGAACTGGTCGATCGCTTTTTACCCCAAAAATACCACAATCGCGCCGAAACCTATTTCCGAAACACGATCGCCAAAGCCGTCGGCAACTCCTTCCGCGAAAGCAACCAACGCACCAGCAAACTCATCAGTATTAATTTAGCCGAACTGGGTTACGACTGCTAAACCAGAAGTTCAGAATGAAAGTGCAGGGGAAGCCGGAGGAGAAAATAGTGACAAACGATCGACCCCAAACCCCAAACCCCCAATGACCCATGACCACGAACCAACCATGCTGAAAACACTCCCCCAACAAACAACCCATCGCCGATCGAATCGAGCATTTCCACTGCTAATTTCCATCGTCAACTATCGCAGCGCCGACTTTACCATCGAATGCTTGCGCTCTCTCGAACGCGAAGTGAAATCGCTGCCGGGAACCCGTGTTGTGGTCGTTGAAAATGCTTCGGGGGACGACTCTGCCGAACGCATCCAAGGGGCGATCGATCTTTTCAGTTGGCACGAATGGGCATCGCTGCAAGTCGCTCCGCGCAACGGCGGATTCGCCTACGGCAACAATTTCGCCATCCGTCCCGCCCTCTACTCCAACCATCCCCCCGACTACTTCCTCATCCTCAACCCCGATTCGATCGTTCGTCCCGGCGCCCTCACTGCCCTCGTCAACTTTATGGACCGACATCCCAACGCCGGAATTGCCGGAACGGGTTTGGAAAGTCCCAGCGGCGAACCCTGGCACATCGCCTTCCGATTTCCCAACTGGTTGAGCGAACTCGATGGCGGATTGCGTCTGGGCATCGTCTCCAAGCTGCTGTCGCCGTGGTCGGTCGTCCGCCAAGTCCCCGCCGAACCTTGCCCGACGGATTGGGTTTCCGGTGCTTGCTTTGCCGTTCGCCGCCAGGTTTTCGAAACCATCGGACTCATGGACGAAGACTACTTCCTGTTCTACGAAGAAACCGATTTGTGCCTGCGAGCAAAACGGGCGGGATGTTCCTGCTGGTACGTTCCCCACAGCCTCGTTCGGCACATCGGCGGTCAGAGTACCGGATACACCTACGACGACGATGCCCCACCGCAGCGCTTTCCGGCATATCGCTTGCAGTCGCGGCGGCGTTACTTCGTCAAAAACTACGGCTGGTTGTACGCTGCCGTCGCCGATGTTCTGTGGATTGGGGGATTTGCCCTGTGGCGGTTGCGACGGGCAATCCAATGCAAACCCGATACCGACCCCCCTTACCTGTTGTGGGATTTCATCCGCCACAGCGCTTTGTTAAACCCCTTTGCGTTGTAATTCAAGTTTTAAGGCAGAAGGTGACGAGAGCGGGGGAAGCGGGCAGAGCTGTTTCATTTTCGCTCCGGAGCAATCCCTCCGGGGTTGCCCCGCTCTCCCAAACCCCCATTCAATTGTCAGTGGGGCGGGGTGGACACAGGGACACAACCCCGACAAACCCCTCATTTTTCGGAGAATGAAACAGCCCTGGGGGAAGCGGGGGGAGAAAACCGTGACCCGTAACCCATGATTTGCCAAAGCGCCACTAGCTACTAACCACTAACCACTAACCACTAACAATCGTTATGTTTGCATCTGGTTCGATATCCCCCTCTCTCTCTTGGAAACGTCGCGTTCTTTTAAACCTGGAACGGGCGATGGAATGGACGGGGATGGGAACGGCTTACGTCAAAGTTAGGGGGATCGGCGGGGCGATCGCCCTGATGTATCACAGTATCGCCCCCCCAGAACTGGCGAGGTGGATCGATCCGGGCGTTCGCAAAACTCCGGAGGTTTTCGAGGAGCAAATGGCGTTTCTCGCCCGCCACCGCCGCCCGATTTCCCTGACTCAACTGCTGGCAGAACTCGATCGGGGAGAAACGCCCCCCGCCGGAACCGTTGTCGTCACTTTCGACGATGGCTATCTGGATAATTTAACCGTTGCCGCACCGATTTTGGCTCGCTACGGCATCCCGGCAACCTGGTATTTACCCACTGGGTTAATTGCCCGAGGCGAAAATCCCTGGATCGATCGGCTCTATACCGCCTTCGAGACCCGCACTCAGAACCGACTTTCTCTGGATCTCGGCAGTTGGGATCTCGCGGATGCAACTCAGAGATCGACGGCGTTCCAAGGGTTGACCGAGGCGCTGATTCCGGCAACTTACGGCGAGCGAGAACGGTTGATGACTCGAGTCATCGATCGGCTGCAACCGGTGGCAACGCCCCCGCGCCTGATTTTATCCTGGGACGAAATCCGAGCCGCCCTGCGGGAGTTCCCCAACTTAGAAATGGGACTGCACGGAACCGATCACGTCGATCTGAGCCATTCCAGTCCGGGGGTGGTGCGATCGCAAATCGAAGGCTGCATCGCCGACTATCGGCGCGAATTGGGGCGAGATCCCGTGCATTTCGCCTTCCCCTACAACCGACATTCAACCCCCGCACGCGCCATGCTGCGCGAGTTGGGATTGAGATCGGCAATGGGTTCCGGGGACGACGAATCCATCGGTCTGGATACCGATCGCTTTGCCATTGCCCGCATCGATCCCCCCGAGGAGCGATCGCTCTTTCGGTTTTACACTAGCGGTGCATTTCCCAGCTTGCCCAAAACCATTTTGGGTCGAGCCGCTTGAGTCCGAGAACTCACCTAAATGGTGCGTTTCGTGCCTCAACACACCCTACCTACTACCTAACACCATATATTTCCCAAGGAGAATACCCATGAATACGTTTGGAGTAGTCGTTATCGGACGCAATGAAGGTCTGCGCTTGCGCCAGTGCTTGCTTTCCCTCAAAAAAGAAGCGGCTCCCGTCGTCTACGTCGATTCCGGTTCGACCGATGGCAGCGTCGATTTAGCGGGTTTGCTAGAAATTCCCACCGTCGAACTCGATCCGTCTATCCCCTTCAGTGCGGCTCGCGCCCGCAACGAAGGCTTAGCCCGCCTGAAGCAACTTCATCCCCAAGTCGAATTCGTCCAATTCATCGATGGAGACTGCGAACTGATACCGGGATGGTTGGAAACCGCCGCCCGCGCCCTCTCCGAACATCCCGATTGGGCGGTGGTATGCGGTCGCCTCATCGAACGTTTCCCCCACCTGTCGATTTACAACCGACTGTGCAATATGGAGTGGAATCAACCCAGTGGCGAAACCGAGGCTTCTGGCGGTATCGCCATGATGCGAATTTCTGCCTTCCGGGAAGTTCGCGGATTCAACCCCGTGTTAATTGCCGGAGAAGAACCGGAACTGTGCTTGCGGTTGCGCCGTCGGGGTTGGAAGGTGTGGCGTCTGGCAAGCGAAATGGCGCTGCACGACGCGCAAATGACTCGGTTTAGCGAGTGGTGGACGCGATCGATCCGGGCGGGTCACGCCTATGCAGAAGGGTCTTGGTTGCACGGTAGCGCTCCGGAACGGTACTGGGTGAAAGAAAGCCGCAGTATTTGGCTGTGGGGCTTGATTCTGCCGCTCGTGGCACTGGGTTGCGCGGGATGGGTGCATGGCTTAAGTTTGGTGTTACTCTTGGGTGTGTATGGTTTGCAAGTTTACCGCGTCTATCGGTATATGTGCGGTCGTCAGTTTAAAGCTGAAGATTCGCTGCTGTACGCGCTCTTCTGCATTTTAGGGAAGTTCCCCCAAATCCAAGGTCAGCTTCGGTTTCACTTCGATCGCCTGTTGGGACACCGTTCTCCGGTTATCGAGTACAAGGCGAGTTTCGCTGCGGCGAAGTTGAACGCTCAAACTTAAAAATTTGGGGTTGGGAGTTTGGGGTTAGGGGTTGGTCACTGGTCATTTGTCATTTGCTAGTTAACCTCAGTACGGGTTAAGCAAAACCCTGTATCCCTTGTTGGGGTTTGAGGTTTGGGGTTTGTAATTGCTAGTTGCTAGTTGCTCCCCCTGCTCAAGAAAGCTCCCCCTGCTTCCCCGGCTCAAGAAAGCTCTCTTCTCCCTCTACCTTAAAGGTGATTCTCGCAGGAAAAAAAGCGAATACTCGTATCGGAAGACTGAATTAAACCCAAAGTTACCGATAGTCCGATCGTCAAGATGCCGACATATAGCAATACTTTGAGAACGGAGGTTGCCAGAGAACTCAAACCGGGAAATTTTTCGATTCTCAAATTAATTTTGGGGAAGCACAGCCATCCCATCGACCAAGCGATCGCAAAGACAAAAATTCCCAGCAGATCGAAAAAGAGATCTTCGATTCGATCCCAGGATTGCGAGGCTTCGAGGGTTGATGCCGAAACCCAATACTTAGAAAAAGCTGTCAAAACTAACAAACTGGCAGCAAACCGTTTGCTTTGGAGAATCCGATCGATTCTTCGAGGGAACGGTAAGTTTGTCTTAAACCTCAGATAAAAGCCGATAAATAGAACGATAAAAGGAAAGAGAACGTAGAGAGAATACTTAATCGCATAGTAATCGATGGGTTGGCTGCTGTTAAAGTAGCGCAGAGTATTATTCCATTTCCGATTAGCGGCTTGCACTTGGGTGCAGAGACGATCGCGATCATCAAATTCAACGACATCCTGGGTTTGTTCGTCGAAGGCAAAATAGCCCGTTTTCGTCCGACCGATAATCGCCCGATCGTAAAATCCAAATTCGCGAATCTCTTCGACGTAAACGTGAGTTCCTTGAAAAATTCGGACTCCTTTCCCCTCGCATCCCTCGCACTCTCCAATTTCATTTCCACCTGGAGTAGGAGATTTCCAGTCAGCCGAATCGATCGTTCCCCCAGCGGGAATTGACAAGAGGGATAAGAGGGCGATCGCGACCAGAGGAACTAAAAAACGGAATTTCGGCATCTTGAAGTTTTCAAATTAAAAAATTAGTTAAAAATAGATTAAGAATGAACGACAAAGCTTTAATTAAAATATCGCTCCTCGAAAAATAAGATACTTTTTAACCTGGGGAGATAATCCCGAATTTCCGCCAAACTGAGTTCCATTGACGATGGCATCGTCCAGATTCGTACTGAAGAGATTGGCTCCGGTGAGATTAGCCCGCACGAGTACGGAATTGCTGAGGTTCGTGTGTCGCAAAAATGTATCGGTGAGATTGGTATGACTGAGATTGACGTGATTTAATTGAGCGCGAGTTAGATCGACGTAACTGAGATTGGCATGGGATAAATTGGCATAACGCAAACTAGCACGACGTAAAATCGATCGCGACAGATTGACCCCAGACAAATCCGCACAATCCAAATCGGCATTAGATAGATCGGCTCCCGCCAAATTCGCCCCTTTGAGGATCGCACCTCGGAGATTGGCATGAGCCAGATTCGCTCCGCTGAGATCGGCACGACTCAAATCGGCGCGGCTCAAGTTCGTATGTTGGAGATCGGCATGACTTAAATCCGCATCGCTAAGTTTCGCGCCGTGCAAACTCACTTGACTGAGTTTTGCCCCGCTCAGTTTGCCATTTTGCAGTTCGGCACGGCGCAAATCCGCACCGCTCAAATCCGCACCGCTCAAATCGCGATCTCCCAATTTTAATTTTAAACCCTGTGCTTGGCAAAAGAGTCGATATCCCTCTAAATGTTCGATCGAGTGTCCGTTATTGGAGGAATTATCGGTCACTTTCACCAAATCGTAGCGAATATTTTCCGTATAAATTGTAAAAATCAAATTGAAAATTTCGAGAAAATTAATAAACCACTGACACTCGGACTCGGGATAGTTTTCATAATATTGAATTAATTTGGCAATGCAAATCTCGAGGTGAGTGCGAGTCGAGTCGCAAAGCAGGACAATTTTGAGCAAAATAATTGCCAGAGCGATCGGGTTACCACCATTGGTTAAGAGGATGAATAATAAAGACGGATCTTTACCATTTTCGATGGTAAAGAATTCGACCGATCGCTTGCAAGTTCGGAGAATTAAATCGCGATCAATCGGTTCGAGATCGTGATTGCTGTAGAGGGTGTCTAATTTCTCCGACAGTTTACTTTTTAAGGCTTGGGTTAGCGAATCTTCGACTGAGGAAAGAATAGCATAGTCTTGAAATTGCTTTTTAAATTCTTTATAGTTTAAATTTTCGACAGACTCCAGCCAGAGACGAGCTTGTTCGGCGTATCTGAACAAATTATGCTTGGATACGATTTGCTTGATTAACGAAATCGCAGCATTACCCAATTTTGTCGGATTGGTCAGGGTTTGAGAACGAGAGGCAGGAGATTCCGATCGAGCGGTATACATAGCTAGATCGAACTTAAATCGATCGCGAAGCTGTTTCGATAAGCTTCTCGAAAACTCTCGCTGCTCTTCCGAATTGTTCGCATCCAAAGACTGAGACACTAAAAGATACGACGTATAGCGATGGCTCCAGCTTTTCTCTTTCCCAAATTTTTGGCGATCTAAACCGATAATCGGCGAAACGAAATTTTTTAAGTCTTGGTAGTCCGAACTTTCAACAAAACTGACGATCCAAGTTCGGATAAGATTCCAACTCGGGGGTAAGGGAGAATTGGAATCGATAACCCGATCGAACGTCTTAATCAGTTCTAAAACATATTGAGAGTTGCGACTGGCATGTAAGTTATTAATTAAAATATAACAACATCGTTTCAGAGTATGCGTAAATTCTTGCTTTTCTCGAAATTTAACAAAAGAATTTAAAGCATCGACAAGTTGGGAATCTTCGAGTTTATCCTCTTCAATAAATAATTGCTTGAAGCGAGATAATACTTCGTCTGGAGAACGAGTTTTGATCGTGGTTAACATATAATCGCAAATGACATCGTGCGCTTCGCTCGGAGTGAACTTTGCCGATCGATCGTCAAGAGAATTCGACTGTTGAGAATCACTCTGGAAAATATTCCTAGTCATAACCGATTTTACTGTTCTACGAAGAAGAAGTTAGAGAAAGCCGTCCAAATCGTTCTCCACAACCGATCGTTTAAATTCAAAATTTTGACAGGATAACCTGTGTGAATATTTTGAAGGGGAGTCGGATTTTTGATAGTTTTGACCCAAGTTTTACGGAGTCCATCGTTTGCTAAAATGCGAATTTAAAGTTCCGATCGGACTGGCACGGCGCGATCGAATGACATCGAATGAGACGCGAACGCGGGCAACGATCGATCGCTCAAAAGCTCGAAATTCGCTGCATGGTGTCGTCGAGATCCACCTCGATTGCTAGACTCCGCTGACTATATCATTCCTCCTCAAACGAGATCCTTAACAAAGATTATCCTCCCAAGAATTTCACAAGCGCTGGCAAAGAATCCAGCGTAATTCAACGGGGGGTCGTTCGCGAGTGAGTGCAAATAACCGCCGACCGGACGCCCAACGCTCGAACCATACCGTCGGCGGCCAAGCGGATGGCGGTAGATGAGTTTGCTCGTATTCCACAACCGATTCATCCGAGATCAATTGTAGAGGTAAATTTTTCAAAGCTAATGCCAACTGCAATCGGGTAAACGGGAACGAATCGGTCACGCGAGACATTTGCAATGCCAAGTTATCGGGTTCGTAGCCATCCGCCGCTAAAAACGTGCTAAAGAGTAACAATCCTCCCGATGCGATCGCCTCTGACATCCGCTCCATCAGCGATCGCAATTGTCGCTCCGAGTGAAAATGGGGCAGTACCTCCGATAAAATCGCCGCTCGATACCGATCGCGGGGTAACGCGACCTGCGGATCGAGGATATCCCCTCGCATAGTCCGACCGGGTAACGCTTCTAACTCTAGCGCGGTCTGCAAGCGATCGACAAAAGCCGGGGCTAATTCCAACGCATCCACGGGATACCCCAACCGGGCTAAAGGCAAGGTATTGCGTCCCGTTCCCGCTCCGATATCCAAAATCGGATTTGCCGCCGGATTTCCCAGGGAACGCGCCACTGCCATCACCTTGGCATCGGCATGGCGTCCGAATAGCGGTTCGGTATGAGTTGCTACCAAATGCTGGCATCGTTCCTCTAAGGTTTGGACGATCGCCTTCACCCCACAGGTAAAGCCCTTGCCGGGGGGCGCAACGCTTTGATAGCGAATCACAACTCGGGAATACGGCGACGCGCGAAATCCTGTTTCCAGTTCCTTCGCCAATCCCACCTGGAGTTGTTGCCGTTCTCCTTCGGATAGGGGTTGCCCCAACAGATCGAACAACCGAGCCAGTTGTTGGGCGTAATAGCCATCCAGAGCCGGAACGCAGGGCAGCAGCCAAGAACCTTCAGTGGTAGGGTTTTCGCGGGACGAGGCGATCGCGATCTGACAGGCAAAACCCGATCGCGGTGCTGGGGCGGGTTTGTAGCGCACCACCCATTTATCCCCCGCCGACGGACGAACCTGCCGGATTTGGCGATCGCAGTGCTGGCACAACTCCACCAATTCGCTGGCAGACAGAGGTTGCCCTAACACGGAAAACAAAGCATTCAAATGCTGGAGATCCCCTTGGAGGTTTCCCAACCGACAGGGAAAGACCGCACTCCCTCGCGCGGACATCCATTGGTGCAGTCCGCGCAATAAAGCCTCGTGGAGGCGATCGGTATCGGGAATCGAGGGCAAAC